>CAYQMI010000001.1:0-16384 GCA_964418575.1 uncultured Glaciecola sp.
GACCTAGGCTGCCCTGAAAAAGAGTTCACAGAATTCTGCGATGCCCACCCTGACAGATCAGTTGTGGTATATGCCAATACCTCAGCGGCGGTTAAAGCAAGAGCGGATTGGGTGGTTACTTCTTCCATTGCCCTTGAAATTGTTGAGCACCTCGATAGCGAAGGCAAAAAAATTATATGGGGCCCTGACAGACACCTCGGCGCCTACATTCAAAAGCAAACTGGCGCTGATATGCTGATGTGGAATGGTGAATGTATAGTGCACGATGAGTTCTCAGCTCAAGCCTTATTCAAAGCGAAGCACCTATATCCAGATGCAGCAATACTGGTGCATCCAGAGAGCCCCGCGAGCGTTGTTGATATGGCCGATGCAGTGGGCAGTACGTCGCAGCTCATAAAAGCTGCTCAAACGATGCCTAACAACACGTTTATAGTAGCCACCGACAAGGGCATCTTTTATAAAATGCAGCAGCTAGCGCCGAATAAGACGCTAATAGAAGCACCCACAGCAGGAGAGGGCGCAACTTGCAGAAGTTGTGCACATTGCCCGTGGATGGCGATGAATGGTTTAGAAGCGATGCACCAAGCCCTGCTAGATGCGACAGGCAAAGAAATTTTTGTGGACGAGGCGCTTCGTGAAAAAGCGATGGTGCCCTTAAACAGAATGTTAGACTTTGCAGCGAGCTTGCGAAGCTAGTTATGCAGTACAAGTTTGCATTAGTTTTAAGCAGTTAAGGCGGTTTTCAAAGGAATTAAGCGTGTTTGCTTAATCAGTACTTGAAACCCATACCGCTTTTACCTACTATAGCCGCCGTTAAAAGCGACGCGTTTAGCAAAGTAACAAATTTGGAGAGGTGGCTGAGTGGCTGAAGGCGCACGCCTGGAAAGTGTGTTTAGGGTTAAACCTAACGAGGGTTCGAATCCCTCTCTCTCCGCCAGATTCTTACTACAAGAACACTGAAGCCCTGTATTTACGGGGCTTTTTCATATAAAAAATTCACCACAGAATCAAACAATTCTTCAAAAGCTAACCCGCTCCCTCTAAAGCCTCCAAAACCTCAGCCTGAGTTGGCGGTTGGCAACCGTGCTTTTCAACATTTAAGGTCGCGGCCATAAGTGCAAATGTGAGCGCGTTGTCGATATCTTTTTCGCTGCGGTTCGATGCATCTATCGTATTATTTCTAAGTAATCCAGCCAAAAAAGCCGAGAAAAATGTATCACCTGCGCCTACCGCATCTGCAAATGCCTTAGGCTTGAAAACGGGCTTTGATATTTGTATTGATTTACTTAATGCAGTCGCGCCGTCACCGCCCTCCGTTAATAATACCAAGCCGTTTTGCAGCATAGATAAAATATGTTTGGCACCATCAAGCGCCGGCAGGTTGATATTCAAAAGGCCTAAATCTTCATCACTTACTTTAACAATGTCAGCGTATGGAAGGAGTTGCAGCACAGCATCTATATATTTCTGATTATTTTCTTCAACACCTTTTCGCATATTAATATCGATACTGATCACAACTTGTCTTTTTTTCAGCTCTGTAAAACAAGGTATGAGCACATCTAGCATGCGCGGCACAAGTGCAAGTGAACCGGTATGAAAAAGTTTGATGCTGCTAGGAATAGAGCTTAACAGGGTACTTGCGTTCACATCTAAGTCCGCAATGTGGTGGCGATACAGGCGGTAGTCGGGTTGCCCCTGTTGGTCGGTGGTTACTAAAGCTAAAGAAGTTGGTTTATTAGAGCGATTATTTTCAACAAGCTTTATGCCTTCTTCAAGCGCGTAGCTATGCAAGCGCTCGCCGTAAATATCAGTAGACATTGGCGATAAGTAAGCAGTTTCAATGCCTTGCTTACAAAAACTTCTGGCAACATTAAATGGTGAACCACCAATGTGAGCAGTGAGGGTGTTGTCAGCTTGCTCAATCAAATCGAAAAGCGCTTCTCCGAAAACGGCGGCGGTTTGAGTCATATTATAATCCTATTTGTTTTTTAATTATCGTTATCAGGGAGGCTCTTCAAAAAAGTTTATTCTATAGGCAGTAATTTTAAAATACCTTTACAGAAAATACTTAAGGTTGATGAGAATTACCTTATATCTATCAACAAAAAAAGGCCTACTCTCAAAAGAGTAGGCCTTAGTTAAATTGCTTATGTAAAAGCGTTATCTTGGTTTTGTTTTATTGCCTTTTTAGCTTATTCAACCCCAACCACGGCTTCAGACGTTGAAGAGTTATAAGGTGATACCGCATTGTCAGTATCTAATGAATCACCTTCTGCATAAGACTCAAAGTCATCCGCAAACACTTCAGTGCTGCCGTCAGTATCAGAGTAGATAGTGAGGTTGTCTACCGACACCACACCGGTATCTTCTCTAACGCCGCCATTGTCACCAAATCTTACGGCAACGTGTGTTACACCGCCCGTAGATGAGTTATCTGGGGTGAATCCATCAGCGGTAAAGCGCACACCATCTACCTCAACAGTCACTACTGGCAGTGTTTCTAGGTCGCCGCCAGGATATTCCCAAGTGATTACAATGTTCATAAACTGGTCAAGCACGACAAGGGCTGCGCTTGTATCAACATCACCAGGGCTGCGCACGCCAAAGCTATCGTCTCTGATTCGAAGATCGAGGATGGCGCCAGCGTTGTTCGTTGCTGAATTGAATATTGTGATGAAGGCATCACCGTTACCAAAGTCGTCGTCTAGGCGCTTCAGCGCTAACTCTACGCGACCTTGAGCCAACGGACCGTTGTCACCAAGTGCATAGCGAAGCTCACCCGTATCACCTGCGTCGGTGTCACGAATTTCAGCTATTTTGTTGCCCTCAGTTCCCGGGCCGCCCACTTCGCCAATCGTCTCAATTGTTGCTTCTGAAGTACTTGAATTATACGGCGATACTGGGTTGTCGGTATCCAGTGAATCACCAGTTGCATAAGATTCAAAGTCGTCAGAGAAGACTTCAGTGCTGCCGTCAATGTCAGAGAATATAAACAGGTCATCAAGTGTAAATTTACCTGTTGCTTCTCTTACGCCGCCATTATCACCAAATCTAAAGGCTACATGAGTTACACCGCCAATTGAATTGTTGTCAGGTGTGAATCCTTCAGCAGTAAAGCGTGCGCCGTCGATTTCAACAGTTACCAAGGGTAGCGCTTCTAAATCGCCACCTGGGTATTCCCAAGTGATCACAACATTCATGAATTGGTCTAGCAATACCGTTGCCGCAGAAGTATCTACATCACCAGGGCTGCGAACACCAAAACTACTGTCTCTTATGCGCAGGTCTAAAATAGCACCGTCGTTATTAGTGGCTGAGTTAAATAACGTGATAAATGCATCGCCGTTGCCTAGGTCATCGTCTAAACGCTTAACGCGTACTTCGATTCTGCCTGCTGCAAGTGGGCCATCATCACCTAATGCGTAACGCAATTCGCCAGTGTCGCCATCGTCAGTATCAATAATGACCGCAACGTTGTTTGCACCGCCCGGAGTACCGCCAACGCCTGTAATGGTAATCACAAGTTCAGCTGTGGTGCCGTCAAGCGACTCTATTGTAAAGGTATCGGTTTCGCGTTCACCGCTTACCAATGCAGCAATAGTGGGGTTTTCTGTATCAAGGTCGTAAGTCCAAGCGCCGTCTTCGTTTATGGATAGCACACCAAACATACCCGATAAGGTCGAACCTACAATAAATGCCTCACCTTCATTAGGGTCAATCACACTGACTATGCCTTCGGCAAGCTCAGTAGCGTCGCTCGATACTACGCCAGTTAAATCAAAGAATACCGCTGGAACTTGCTCTTCAGAGCCGTCACCTACATCAAACACTGTGACTTCAGAGTAAATCGCAAGACTATATAAGCCGCCAGTACCATCTAGGGTTTCACCAACTTCATAAGATTCAAAATCATCTTCAAACACACTTTGTGTGCCTTCAACATCAGAATACACTTCAATGTTGTCAACGTAGAAGTTACCGAATGGAATGGTTCTATCATTGTCACCAAATCTGAACTGAATGGCTCTAACACCATCAGCAAACCATTGGTCTAAATCTGTAAAGTCAGAATCAACTACAGCCGCGGTAGAGAATGAACCTCCACCAATTACCTCACCGTCAATGCTAACGGTAAGTTGTTCAGCTGCATCTAGGTCCCAGGTGATTTCAACATCATAAAACTGTTGTTCAGTAAATGGCGCGGTGATCATGTTACCTGGGTAGGCGCTGCTGTCTGTGTTTCTTACAAGGAAGCGAGGCGCGATTGGGTTGCCCTCTGAGTCAGTTTGGCTGCCTTGAATACGCAAATCAATTAACGACTCGCTAGAGCTGCCTGATGAACCGTATAAAGTGATGTACGCATCTTTATTGTTTCCATCACTGCCAAGTGCAACGTCTTTTGAGAACGAGGCGCTTAACTTACCTTGACGTAAATTATCGACGGTAAATCTAATTTCCCCGGTATCGTTGCCGATGTCGGAAATTTTAACCACTTGCGTTAGCGCTGCTACGCGCACGTTAATTTCGGCGGTAGTGCCATCGATTGACATTATAGTAACGACATCGCGAACTGAGTTGCCCACTTCAAGGTTAGCCACGGTGTCGTTTTCTGCATCCACTGCGTAAGACCAAGTGCCGTCAGCTTCGATACTAAACACGCCAAAGTCGAGAGTGACATTAGTTTGCTCAACAATCGCATCCTCACCAAAGTTAGGGTCGATAACGGTTACTTTGCCTGTAAGCGGGTCTACTGCTGTGTTCTGCACCGTGCCGCTTAAGTCGCCTTCAATAATAGCCATTACAGGGTCGTTGTTATAACCAACAGCTGAACCAATTGCGTCAAGTAAGTCAACATCAACATCTGCTGCAACTTCCGAGGTGGTTTGAAGATTAATTTGCGCGGTTTCAAATGCATCTAATGCTGTTTCTGAAAACTCGCCGTCGACTAAGTCGCTTGCAACATCTTCAATAACGTTTGCCATATCTGAGTCGGCATCGTCTGCGTCCAACTGAGATAAAAGTGCTAACACGGAGCCATAGCGGTCTGATTGTTCAGCTCCCTCTGCGCCAAGTGCAACAATGCCAACAGGGGTAGGCATAACTTGCGTAGTATCGAAACGGATGCCGAATCGGATGTTAATGGCTTCAGCTGCGGCTTGGAAACCGTTTAAATTTGAACCTGTAGCTTGAACTGCCATTTCGGTAAGCGGTGACACTACATATATAGGAGCCAGTGTTTCTTCATCTCCTTCAATAACGTTAACTACTGATCTCAATGCTGGTGCATCTAGCGTAGCACCGGTCGACTCATCAAGGTAAGTGCCGCCGGTACAGGCAATTAAGCCTGTGCCTTCAAAATGAATATCTGTGAATGTTAAGCCGCCAGTGTCTGTAGATGTTGCACTGCCTTGTGCCGTGCTTTGCGCTGCGCCATTGTCGTCAATGGCAAAAATATCGCAACTAGCGCCGCTTACAGGGCCTTTCACAACACTCGCTGCAACATCTAGGGTAGGCAGAATTTCTGGTGTTGATGCGCCAACGCCTTCGGTAAACCCGGCTTCGTCTGTGTATCTTGCTGATACCGAAATTACTGTACCTTCGTCAGCTTCGGTGATGGTGTAGCTATCACCAATTGCGCCAGTTGACCAAGCGTAAACGAGCGTATCTTGGCGGATACCATCCGCATCGGTTGCCATTGCGGTAAGCGCGCCACCGGCAACAAAGTCGCTACCATTGATGACGACGCTACCGCGGCTATTACCTTCTATCTCGTTGTTGTCGTCACTGCCACAGCCTGCAAGGGCGGTAGCGACAACAGCGAGTATAAGTGATTTTTTAAACATGCTTTCTACTCCTGAAAGTTTCACTGTTAAGTGTTAGCAGTTGCCTTATCGCTTTGTTCTTAATTGTGCTGACGGCTTCTGCATTTATTCTTTGCGTATTCTCTTTGCGTATACTTTTTGCAAATTGCGAGCCGCGAGTTTTGTCGCGGCTCCATTGAGTGATTAGTACTTGAAGCTAATGCCAGCGAACAAACGCGGCCCGTAGTCACTCACTTGCCCTAAATTGTTCTGAACAAAAAAGTCATCTTCACGAGGAGCACTAAACAAGTTAATCGCTTCCACTTTTACACGAATATTTTTGTTGATTTTGTAAGACGCTCTTGCCTCCCATACACCTACTTCATCAACATAGCGAAGTCGCGTGCCGTTGCTGGTGTAAGGCTGGAAATACTCACTGCGATATTTGTAGATAATCGCGGTATCAAAGTCGCCAATTTGGTAATACACCTGACCGCTGAACACGTGCTCAGAGAATCCAGGTACTGCACCAGGAGGTATAATGCCTTCGGTAAGCTGTGTGGTTTGCCCGTCTAAGTCAGTAACGAAGGTATCGCCATATAAGCTATCTTCAAACTCAAAGTCGGTGTCTGCGTAGTTGTATCCTATCTTCACGCCTAAGCCATTGTCCCAACGGTAAGCAAACGAGGCTTCAATACCGGCAAGATCGCTTTCTTCGTCGGTGGTAACAGAGTTCGTAATAGGAAGCGCAATGTCGACGCCTTCAATGGTGAAGTCTTCTAATACGGTTTGCTGCTGGAAGCCACCGTTAAATTGCTTATAGTAAAAACCTAAAGCAAGAATAGAGTCTTCGTTTGGATACCACTCAAATGCAAGGTCGTAGTTCCACGACATTAAAGGTTGAGTATCAGGGTTACCAGAACCATTAATGCCAACCAATAGGTCTTCGATTGACTCAGGTGCCGCATCATCATCCACCTGGAAGGTTCTGCTGAAGCTTAAGTCTGATGGGTCTGCACGAGACATTCCGCGATAAATACCTGCTCTTAGAAGAATGTCTTCGGAATAATCTACTACTAAATTGAAACTAGGTAATACTTCGGTATAGTCACCGCCACCCACAATGCGCTCAATCGTATCGTTAGTTACCAAGCTTAAAATGCCTAGCTCATTAGTTACTACATCAAAACCCTGTCTGAAGCCAATTGAAGTCACTTCGGTATCTACTACTCTTACACCAAAATTACCGCGAATAAACTTGTCGAACATTTCGGTATCGAAATTTGCCATAACATAGGCTGAGTAAGTTTCTTCGGTTACGTCAATCGTGCCGGCATTTTCATATTCAAGCTCAGGGTAACCAAACTCTCCGCCCTGTGAGGCAACAACTGCCTGTGAGAAACACACGTTATCGTATGTTGCCCACGAGGAGCCAGTGCCGCTAGACACTACATTGCCGTCGCCGTCTATGTTAGTAATGAGGTCGCCATCAGACACATTTGACAAAAAGTCTGATTCTGGGAAGTCGATTTCACAGCCTTGAAGCACGTCTAATGCAGAGGTAACACCTTCGTTTAGAACAAACTCGTTTCTAGAACCATTGCCGTTGCTGCCACCGAACTGAACAAAGGTGAGTTCTGAGTAACGAACACCGGCCTGAATGCTTGTGAAAGCCTCATGGTTCAGTGCATATTCAAAATCTAAACGCCCACCCCAAATTTCATTTTCTCTTGCATTTTCGCGATCTAGTCGTGTACGCAGACTATCGGTGAAATTAGAGATGTCGGTAACGTCAAAATCTGTCACTGTGAAGTTAGGAATGTATTCACCTAACTCCCATGAAATAAACGGACGATTTGAAGTGCGGCCACGGTTAGAAATTTGTAGTTCTTCACGTTTTGTTTGCGAGTACGAGATATCAGCAGTAATGGTTAGCTCATCGTTAAAATAATGCTCGATGTTTAAGCCACCACCACGATAATTTTCCTCGCGAGAAAATTGTTCGCCGGCCGATTCAATTCTTTCTTCACCCGCCCATTGTAGAATACCACCTACATCATTAGTGACTAAGCTTTGTCCCGTTACGCCTGGTGTTACACGTTTTTGTAAAAACAGCAAATCATGACGCGCTTCAGCTTGAGTACGGTCTGAAACTTGCGCATCTAAATTGATATCCCAAGCCTCAGAAGGACGGAACTGAAGACCAAAGAAAAGTGCATCTCTTTCATCTGATGTTTCGTTTTGACGGAAACTGCGGCTAGAACCGGTCCATGCGTATGGCGTACCAGCGCTTTCTGCTTGGCCTGTAGTAGGGTCGATAGCGGTTTGATAGCCTTGGTTATTGCTTCCGTTTACTTGGTCTTCACAATCGCCTGCGGCGCCTCTAAAAAAGCCTTCATTGCTGTTTGTAGGGTCATTTAAACACGCCCATAACGAGGACCCAGAAGGGCTGGAACTGCGGTATTCAGCTTCAGGTTGAGTAATATCCTGACGTTGCCAACCCACAGTAACACCTAAGGATTGACCGTTATCAAATTCGAATTGATCGACGTAGCTCAGGGTACCTCGATAGCCAAAATCGCCATGCAGCGAATTATCCACATTGGCTTGATCAGGGTTATAGTTAGCTTTCACTTCAGCCTGAAAACGGCGCTTACCATATTCTAAAGGCTTTAAGGTTTCTAGCGTAATAACACCAGCAACACCGCCCTCAATCATCGATGCGTCTTGTGTTTTATAAATTGCGACTTTCTTCATTAACTCAGAAGGGAACTGCGAGAAGTTTACAGAGCGGTCACCACTGCCGTTTGTGGCTTCACGGCCGTTAATATGCGTAGCGCTTAGAAAGGGCCCAAGACCACGTATGGTGATTTCAGTTGCACCGCCATTCTCACGGTGTGATGCTGCACCGGTGATTGACTCCAATGCTTCGCCGATTGATAACGCGGGTAAATCACCAATGTCCTCAGCAGATAAGCCGTCTACCACCGTAGTCGCCTCGCGCTTAATTGCGATTTGATCTTGAATCGTTTTCCGAGTGCCAGATACTTCAACAACTTCGACGTTATTGTCAGCGTTGTTTGTAGTTTCTGTTTGAGGTTCTTGTGCTGAAGCGGAAAATGCAAATGAGCTAGCTACACTTGCAAAAACTGCAGCTTTTACCCATTTTGCTACCGGTGACAGCGTAAATTGCTGCTGGTGTTTAAATGAGTCTCTATGTTTCCCTGGTAACGACGACATATCGAGTTCTCCGTTGTGTTAATGCGAGCATGTAACTGCAATTCGCTTGTTATATTTATGTAATAATTTTGTTATGGGTAATATACGCAAGTAAAACCAATATTACAACCAATAGGCAGGCCAATATGATATTAAAAGATTACCAATTAGCATTACCAATAATGAATTTTATATTTAACTGTCGATTGAGCCTGAAAAAAGGCATTTAAAAGCGATAACCTTTGTGAGTGTTATGAATATGATAGAAAGTGGCCTGCACATAATCACCTTTCGCGCCGCCATTGTTTTGGTTATAAACGCCAGCTTTAAAGTACATAAACTGATTGCCAGCACTATAACCACTGTCGGTCATATCGTAGTATCGAGTGATGTTTTCTTTTCCTTCTCGGATTAAAGTGACGAATAACACCTCGTTTTCCACGGTAATCTTGTAAGAAAATTTCTCGTTTAAGGCTATACCATCTTCGGGATTATCTAGTGTGTGCGAGCGAGTGCCGATCATGTTTATCCACACATCATCTGCGCCGTTGATTTCATGCGCAAAATAAATAGCGCCTTTATCGTTGTTTGGCAGCTTGCGGTAGTACAATCGAATAGGTTCGTCGTCGGTGGCATGAATTTGCCCGATTATTACGCGACCCACCATTTTTTCGTCGCCTGTAGTAGACACGCGATTAACTGCGAGGGTCCCTTCTAAAGAACCCTCAATGCCGCCTGCCTTGCGTTTCATTGAGCCATGGGCATTGCTAAAAACCCAGTTGTTTTCTGTAATGCCTCTGACATTTACTCGTGTATCGCCGCGGCGCAGCATTTCTCTAAGTTCGGTTCTCACATATTTTGTATTTTTAGAGGTTTTGGCACCAACATTAGGTGAGGCAAACACTAAACCGCCGTCATCTGCTGTATAAAATAAGGGTTTGAGTTCAAAGCCTTCGTCTAATGCTTTTTCATAAATAGTATCGGCTTTAAGGTCTTCATTAAGGTCGGTTGGTAAAGTCAAAGACCAATCAAGCAAATCAAAATTTTCTCCAGGCTTTTTATTTGAGTCTAAAGAGGAAAAATCGCCAAGTAATACACCATCTTTAAGGCTAGCGTGAGACTCGGGAAGGGGAATATCTAAATCAGCTTCTATAGCACTAAGGTGGAAGTTTAGAGACATCAAGATAATAACTGCGCTTGCTACTTTGAGCTTTTGATTTGTATGCACACTGTTTACAAGTTGGTAGCGAAAGGTGTTAACAAGATTTTTCATTTATGATTCCTGTGCCAGACCTGTATTGGCAGCTTTTTATGTTTAACGCGTCTCAACTAATTGGCCGCTATATCCTTATTATTGCGATGCGAGATTGCGACCTATGCTGCGCTTGTTTTCAGCGGAGCCGCCCACTTGTCAGAATCACACGCTTTTTTACCTAATTTTTACAAGTCCCTTCGAAGCATCTTTTTAATCTATAAGCGACGCTTTGCATGCTGCTGCGTCTTTCTTAAATTTAGCTTAATGTAACTAATTTTGGATTAATATGTCAACCAAATATTAATTAAAATATTACCAAATGTTACTATATTGGTAACATTATTGACTGTGGTAGATCTGCTCTTACTTTTCTGTTTTAACAAATTTTAATATATTACGTATCCTCGGGCATTCGTTTGAAAAATAATTTTAAATCGCTTATTTACTAATTGTATCTTTATCTAATTTAGAAGCTGAAAACTAAGCGGAAAGCCTATTCAAATATAGCGTAAAACCATATTCATAAATTTTAATTTTGTAAGCTTGACTATGTGATTTTGGGGTATCCGACTAAACTTCAATTAACTGATTGACAACATCCCAGTAACAATCTAACTTACTCAAAATAACTCTCCGGTAAACCAAATGTGAACATTTGTTGTTACCAAAAGTTCTTATTTAATTTGTTGCATAATTTGTTGTTAAAAAAAAGGAAATAAAGTGATTCGTAATGGTTTTGCGCTTGCATCAATTCTATTTTTAGGTGCCTGTGGCGGTTCATCATCTGGCTCAGATAATTCGCCTGCACCTTTGCCCACACCACCAGTGTCACCGCAACCTCCATCCGGCATTCCAGACCCGATATTTCCGCCCGATTTATCAGCGACAAGTTGCAGCGGTATTGACCTGCTTGATGTACTAAGCGTTGAAAGTGAAGCGACAACCGCAAACGGCTTTGAAGCACAAAACGCTATCGACAATAGCTTGTTGCCAGAAAACCGTTGGGAGTCTTCTCAAAGCGGGGCTCAAATTACCCTTGAATTAGGGTATAGACATCAAGTTAAAGAAATTGGTACAGCTTGGTTTAATGGCGAGGAAGAGCGAACTAGCTTTGATATCTTGCTTTCTGAAGATGGCGAAAATTTTACACCAGTATTGACCAACGAAACCAGTAGCGGGCAGAGCAAGCAGTTTGAACGATTTGATTTACCGGATACGGTTGCAAGGTTCGTACGTCTAATTAGCAATGGTGGAATTACAACATCGGTAACTGCATTGAGTGAGATTACGGTTTTTGGATGCCCTTTGGATGTAACAGCAGCGCCTATTGATACGCAAAACGTAGATATCGCCCAGTTCAACCTTAACCCTGACGCGCCTCCTGGCAGTAATTTCGATTTACTCACTTGGGCGCTCGACACACCAAGAACAGATCCAGAAGATGGTTTTTCCTTAAGAGCGAGTGAGCGTGAGCTTGATAACGGCTTTGTTGACAATGAGTTTTTCTATACTGCTGATGATGGTGGTATGGTATTTAAAGCGACCATCTTTGGCGCAAAAACCTCAGCAAATACAAGCTTTACTCGAAGTGAACTACGCGAAATGTTGCGCCGTGGCAATACGGGTATTAATACTCAAGGGGTAAACCGTAATAACTGGATTTTGGGGTATCAGCCTGAGCCGCCGCGCGAAGTCGGTGGGAGAGGCGGTTTATTGCAAGCGACCCTTAAAATTGACCATGTAACGGTTGGCGGGAGCGTCTCGCATACCGGGCGGGTAGTGATTGGACAAATACACGCAGACGATGATGAGCCCCTTCGATTATATTTTAAAAAGTTTCCTAATAATGAACGCGGATATCTGTACTTTGCCCACGAAATTAAAAACGGTGACGACATTTGGAAAATGGTGCTCGGTCCTCGTCATAGTAATGAAGACAATCAACCCATCTATCTCGATAATCCAGAGCAAGGTATTGCGTTAGGTGAGATATTTTCTTACGAGATTGATCAGCAGGGCGCAAGAATCGACGTCATTATTCGTCGTGGCGATTTAAATGGGCCAATTATTGCGCATCAATACGTTGATATGATTGAAGAAAACAGCGGCTACAATGTGGTAGAAGAGTGGAACTATTTCAAAGCAGGCGCATATTCCCAAAACAACACGGGCGAAAAGGGCGATGCAAATGGTGTTGGCTCTGATTTTGACCAAGTCACATTCTACTATTTAAAAAATACTCATTAGTCTCAGTGGCGGTTTGGCCTAATCAGTCACACCGCCACCCTTTAAGTTATGCAGACTCTTTTAGTAACTGTGCAGGCTGTATTTTTAACTTTTGAAACAAATACAAAGCGCCCAGACTAAACACAAGTGCAGAAGAAATTACCGCAATTAACACCCCTATCCAATATACATCCCATTCATATATTTTTAGTCTCATTTGCAGTACCAACGCCGCTATAGTGAGCCCTAAAGCAATTGAAAACGCACTGACGACCGCTGCTAAAAGGCCATACTCAATAGCAATGGCTCGTCGGATATACGATATCCGAGCGCCTAAACAATACAAAATGATGGCGTGGTAACTTTGTTTTGCTCGTCCGGCGGCCATCACACTCGCGAGTACCATTAAACTTACTAGCAAACTAATAGAAGAAATAACGCTTAGGCCACTCGTGCCTTTATCGAGCAGTTCGCTTGCCGAGTCGATGAGATCTTGGGTACGCACGGTGATTATGTTTGGATAATTACGCGCTAATTCCGATTGAAATGCGAGCGCCTCTTGTTCGTCCATGTAGGCAGTACCCACATAGTTGGTGATGAAGTCATCTAGCGCACCATCTGAAAATATAGCCTCAAACCAAAAGCGCGTTTGAATGCCTTGCTGGCTGTAAATGCCACTAAGCTGTCCTGTCCTTTGTATACCGGTGATCGTGAATTGCACTGTATCCCCAGGGCGCAAGCGCATTTGCTCGGCTTCACGGTCTTCCATGATAAAGGCGAAGTCGATATCTTGAGATGCATCTGTAGCAAAACTTTTATCCCAAATCGCGCCCTCGACTATTTTTATGCCATCGATATTGCCCGTAAGATAGCTTAGCTTATGTTCGTCTCGGGCCATGTCTTGCCAATCAACGCTTGTATCACTTGTATTCGCCAGTTCGCGAATTGCAGTGCCGTTAAGTGCTGATATTCTGCCCTGTACAAGGGGAGATAGACTCAGCTTGTTCATAGATGGATAGTTTTGCGACAGCTCACTCACAGCATCTTTCTGCTCTGCTAGCACGTTATATAGCACCAGCGCAGGAGATTCCTCTGGTATTGTGGTTTGCACTAAACGCAGCAGGGCGATGACAATCACCGAACATGCTACAAGAAGCGTCAATGCTGTGCCTAAAGATAACAAAGTAATGCGCAAAGGCGTACCCGGACGATGCATATTAGCAAGCGCCAAACGAGTCGCGGCATGACTGGCCAGCCAAGGTCGCTGCTCCATGCTGCGCGACAGCTTTCGTAGGCCTTTCACTACCCCTTCAAAAAAGGCTAAACACAAAATAACGGTAGCAATAAACGCTAAGCCAAAAAGAATATTGGGAATAGCCACAAGAACGAGTAATGCGAGCAGCGCAGCAAAGACGTAACTGGCTATTCGCCAGCGTATTGAAATCGTATCTGAGCTGATGTCGCTGGCTCTAAATAAATGTGCCACATCAACTTGCAAAGCTCTGCCTAAGGCGGGAAGTGCAAAGGTAAATGCGGTAACTATGCCAAAAAACCACGCGGCAGCAGCTGCTTGCAGTAAGTCGCTTACCGCAAGCGTTAAGGGTAAGTCTTGCGCCAGTATTTCACTGCCAAGAGCCGCCATCCCGCTGCCAATTAGTACGCCAAGTAAACCAGATAAAGCGGCAAGAATAGCAACTTGCAAAACAAATACTGCGCCAATGCGAGAATCGCGTAAGCCACAGGCTTTTAATGTAGCAATCGTTTCGCGCTTGCTTTGCAGGTAAACAGAAATGCTGTTGAAAACCCCTAAACCGCCAATAAAAAGAGTGCTAAAGGCAACAATTAATAAACCAGAAGCAATTTGTGATAAGCGCTCAGCAATGCGGCGACTTCTATCTTCAAAGGTTTGAATCTCCCAGTCAGTATCGGGGAATTGCGCAATAAAGTTTTCTTCCCAAGTTCGCGCATCTTGGTTTGTACGTATGCGATACTCATATTCAACGCGACTTCCAGGGCCAATTAAACCTGAAGCATTCATTGCTTGTTCAGAAATCAATACTGGCGCACCTCGCCAGTTAGCATTCAGGCGCCGGTCAGGCTGCTCAAGTACTAAGGCGCGAATAACAAGAGTGAGCTCGCCAATATAAACGGTGTCGCCAACTTTGAGCTGCGACCTCTCAGCTAACACTGGGTCAACTGCGACGCCCCATTGACCATCTACTTTTGCAAGTGCGTCGCTCAAGGCTTGCTTGGGCTGAAGTTTGAGCTCTCCATATAGAGGGTAGGCATTGTCGGTACTCAAAAGCTCAACCAAGGCAAAGGTATCTTGTTCTGTACTCATCATAGTGTCGAGCTCGCGCGTTAACGAGATATCACCAGTGCCTGCAATCCAATCAAGCGTTTGCTCATCAATGGCTTCGCTTGATTCAATTTCAACATCTCCGCCCATTAACGCGCGTGTGTCGCTTAGTAAAACTCGGTCTAGCATTTGATAGAGGCTGGCTGCCGCCATCACAAGACAAACACCAAATACTAAACAGGCGCAAAAAAGCCATAGGCGCTTTAAGCTCTGAATAAGATCTTGCCAGGCAAACTTAAGCTGAAAGTTCATTGTTTTCCTCTACTCTCAACTTACCAGACTCGAGCCAAAAAAGGCGTTTGCAGCGTTGTGCGAGCTTCATATCGTGGGTAACAATGACCAAAGTAGACTGTGATTGCGCATGCAGTTCAAACAGTAAATCTGCCACGCGCTTGCCTGTTTTTTCGTCTAAATTGCCAGTGGGCTCGTCGGCCAGTATTAGTTTTGGCTCATGCACCAAAGCTCGCGCAATGGCCACGCGCTGCTGCTCTCCACCCGAGAGTTGCTGTGGATAATGACTGCTTCTGTGCGACAGTCCAACGCGCTCAAGCATGGTTTTGGCTTTTTTGTTTGCGTTAGCTTGGCCCGCTATGTCCAAAGGCAGTGCCGCGTTAGCTGCAGCGCTGAGGCTATCTATTAAATGAAATGACTGAAACACAATTCCCATGTTGTCGCGTCTAAAATCAGCTAGCTCGTCAGCTGAGAGCTGCGACAAAGCCTGACCATTGAGGGTAATCGTTCCACTGGTAGGTTGCTCTAATGCAGCTAACAATTGCATTAGTGTAGTTTTCCCCGAGCCTGAAGGACCAACAATCGCGACGGTATCCCCACGCTCCATATCAAAGCTGATATTATCGAGCACTTTTAGAGGCTTATCTTCGCTCTCATATTCCATGGTGAGTTGGGAAACTTGAATCAAGTTATACTCCTGCGCGCTTAGTAAAATACAAAGCATGTACGGGAGGGGATAGTTATGAGACCAATATGATTGGTTTTTATTCTAGTCTAAGGCAAAGCAGCCTAGCGAGGCATGCAGAGCAGCACAAACAACAAAGCGCTTTCTTAGCTTTAATCGTTAGCTAGATTTCAGTGTTTCGACTTATCGAAACCAAAGTCTTTTTCGTTTTGTATCCGCAAAATTTCGTTAACCATAGCAAGAACAAAGAAGAAAGGGATGATGTCTCCATTCAGTATCAACTCAATGCTCCCATGCTCAACAAAATGAGCAAAGCTGTAGTAAACCACATAAACACCGAAATAGCTGGCGGTATCACTTATCAATTTTAATAAAATTTTCATAATTTAAAAACAGGCAAGTAAAGCCTACTCGCCTGTTGCCTCATTAAAGTAAAGGGTCCGTTTGTGCTTCCAAGTAGCTTCCTAAAGACTGTTCGCCTTTACCAGCGCCAATATCGTGAAGCCTTTTTGAACGACTACTATAAGCAGACTTGGCAAGAGAGTCACCTGTTTGTCTACCAACCCACTCCCAAAAATCTTCCCATGTTCCAGCACCGGCAACAA
>CAYQMI010000001.1:16484-23241 GCA_964418575.1 uncultured Glaciecola sp.
ATAAGCTGAACTAAATACGTGTTTTTTAGTGAATTACAAGAAATGCCGCTCTGCGAGTTAATGCAAACTTGCATACACATCTTGTAACATTCTAATCACCCACTAAAACAAATTAAGCGCAGGCACTGCCTTGAGTTTGTTTTTGTTTATGCCCTATACTCATAAAACTATAAGAATAATACCAACGCAGATAAAGGAAAACCAATGGAAAGACGCGACTTTATAAAGTTAGGCGGTGCCGCTGGCGTGGGGGCATTGATGCTTCCATTAAGTGGCATAGCAGTTTCAGCAGAACAATTGCTCGATAAACCAATGGATGTAGCTTACAAGAAAAAGCTTGCCGATATTGCATTAAACGCCGCCAAAGCTGCTGGTGCTAGCTATGCCGATGCACGAATTGGCCGCTACCTTAACCAGTTTGTTACCACTAGCGAAACCCGCGTCGACAACATTGTAAATACCGAATCTGCGGGCATTGGTGTACGTGTTATTGCTAATGGCACCTGGGGCTTTGCCTCAACCTCGAACATGACACCCGACAGCATCGCAACCACCGCTCAACGCGCGGTTGCAGTGGCTAAGGCAAACTCTAAATTTCAAACATCTCCAGTTAAACTAGCTCCGGTCAAAGGTGTTGGCGAAGTAAGCTGGCAAACGCCTATCAAGAAAAATGCTTTTGAAATCCCCATCAAAGATAAAGTGGATTTACTACTATCGGTGAACGATGCAGCGATGGCAAATGGTGCAAACTTTATCTCTTCATTGTTGTTTTTAGTGAATGAACAAAAATACTTTGCATCTACCGATGGGTCTTACATCGACCAAGACGTACATCGTTTGTGGGCACCGTTTACCGCTACCGCAGTTGGCCCCGAAGGCTTTAAACAGCGCAGCGGCTTAGGTAATCCAGTTGGCATGGGCTTTGAGTATCTCGACGGCCTTGAAAAAGACAAAGTGAAAATCACGGGTGCTAACGTAGGCTATAACAATTCCTACGATATGCTTGAAGATGCTGAGGCAGCGGGTAAACAGCTCAAAGCCAAGTTAAAAGCAAAATCTGTGGAGCCGGGCAAATACGACATCGTATTAGATCCAGCCCATTTAATGCTGACTATCCATGAATCGGTAGGTCACCCACTCGAGCTAGACCGAGTACTCGGCTATGAAGCAAACTTTGCGGGCACGAGTTTCGCTACTCTCGATAAATGGAAGAGCGGTAAATTCCAATACGGCTCTGAAAGAGTCAATTTATTTGCTGATAAAACCCAGCCTTACTCATTAGGTAACGTAGGTTACGATGATGAGGGCGTAAAAACTAAGCAATGGGATTTGGTAAAAGACGGCATATTAGTCAATTACCAAGCAACCCGAGACCAAGTGCACATGATTGACCAAAATGAATCACATGGTTGCTCTTACTCACAAAGCTGGCGCGATGTGCAGTTCCAGCGTATGCCCAATGTATCCCTTGCGCCTAACCCTGAAGATATCAGTGCCGAAGATGTGATCAAAGATGTTGAAGACGGCATCTACATCGCCGGGCGTGGTTCGTTTTCAATTGACCAACAACGCTATAACTTCCAATTTGGTGGTCAGCTCTTTTACGAAATTAAAGACGGCAAAATTACTGAGCAAATTGAAGATGTGGCCTATCAATCCAACACGCAAGAGTTTTGGAACAGCTGCGCACAAATGGCGGGCAAGTCGGATTATCGCGTAGGCGGTTCGTTCTTTGACGGTAAAGGACAGCCTTCGCAGGTAAGTGCAGTATCGCACGGTTGCCCCACCACGCGTTTTAACAACGTGAATGTCATCAACACAGCACGCAACGTGTAAAAAGCAGCGAATATAAGGAAGCAAAACAATGACAATATTATCCGAAGCTAATGCAAAAGCGCTGCTAGAAAAAGTCGTAAAACTCTCTAAAGCAGACGAAGTAGAATGTGTACTAAACGGTATGGACGGTGGCAATATTCGCTATGCGCGAAATACCGTTTCAACAGCAGGCGAAGAGAGCGATTTAACCCTTGCGGTGCAGTCTACCTTTGGTAAACGCACAGGCGTAGCTACTATCAATGAGTTTGATAATGCCTCACTGGCAAAAGTCGTGAAGCGTTCTGAAGAGCTGGCAAAGTTAGCGCCAGAAAATGAAGAATATATGCCTGTGTTTGGTAAGCAAAAATACCTCGAATCAAATACATTTTTTGAGTCGGTTGCTCAAGCAACGCCAGAAACGCGAGCACAAGCGGCACAAAACAGTATTGCACCATCTAAAAAAGACAAGCTAGTCGCCGCTGGGTTTTTAGAAGAAACGGTGAGCTTTGTTGCCATGATGAACAGCAAAGGTTTGTTTGCCTACAATACCAGTACTGATGTTGATTTTTCAGTCACCATTCGAACCGAAGATGGCACTGGCTCTGGTTGGTCTACTCGCAACTACAGCGACTACAAGCTGCTTGATACTGCTGAAGCCTCAAACATTGCCATTAACAAGGCGAAAAACTCGGTAAATGCCAAGGCACTAGAGCCTGGCAAATACACGGTAATTTTAGAGCCGGCAGCCAGTGTTGGCCTAATTGGTAATATGGCCAGAAACTTTGGGCAACGCGGCGCGGATGAAGGGCGCAGCTTTTTAAGTTATAAGCTTAAAGAGGGTGAGGATGCGAGCAAAGCACCAAAGAATCGCTTAGGCGAGAAAATGTTTGATGAAGTGGTGAATTTGTACAGCGACCCGCAGCATCCGATTGCGCCAGCAGCTCCTTTTGGTGACGACGGCTACCCGCGCAAACGGGTTGACTGGATTAAAAATGGCGTGGTAACAAACATGCCAAACACCCCATACTGGGCGAAGAAGACTGAAGTAGATTACATTCCTGCGCCTGGCAACCTTATTATGGAAGGTGGCGATCAAAGCCTTGAGCAAATGATAAAAAGCACGCGACGAGGCATTTTGGTCACGCGCTTGTGGTACATCCGCACGCTCGACCCGCAAACTTTGCTTTATACTGGCCTTACTCGCGACGGTACTTTTTATATTGAAGACGGTGAAATTAAGTACCCAGTTAAAAACTTCCGCTTTAATGAAAGTCCGATTGTGATGCTTAACAATATTGAAGCATTAGGTAAACCAGAGCGAATTGACGGCAATATGATCCCGCCAATGAAAATTCGCGACTTTACCTTCAGTAGCTTGTCTGACGCTGTATAGCGTTTGCAGGTCCGGCGTATTGATAGGATTATGTTGTCATGGAATTAAGTCGTCGACGTTTTGTTATGTCGGCTTTAGCCCTTTGCGTATGTGCGGCTTTTCCTGCGCGCACAACAAGGGCTATGAGCAATGAGTATGACTTTTATTTTACGCGCCTAAGTTACGAATCGGGGAATTGGGAGGTAGACGAGCGCATGCCCGCTAACGTTCTCAATTCCTTGATTGAATATACAAGTTTACGTGTGGACCTGACCGAGCGAGTCATAGCCTTATCAGATCCTGCCATGTTGAGTTCTCCCTTTTGCTATATGGCTGGCCACAGACTAGTGCAGTTTAGCCGTCAGGAGCGTGAGAACTTTAAAACCTATGTTGAAAACGGTGGTTTTGTATTTGTAGACGATTGCAATCACGACATAGACGGTATGTTTGCGCGGACCTTTGAAGCGCAAATGGCTGATATTTTTGGTCCACAAGCCTTACAAAAAATTCCGAATGATCACCCCATTTACTCTTCATTTTTTGAATTTGACGGTCCACCGCGCACTTCTGTAGAGCTAAACGGTTGGGGCGATGGTTTGGTGCATGAGTATTTAAAAGCAATTGAAATTAACGGTCGTATTGCGGTGCTCTACAGCAATAAAGATTTGGGCTGTGAATGGGACTACGATTTTCGCAATAAACGCTGGTTGCGAGTGGACAACACGCGATTTGCAGTGAATATTGTGATGTACGCGATGACTGCATAAGTAAAACGAGAGAGCCTCAATGAATGAGAAAGAAGTAGGGGATTTACTGGGTAAATTAGATTTAGTCAGCAGCGAAGTAGCTAAAGTGATTGTTGGTCAGCAAGAGGTTGTGTCTCAGCTTTTAGTGAGTATTTTGGCCGGTGGTCACTGTTTGTTAGAAGGTGTGCCAGGCTTAGCAAAAACCCTGATGGTTAGTACCTTAGCTCAAACCTTAGAACTTGGCTTTAAGCGGGTTCAATTTACCCCAGATTTGATGCCAAGCGATATTATAGGCACTGAAATTCTAGAAACCGACAAAGAAACGGGACAACGTTTTTTTAAATTCCAAAAAGGGCCGGTATTTACCAATATTCTTCTTGCCGACGAAATCAACAGAACTCCAGCAAAAACTCAAGCAGCGCTGCTTGAGGCCATGCAAGAAAAGCAGCTAAGTTATGGGGGAGAGCATTACGACTTACCCGCGCCATTTTTTGTGCTAGCCACACAAAATCCAGTTGAGCAATCGGGCACCTATCCATTACCTGAAGCGCAGCTCGACCGCTTTTTAATGTTTGTGCGCGTTGATTATCCAAGCCAAGAAGATGAAATTGATATTCTAAAGCGAACCACTGGTAATTATCGACCGCAAGTTGAGCACACGCTTAATGCGCAGGACCTTATTGCTCTGCAAGGCCTCGTTCGTGAGATAGAAATATCTGATCCGCTACTTAACTATGTGGGTGATATTGTTAGAAACACGCGACCAGACAACACGCAGCTTGCAACAGTAAATGACTTCGTGCGCTGGGGAGCAGGGCCGCGAGCAGGACAGGCCTTGGTTTTGTGCGCAAAAGCCCATGCACTTTGCCAACATCGTTTTGCAGTAACACTTAAGGACATTCAGGCGATAGCGCACGCAGTATTAAGGCACAGAATATTGTTAAACTTTCAGGCAGAAGCTGAGGGCTTAACAAGCGATGAGGTGATCAAGCGCTTGCTAGGCGATATTAAACCGCCTAAAAGTGCCTTAGCAAACTGATGCAATAAGGCGCTATCTTGTTATGATGCCAACGCTTATTCAGCCAGCGCTGCTCGCGCAATTAAAAGACTTGCCTTTGGTTGCTAAAACCGTCGCGCAGGGGTTTTTACATGGCATTCACAGCAGTCATCAGCGCGGCAGCGGAATGGAATTTAATCAGTATAGAGCTTATGAGCCTGGCGACCCTCTGCAAAACATCGATTGGAAGCTTTTTGCTCGCAGCGACCGTTATTACGTGCGCGAAGCACAGCGAGAAAGCAACATACAAGTTTGGTTTTTGATAGATGCTAGCGCGTCTATGCTGCATAAATCTAGCGTGGCGAATAAAAGTCCTTGGCATAAGTTAGATTATGCTAAGCACTTAGCGGCCACTATGGCTTATTTAGCGCAGTCTCAAGGGGATTCAGTTGGCCTTTTAAGCTTGCATAGCAAAACACCCGAATTAGTGCCAGCAATGGCGGGGTATCAACACTGGCAGCGCTGCGTACTGCAACTTTCCAAGATACAAGCAGGCAGTGCCTTTCCGAGTATCGAGCAACTTAAACATCAACTAGCTCGGGTGCAAGAGCATGGTTTAGTGATTGTGATGAGTGATTTTTATCAGGAGTCGGAAGAAATTCTTGATGCACTTGCTCAATTGCAAAGCCCGCGCACAGATGTCATTGCAATGCACTTAAGCGGCGAAGACGAACAAAGCTTTCCTTATAAAGGCCGAATTCATTTTGAAGACAGAGAAAGCGGCGAGCGGCGCACACTTTCAGCAGCAAAGGCAAAACAAGCTTACTTATCGCAATTAGAAAACTTTAATGCTTCCTTAGATTTAAATCTCAAAGCGAAAGGGATCGCAAATGAAAAAGTCAGTATCGATGAACCCATGGACCAAGCGCTGAGAAGGTTTTTGAAATTAAGGATTAGCAGAGCATGATCCCCTTACTGCTGTTCTTAGTCTTAGCTATTCCGGTAGCTATCCATATTTTTAGTCGAAGTGAAGGGAAGGTGCTGCTGTTTCCCTCCATCGCATTATTACCCAAGCAAAGTGCACCCACTGAAATACAAATAAAGCTGCATCAAAAACGCCTTTTGCTTGTTCGCTTGCTGTTGTTTTTTCTCGTTACTTTGATTTTATTATTTCCACTAATATTTGATTATTTTAAATTTGCCGAAGATAAACTCACGAATTCAGCCTCCCCCCGTCAAGAGATAATTGTTATGCAAGACTGGTGGGAATTGAGCACTACAGAGCAAAAGCAGGGTTTACTGGCATCGCTTGAAGAAGATGGCTTTGCCAAGGCAAGCACAATTATACTCGTTGCACATTCGCCCAGCGCTACTGATTCAAACCAGATGATTCGCTCAATATCATCGAAGGAGTTTTTGAACAATGGAGCAAGCTATTCATGGTTCGCTACTCAAGCTGATGCTAAGCAAGAAAACACTAAGCAAGAAAACACTCAGGCTAGTGAGCTTGTTGGCGCAAGTCTACAAAGCAAGGAATTGAAGCGACAGTCCTTACACACACTAAACACATGGTCTATTGCACAGGCTCTGGCATCGAGCTTCGGTCCAAATGCAGCTATTCATATTTACAGCAGCAATCGCCTGTCGCAATTCGTGGGTGACTATGTGAACGTGGTATCAAAAGAACAAGCTGTCTTTTGGCATATTCTCGAAGCTCCTGATCACTCCCAAAACCATGACGACGCTGAGAAAACGCAAGATGCTCTTGATACCTTGCAAAATAACGGGCCCATACGCCTCGCTTATGTAAAGCATGATAATGAGGAG
>CAYQMI010000001.1:23341-34778 GCA_964418575.1 uncultured Glaciecola sp.
GCGTCCACGTTTAGACGCTTTACAAAGTGAAGAAACAAATCCATGGCGTCAATGGTTAATTCTGCTTGCTGTACTTATTTTCTTTATTGAAAGATTGTATAGCGAGTGGTCCTATCGCTTAGTCTCAAATTTGCCAGAGCGAGGGTAGATAAAAGTGCCCGCGCCGAATACATCAAAGTCTTCACCTGAGCTACAGCAGTTAATCAATCAAGCTTATATAACAACTAAGCGCAGATATCTCGGCTTTTCAGCGCTGCGTTCGGCCTTCTATGGTTTGTTAATTAGTTTCGGACTGATGCTAGTTGCGTTTGCGAGCTTTCTTGTAGCCATGAGCGCTTCTTCGCTCAGCGCAATAATCGCGCTAAGCGGTCAATTAAGTTTTGCGCAAGTGCTTACAGGCTATATCGGTTTAGGCATATTTTCAGCATTAGTTGCATTTGTTTTTCTGCTATGGCGCAGCACTAAACAAAGTGCTGTAAATCAGCTTAGCCCCTACAGTTTTTTGCTGCACCTCAACCGAACGCATAACGAACTTGAAGAAAGCGCACAGCTTTGCCTTGTGCCTGAGCATGAGTTAAGCCTAGTACAAAGCATGCAGCTAAAGCGTATAAGACCGTTTTTGCAAGCGCTACTTGTGCAAGAGTCATCTTCGTACTTACTACAGTTTGCGTTTAAAGCCCAAGCAATCAAAGTAGTTATTACGCTGATTGTTAGCGTCTTTTTACTGCATAGTGGCGTGAGTTATTTAAATTCTATTAGCGCAAAGTCCCAAAGCGCAAGCTTTAAAGCGAATTCGCCGCAAGAAAACGAGCCAGCGCTTAAGCCTCTCGATAAGCTTATTGTTTCAGTTGCAGCACCAAGCTACACAAAGCAAGCACCTTTTGAACAGCAAGCACTTAATCTAGAGGTGTTAGAGGGCTCGAGCATTACTTGGACAATTCCTTTGCCAGAGTCGATAGCTAACGACTATGACTTTTCGCTCACATTGAGTAATGGTAAAAGTATTGAGTTTGCTTGGTCAAAAGGAAAATACAAAGCGCAGCACATAGCCGATTCTTCTGCTGTTTATTCAATATCGCAAAGCTTTAACGATACTGAGACAGTTAGCGATATTTCAACATTATCAGTACTCAAAGATGCCAAGCCTTTCGTTCAAATTTACGTACCTGAACAAATCACTACCGAATTTGCTAAAAATGCGCTGCCGACTATGCGAACAGAGGTAGAAATTTACGATGACTATGGTCTTAAGGAAGTTAAAATTATTGCTTCGGTTGCTAAAGGTTCGGGCGAGGCCGTTAAGTTTCGAGATGAAGAATTTATTTTTGATGAGATTATCCAGCGGAATGAACGTGATATTTACATAAAGAACTGGGACTTAAGCGCACTTAATATGGCGCCTGGAGACGAGCTTTATTTTAGCGTGTTCGCTCTAGACAATAAGCCGCCAGAAGGGCAAAGCACCACATCATCAACGCGAATTCTGCGCTGGCTCGATACCGAAGATAAAGCCATTTCAGCACAAGGCATTGTCATTGACTTTATGCCTGAATATCTAAAAAGTCAGCGCCAAATTATTATTGAGACGGAAGAGTTAATCGCGCAAAAAGAGAGGCTTAGTACACAGGAGTTTACTCGTATTTCTCGCGCTTTAGCCATTGACCAACAAGACTTGAAGGAATCGTACGGACAGTATTTAGGTGACGAAGTTGAGTCAGGTGTTCTACGGGAGATGGAAGATGGCATGCGCGCTCCGGCTTTAGCTGACGCAGAACATGATCATGATCACGACCATGACCACGACAACACCCAACAGGAAGTGCTAGAAGCGCAAGACCACGACCATGAGCACGAGCATGCTCATAACTACGATAGTTCAGCGCAAAATGACATTTCTGGCTACAGCGAGATAATAGAGCGCTTTGGTCATAATCATGGTAGTGCGGATGTTGGCTTTATTAAAACCTTTGAAGGACAGATTAATCCTAAGGTGCTAATGAAACGAGCACTCGCCCAAATGTGGGATGCCGAACTTAATCTGCAGCTATCGCAGCCCGAGCTAGCCTTACCCTATGAAAAGCAAGCGCTAGACTACTTAAATAGAGCCAAGCAAGCAGAGCGCATTTACGTAAAACGGCTTGGTTTTGAACCGCCTCCGGTTACAGAGGAGCGTCGTTACGCTGGCAAACTCAATGAAATTTTGACTTATGAAAAGGATATCTCCATCGAGCTGCCAAACAGTCAGATTGATGAAATGAAGGCGCTTATTTCCATACTTAATAATCGTGTGGCGGCAAATACAACATCTTTAGATATTAGCGCCAGCGAGCGGGCGGTGCTAGATACAGTTACAGCGATACTGACCGAGCAACTTGATCAAGAGCCCAAATGGTTGTCGCATGTCGCGACACTAAAGGAGTTTCAGTTACATAATTCATTTAGCTTAGACAAATGTGAAAATTGTATGGCGACTTTAATTGCGCAACTGCATTCGGTATTACCGAAGGTAGTTGCATACATCAAACCGCCCTCCTTACCTTATTCTCAAACAAGCCCGATTACGCGAGCTTATGCAGAGGCATTAAATCAGCAAAGCAATGTTCAGGCTAAGCAGTACATACAAAGTGAGCAGAAACGATGAATCTGTTCTCACTTCATATCGAAAGCGCCTTTCCAGACTTTGTTCAAATAATGCTTGTAGGGTTTGTTTTACTGGCCACAGCTCTCGCATGTGTCTTTGCGATAAAACGTTTGATCAAGCGCCATATACTTATTAAATCTGCAGTACTCATCTTAAATGTGTGCGCAGCGCTATCTTTTCTTGGACTCATATTTGATGTGTCATATCTGAGCACAAAACCGACTCACATATACTTGCTTACCGAGAACGTAGACACTGCCGAATTAAGTAAGCTAGCTCACTCCGACGCAGAAATCATTTGGCTTAAGTTACACTCAGGAGATGAATCAAGTAATCAAATAGCGCAAGCACTACTAGAGCAAAGTCTCGTACCCGATGACATTGGCTCTATAACTAGCATAAGTCAGTTGCCCTTATATTACCCTAACGTTGAACAGCTAGTATTGCTTGGAGATGGTTTGAGCACGGCTCAATTTAACGAGTTAAGTGCATCGTATGCTATGGCGGCCTCACAGTCTTCTAAAAGTGCTCAGCCCTTTGTGGTCCATAAAGCATATTCGAGACTACTAGGCCTTACAGACATGCGGTGGTCACGTCATCTTAGTATTGGCGAGTTTGGTCAGATATCTGGGCAAGTGCAGGGTACTCTCGTAAACGCCGAAGATATGGGCTCGGCACAAGCAAACAAACTATACACACTTAGTTTGATTGACCCATTCGGCAACGAACTTGAAAGTCAGCGATTAAGAGTTCAAGACACCTTCTCATTCACCTTTCAAGCATCTGTTGGTGGCCCTTGGTTGTACACTCTGAATCTTAAGGAAGGCATTCAATCGGAGCCAATAGTAAGTGAGAAACTCAGCGTACAAGTGCGCGAGGCTGGGCCCGTCAAACTTATGATAAAACAATCGGCACCTTCCTTTGAAAGTAGGCAGTTACAAAACCTTTTAAACGAACAAGGCTCAAAAGTGCTTACCCTTACGCAAATAAGCAAAGACAGAGATATTGCACAGTTCACTAACTTAGAGGCAGCTGAAAAAGAGCTTGCGAAAACACCCTTTAGTCTTGAAAGCCTTGGGTATTTCGACATGCTCATTATTGATCAACGTGCACTAGCTAAACTTTCCCAAACACAGTCCAGCAATTTAGTGCAGGCGCTAAAAGAAGGTTTGGGTTTGCTAATATTGGCAGACCTAAATGGCATTGACGATTGGCAAAGCATGCCAGGCCCGTTCTCTTCGGTTATATCTATTCGTAATAAGTCTAGTGCGCCTAGCAGTGAGCAGGCTACCTTTTTAAGATGGCAATACCAAAGGCTAGAAACACCGGTCAAAGCAATCGATGCTAGCTTATTTGCAAGTAGTTCAGGTGCTAGAGTGTTAGTCAGTGAACAAATGGGGGACGCTGTCGCGCTCAGTCAAGGCTTTGGTCTAGGGCAGCTTGCTATATCCTTATTTGACTCTAGTTATGCTTTTAAAACTCAGGGTAGGGCAGATTTACACAGTCATTATTGGCAGTGGCTAATACAAAATATCGCCCGCAATAGCGCCAGTATGCGCTGGTCTGGAGTAGCTGAAGACAGCCTTATTCAAATATATCAACAACAAAGTAGCTGTTTGCTCAACACTAGTGAAGATGCACAATTATACCTAGAGCAAGCCGGGCAAAGAGTAGGCTTGCATAATGTTAAGCAAATCATCGATAACACGAGCACCTGTGTTAGCTATTGGCCTCGTAAGCAAGGCTGGTATTCACTTTTTGCAAAAGCATCTGATGCCACTAATACAAGGGCAGATTACTTTGCGTATTCTTTAGCTGATTGGCGTGCCTGGCGACAGAATATAAAACAAAGTGCGACAAGCGAATATCTTGCAAGGCAAAAAGAGGCTAAGGCCAGCGTTTCCGAAGTATGGCGCAGCATCAGTAATTACTGGTTTTGGGCTATCCTGATATTTTGCTTATCAATGCTTTGGGTAGAGAGAAGATTAAACGACAGCAACCTAAACTGATATTTAGCTTAAACAATCCTTACAGACAGTTACTAGCAATTTCCTATCTTGTTATTGTTTATGTGCATCGAGGCACTGCGCAGCCTGCGGGTTCGCGCGTAGTGTTCACAAAGATTTAATGCACTTTAATCAACAACATTATTGGAGAATATCATGGAAGAAATAACACAAGTACAAAGTAAGCAAGTCAGTGGAGGTTTTACTATTGTGATGCTGCGTAATTTACCCGAACGTGTTTTTATTGACACAACCACCCCGCAATACCTAGGTTATAGCCCAGCGTCTGCGAGTAATTTACGCACGATTGCTGGTAACACTAAGTTACATGCCTTCGCTTGAGTAAGTGGGTAAGTCATGTTGCGTAGGCTAAGCCGGCTGTTTGGCCTGCGCTACACGACCCATTCCTTTTCATAGTCCTACTATCTGCATTTTCAAGCTGAATTAGTGTTTATTTCTCTTGTTTAGGTATTAAAAATAGCACCTTAAATACACTTTCACTTTTCATATACAAAGAGTATCCTTACTAAATAAGGCGGTAGCTTTTAAAAAATCGCCACACACCATATTGAAAAGCCGAAGAGCTATACGCAGTTATGGGAAGCGTTTAATTAAAAACGCAGACAATCAATTTACTCGCCTGTATATCTTCTGTCACGGTTCGCTGGAGTAGTTGCCTTAGTCAAGGCATTCACGCAATTATGATTAAAACATAGATCTGCTTATGGGGTGAGTTATCAAGCAGCCAAGTTATACTAAGCTACATTCTGAAAATGTAGTTTTGCTTATCATCAGTGCGGGCATCACGCTTGGCCTATTTCCTTTTGCAGTGCTGCGCGCAATGCAAGCTGACTGGGCTATTGCACTTATGAACTCAACGGTTGTGTTGGGTACCTTCATACTGTTCATACATCTGCTCATCACAAAAAAAGCAATGATTGCCCGAACAGGTTTGTCGGTTTTAACTATCTTCGCAATGACTGCGACAATCCATTTCAAAGGAGCTGATAATATTCATTGGGTTTATCCCGCCCTCACTACTACCTTTTTCTTACTATCACCTCGCACCGCAGCGATACTGACCTCTTCGTTTTTATGTATTGTCATTATGATGATATGGAATGAAGTTAGCTTTTTATTCATCCTAACATTTGGTATTTCAGCTGGTGCTACTTTTTTGTTTTCGTATGCCTTCTCAAAGCGCATGCACACTCAAGCCTTGTTTCTTGAACATCTCGCAACTACAGACTCCTTAACAGGTGTGGGCAATCGCCGGCGCTTGGAAGAAAAGCTTTTAGAAATAACGAAGCGAATTAAACGATATCCAGAGCAGTGCTGTTCTTTAATTATCTTTGATATCGACTATTTCAAACAGGTTAATGATACCTATGGTCACGCGTCGGGCGACCAAGTATTGCAAAAATTTACGGATATAATGACCAACAATATTCGAGATGTTGATAGTTTCTATCGCCTAGGCGGTGAAGAGTTTGTATTAGTACTTGAGAATACGAACTTATTTGAAGCTAAGAAGCTGGCTAAGAAGTTAGCTTTGGAAATTGAAAATAGTCGTTGGCAAATTGATGAATTACAGATAACCACGTCGGCAGGTATTGCCCAGTATAACGTTACAGAAACTTCTTATGATTGGCTCAAGCGTGCGGATGCAGCGCTATATAACGCAAAATCAAACGGCAGAAATCAATGCCTCATCAATAATGACTTTTCAACCGCAAGTGCAGAGCTATAGTGCCTTTTTAGTGGGTACAATAACATTCGCAAAAATAAGACCTGCTACTAAAGACATAAAAATGACAAAAGTTTCTTGGCCTACATGGTCGGTTTGCATAAAGTCTTGGCCAGAAACAAAGGAGTTAAGGCTAATATAGGTTTTAGAGCCAGGTACCAACACGATTAAGCCCTGCATTAATACAATAGTTGCCGGAGCATTTGCTATGCGAGTAAATACATTCGCAAACACGCCAACGGCAAACGCACCAACAAAGGTGCCTAAACCAAACTCTAAATACTTGGCTGCCCAGTAGGTGCCAAAGTAGCCAATAAATCCACACAGGATTGCCCACGGCGCATGTTTTATCCGGAGTTTAAAAATGACTACAAGGGCAGAGCAGAGCGTCAATACTGCAATCCAAACGGCCCATTTCGGTGCAGCTTCAGTGGGCATTAGCACGACTTCACTAAACATCCAAAAACCAATCGCAATACCCAAAAATGCGCCAAAATAGAGTTTAAACAGCTGCATAAGGGCGTCCATTACCCTGGCTGTGCCCGACACTAAATGCCGAGAAGAGAGTTCGGCTAAGCCAATGGTAAGCGCCAGTCCGGGTATAAAAATAATAATAGATGACAAAACTACCAAACGAATATTGATGTCGGGGTCGACTAAACTGCTGATCGCGCAGGCACAAATACCCGCAACCAAAGCCACCGCTGGCTCAAGCATCAGAGCAACACGTTTACTTTTGGTCGCAATGAAGTAAATGAGATGCATGACAAGCCCTATCGCTCCAGCTGCTACCGCATCGTCAAAGCTTGAGCCCATTACTAAGGCAAATGAGCCTGTAGATAAGCCAAAAGCTAAAAACTCTACAATGGGATGATAAAAGTTAGGCAAGCTGTCAATGCTTGTAAGCTCAGCGTCGGCTTCTTCAAGTGTGAGAGTGCCGGTAAGTAAACGATTAACAAGTTCATCGGTGCGAGACAGAGAGCCCAAGTCAATTTCACCGGGCTGCACGCGAGCTGCATGATTATATTCGTCCTCGTGTTTATCGCTCCAGATCACGAAGGTTAAGGATGTTGGGGTAGAAATAAAACTCGCGTTTACATTCAGGTAGTTTGCTACCTCAGAAAGGTGTGCTTCTAAGCGAAACGCGGGCGTGCCGTATTTGTGTAGCATCTTTCCGAGCTTAACAATAAACCTGCGAATTTGTATAAAATCTTGCTTTTCCACGGATGCCCTAAGCTTTGGTTGGCGACTACAATGAAGATAGTGCCTTTGCGATATCGTAATTGGGCAGTACCATACTCGCTCCGTTTAATTTTACAAGTTCTTTTGGCATTCCGTATACAACACAGCTTTGTTCAGACTCTGCAATAGTCGTTGCGCCTTGCGAGTGAGCTTTAGCCATCGCTGCCGCGCCATCATTTCCCATGCCGGTTAACTGCACGAAACAGACTTTGTCAGCGCTTATCACTTTTAAGGTCGACTCTACTAACTGCGTAATGCTCGGTCGCCATATGTGATGTGATTGTTCAGTGTTGGGCCTGGCATGCAAACGCCCGCCTTGCTTAAATACTTCAATATTTGCATCGCCTTGTGCTACATAAACCTTTCCTCTTTGCAACGCTTGACTGGTGTTGAGCTCTTCTACGTCTAAAGCAGAGAGTTTATTTAGGCGCTGGGCAAACACATTGGTAAATCTTGCAGGCATATGCTGAGCAATGATCACAGGGTAGGGGTAGCTAGCGGGTAAATTTGGAATAATCTCTTGCAGGCAACTTGGTCCGCCTGTGGATACGCCAATGACAACAAGTTCAATGTCGCTTTTCGGTGCAGTTGAATGAGAGCCGAAAAGCTTAGCTGAAGCAAACTGCTGTGAATGTTCTTTATCATGGTCAAATGACGATATCTTCGCTCTATGGCGGCCAATACGAGAATGCATATTGACCTTACTTGCATTGGTAACTTTACTCACAAGCATGTATTTACTTCGGTTTAACGACAATGATACCGAGCCATTAGGTTTAGCAATATAGTCAATCGCGCCTAAATCTAAGGCTTTAAGGGTTTCGCCCGCATTTTTTTGTGTCAGCGATGAAATCATAACTACCGGAGTAGGGTATTTCTCCATGATTTTAGATAAGCACTCTAGGCCATCCATTATAGGCATGTTGATATCAAGGGTGATGACATCAGGTTCAAAGCGAATTATTTTCTCTAGACACTCAATGCCGTTAGCAGCGGTGTCGGTGAGCATGCCATGTTCAATGAGTGCCGCACAGATATGGCTTCGCATAATCGAAGAATCATCTACTACGAGCACTTTTATTGCCGCTTTGTTTTGCATGCTTTCCTTATTGTTTAGCTTTTGTTAATCCGCTTTCGCGTGCATTAGCCGCTTTACTGTGAATTATTAAAATAGTTTCTATACTTTAGTCATCGGTAAATTTACTGAAATGGTGAGTATAATTTCTCGCCTATATCGCATTTTTTGTCTTCTCTTTTCTTTGCTTGTAAGCAAACAACAAAAGTGCAGGCAGTATCGTTAAGTCTACTATTAACGCGGCAACGATAATAATGGCGGTGAGCAAACCCATTTCAGAATTGATGGCAAAATCAGAAAACGCTAACACTGAAAACCCTGCCGCTAATACTACGGTTGTAATAACCAGAGCGGTACCAACGTTTTTAAAAGCAAAATCAACACTTTTTACTGCATTATTACCTTGATCAAAGGCAGTTTTGAACTTACTCAAAAAGTGTACGGTATCGTCGACGATAATACCTAAGGTCATGGTAAGCACTACCGAAAGTGCCATGCTAATATTGCCTGAGTAAAGCGCCCATATGCCAAATCCGATGACCGCAGGTAACAAGTTTGGTAGCAAACTGATTACGCCTAATTTAATACTCTTCAGCGCAAATACTAACAGCAATGAAATCACTAGAAGAGCCATCAATGCTCCGGTAATCATGCCCTGCATGTTTGCCTTGCCAATATGAGCAAAAATAAGCGGTATGCTGGCAGCCTCTACTCTGTACTGGGGTGCATTTTCTTGCATAAAGGTTTTTGCGCGCATTTCAAAGTCAGTAAATTCGCTGCTGCCTAAATTTTTTAATGTCACCATTACGCGTACGGCAGATTTGTTTATGTCAATTTGATTATTGATATCGAGACCAAAGGGGAGCGACATTTCGTAAAGCAATAAGTATTGCGCTGCCAGTTCTTGTTCGTCGGGCAGACGATAATAGTCCGGATTATCTTGATTCATATTCTTGCTCAAGCGCTTGATGGTATTGGTATAACTCACCACATGATCAACTTCAGCTTGTTGCTCTAACCATTCGGTAAAAGCCTCAACGCTGCTCAAGAATTCTGGCGTGTTGATGGCGTTTTCTTGGTCGGTATAAATCGCAAAATCGACGTTGCTGGTTCCGCTTAAATTATCTTGTTGGAAATCAGCATCTTGACGGAATTTATTGTCTTTGTCGAAATACTCAATCACGATGTCGTTAAGCTTGTTTTGTGATGACAAATAGCCACTTACCGAGGTAAGAACGACGCAAAGTACTAACAATAATCGGCTATGTTTAACGATAGCATCTGAGAGTGTTGACCATGCTCCGTGAGCGTGGTGTTTTGATACGCGAGCAAATTTGATTGGTAATATTACCAACAACGAAGGTAATAAGGTAAGCGATAGTAAGCAAGCGAACAGCACGCCTACGGCAACTAAGTTTCCAAGGTCACTCAAAATGGGCACTTTGGCAAAATTAAGGGTCAGAAAACCTACTGCGGTAGTAACGCTGGTAATAACGATAGGGCGAACATTTAAGTTTAAAGCTTGTTTAATGGCGCTTATTTTATTGTCGCCTAGTTGCATGCGATAGCGCACACCTGCTAATAGATGCACACTGTCTGCAATCGCCAAGGTCATGATAATAATAGGCACATTAACGGTGGCTATATTCATAAATAAACCCGCCCAACCACCAATGCCCATGGTGGCACCAATACTTGTGAATACCACAATTAAGGTTGCTATGGCGGCATAAAATGAGCGCATCAGCAAAATCAACATAGCCGTTATTAACACAAACATAAGAGGAAAAAGTGTTTGTGCGTCTTTTTGCGCCGCAAGGAACATGGCATCGGTCATGATAACAATGCCCGAGAGACGTATTTCATGACTGCTGAATTCATTCTGATAGGGTTCAATCATGGCCCGAACATAAGCGCCAATTTCAGTGATCTCAGCGGTTTGGTCGCCGTCGGGCAGTTGAACGTTGATATTGATCATGGCCACTTTGCCATCGGGGGATATGAGCTTATTTACCAAGTCTACTTCGTTCAGCGCCACGTCTTGAATTCTTTCAATCCGAGCATCATTCAGCCAATCAAGTTCTAGCAGCAAGTCTTCAACTACTAGGTCGTCGTCTAAATCGTAGGTATGTTGGAAGTTGGTAATTGAATCAACACGCGTAGACAGAGGTATTTGCCAACTGCTGTCACTTAGGCGCTTTATTAGAGTGAGACTTTCGGTATTAAATAGATCGGCCCCGGGCTTCGAAATAACAATGGAAACGCTTTCATTTTTGGTGAATATGCGCTGCATGTTTTCGTACGCGAGTCGCTGAGGGTTATCGGCCTCGAAAAATACTTTGTAATCGCCCCTGAAGTATAGGTTTTTCGCACCCACAGAAAGCCCTAGAATGCTAATAATGAGCAAAGCAATCACCCACCAAGGGTGCTCAAAAATAAATTTATACCAGTTGCGTGTGCTCATAGTCTTCTGTGGATTTTACACTTGTGTATAGAGTGTAACGGAGCAAAGTAGGAAAGGTTAAGTGTATTTTGGATTTAGATCTTCGCAAAGCGGCTCATTCTCATAACAACATGGGGCATTGCCGCCCCCAACGTCATTACAACCCCACACAGTCATTCCCGCGAAAGCGGGAACCTCCCAACGAATCACCTGAGCTTAAACAAAGCTCATCATTCAAACAACTTCCGCAGATTTTGGAGCTTCCCACTTTCGTGGGAATGAC
>CAYQMI010000001.1:34878-61901 GCA_964418575.1 uncultured Glaciecola sp.
ATGCTTTCAGCAGGTTTACTACTACGTATAAATAAACCTTTCACAAAGCCAGCGATTGCTCTAAACATGCCGCCAATATCCGAGAGTATTAAATATAAGCACGGAACTAATAGCAGTGTTACGAGCGTTGCATACATTACAGCAAAGCCTAGTGCTACTGCCATGGGTATTACAAAACCTGCCTGTAGGCTTGTTTCGAACATAATGGGTAGCACGCCTGCAAAAGTTGTAAACGAGGTTAATGTAATCGCTCTAAACCTTGAGCAGCCTGCGTCAATCACCGCATCTTTTATACTGTAACCTTGTGCTCTTCTCTGGTTAACAAAGTCGGTCATTACGAGGGAGTCGTTAATCACTACCCCGGCTGCTGCAATTAGACCAAAGGAAGAAAACATACTGATATCCATACCAAATATGAAATGCCCCCAAATTGCGCCGGTAAAGCTAAAGGGAATCACTGACATAATGATCAAAGGCTGTGCATAGCTTTTTAAGGGCACGGCCAATAGGATGTATACCATCACCATACCCGCCGCAAAGAACATGATCTGCTGTGCTTGCTGAGCCTGTTGTTCCTCAATTTGACCACCTAGCTCGGTCTTTACCGAAGGGAAGGCTTCTTTAAGCGCAGGCAGAATATTTTCTTTGATATTATCTACCACTTCATTCGGTTCGATTACTTGCTCATCGATTGAGCCCCAAATGTAAACGCTTCTGTAGCCGCCTTCACGGCGTATGTAACTGATTCCTGGTGCCTCATATAAATCCACCACGTCACCAAGCATCACTTCCTGACCAGTAGGAGTGGTAATAAGTGCATGCTTTAAATCTGCGAATCTTTCGCGAGTAAGCTGAGGATAACGCACCATTACACGCACTTCCTCGCCATCGCGCAGCACTCTTTGTGCTTCACCACCGTAAAAACTAGCGCCTACCTGGGCAGCAATACTGCTTAAGTCTAGACCCAAATCATAAGCAACCGCTTTTAATTGAAGTTGCACTTCTTTGCTGTCAGGGTCTATTGTAGAACTTATATCAAACAAGCCTTTTTCAGTTTGCAACTGATCAATCATCATACGACCTGCTGCATTGAGTGTGGCAATATCTGAGCCAAACAGCATGTAGCCAAATTCGCCGTCATCGCCTCCGCCATTTACATCATCTTGTATAGTGAAGGACTTCATGCCAGCAATTTCAGGCATTGCTTCACGCCAGCGACGGGCAAGTTCAAAGGTATCGAAATGACGCAGATCTTCATCTACCAATGGAGCCATCAAACGACCTTCAGTGCGCCCTTGGTTCCAAACAAGAATATCGCGCACCATACCGCTACCGTATTCTTGCTTTATTTGTTCATCCACCTCTAGCACAACACGTTCAACCGTTTTTAGTGCCTCAATAGTGACTTCATCAGCAACGGTTTCACTCATTTCGATGGTAATACTTGGGAAGTCATGGGGGACTTTTGGTTCGGGTATCATGCGTACGTAGTTTGCTTGAATTAAACCATAGCTGACTATCAGCATTGCTATAAAACCTGCTAATACCAACCAGCGCTGACGAGTACAAGCTGTAACGAAACGCTTGTAGGGGCCTTGAATAAAACTGTTGTAGGCGATATTAAACCGCTCTCTCCAACCGTTTTCTTTTAAAGGTTTAAATGTTGAATGTGCAATGTGCGCAGGCAGTATTAGTTTTGACTCAATCAATGAAAAGATTAAACATAAGATTGCTACGCCAGCGATATTGATGAAAAAGTCGCCCATCGGGCCTGAGGTAAATACAAAGGGCGCAAATACCGCGATGGTAGTAAGTACACCAAAGGTAGCGGGCGTTGCCACTTTTTTTGCACCAATAATTACATTGCGCACGCCACCGCCATTTTTTTCAATCTCAGTGTAGGCACTTTCGCCAATCACTATGGCGTCGTCCACCACAATCCCCAGCACCATAATAAAGGCGAAAAGTGATAGGATATTGATGGTAATGCCCAACATCGGCATTAACATCATGGCGCCTAAAAAGCATACGGGCAAACCAATCATTACCCAAAACGCTAGCTTGACGCGTAAAAACAGCGCGAGCATTAAAAATACTAAGATTGCTCCCTGCATCATATTACCCAGCATCATGTCCAAACGTCCATTGAGGTAGTAGGTCATGTCCACCAGTACTTCTAGGCTTACGCCATCAGGCAAGCTTTCATTGCGCTGTTTTACATAGCTTTTAACAGAATCTGCAACCGGAATAACGTTTTGGCTCTTTGTCGCATTCACCGCGATGTAAATCGCATTTTTGCCATTGTATTTGAAGTAGCGCTCGCCCTCGGTGAATTCATCTTTGATAACCGCAACGTCTTTTAAAAGTACTCTTGCACCGCCACTTCCAACTTTGACAGGAATATCGCGAAACTCCTCGCCGTTATAGAACTGATTTTCCACCCGAACGGCTATCATGCCGCTGTCGCTTCGAATTTGACCTGCCGAAAAGTTAGCAGAATAGCGTCGAATTGCTTGGGTAACGTCATTTATAGTGAGATTGTACTTGCGCAGCATTTCAGGCTGAATTTCGATGCCTATTTCAGCATCTGGAGCCTGTGCTTCGGCAATTTGCACGTTACTCAACTGCAGTAATTCGTCTTCAATTTGAAGCGCAATAGGTTTGAGCTCAGTCAATGGCATGTCTGCTACTAGCGATAACTCCACCACTTGCTGCTGCCATTCAATTTGAGAAACGGTAATAGGCTCCATTGATGCAGGGAAGGTAGCGATACTGTCTACACGAGCCTTAATTTTATCGAGCACATCAGGCAGATGTTCAGAAGCATGAATCTCCATCGTTACTCGACCACCGCCACGCCATGAGCGCCCGACTGACTTTTTAATTTCAGTCACATCGGTGATGGCCTCTTCTATCTTAATGACGATGTTTTCTTCTATCTCTTTAGGAGACGCGCCAGGGTAGGAGACGTTGGCCGTAATATAGTTAATTTCAATATTCGGAAACATCTGCTTTTGGATAGTGGCATAGCTAATTACACCCATGATGATGATAAAAGCCATAAGCAGGTTAGCAGCCACTGGGTTTTGTGCGAAAAAGGCAATAAGGCCTGTGGGCATACTTTTAGATTCAGGTGTGTCGCTTTGAGTGTGTTGAGTATCCATGTGCCTTCCCCTTAGCCTCTGTTGTATGAAATTAGGGCTTGCTCGGGTGTTTTAACTCGCACTTGCATGCCATTTTGAGGATATTCAGGTAGACCTTTTACTAGTCTTGCATCCGCGCTTAAATCGCTAGAGATAAAGAAATAACTGCCTTCTTCGCGGATCACATCAACCGGATGAGACTGCAGTTTATCGTCTTCGTCTAAGAGCCAGATTTTGCGATTGTTTACTAAAGACTGCGGAACTTTGTATACATCACGAATTTGCGAACCTTGCACAAGAACCTCAACATACGAGCCAAACTTAAGCGCAGGTGCGTCGGTGTTCAAGCTGTACGGGTCTTCGATACGGATCACTAGGTGCAGCATGCGAGTTGCTTGGTCTAGAACACCTAAATCTCGCGCCACAATACCTGAACGGCGAATTGGGAGTCTGTCTTTAGTGGTCACTACTGCTTCATTGCCAGCCATATTGTCCATTAAGAAAGGACGGTCAAACCCGGCAACTGGCACAATAATTTCAGCCGTTTCAATATTGCTCAACGACGCGACTGCCATGCCCGGGCTTACATAGGTACCTGAACCTATTTCTCGAGATATAACCACTGCATCGTAAGGAGAGGTGACTTGAGTTTTTGATAAGTTGCGTTTTGCAATGCGTAATGAAGCTTCAGCAGACTTAAGCTGCGCTTGTGCGCTCAAAACTTGTGGTTTGCGCAAGTACAAGTCAGATACTTGGCTATCGCCCAAGTTACGGGCCTCACGCTGAGCAACTTTTTGTCTAGCAAGTTCTTCGGTAAGCGTTGCTTTGGCTAAGGAGACCTGAGCTTCGGCTTGCAGAACAGCTGCTTCATAGGCATCAGGTTCAATGTTAAACAACACGTCGCCGCGTTTGACTACGCCACCTGCTACAAACTGAGGGTTCCAACTAAGCACTTCACCACTCACTTGAGCTGCAAGCGTTGTGGTTTCGAGCGCTTGAACTTCACCAAAGCTTGAAATCTCTACATTGTGATTGATTGGAATAAGGTTTTCGATACTTACTGTGGGGCGCGTATCTTTTGCTTCTTCTGCCTTTTCGTCTTCAGCTGTCGCCTGAATGCCTGTGCTTAATCCAATCGCAATCGCGATGATACCGAAAAAACCTAGTGTTTTGATGATGGTACTTTTCATTGTTGTCTGTCCTTAGTGGGTACGCATACAATTTACAACACAGATATGTACAAGGTATGTGCCAAATGTAACGAAATATATAAACTGCTTGGGAATAGGCATTTTTACTGGCTTTTGGGGCTGATTTTATTTTTCACAAAAAAAGACCACCTAAATGAGGTGGTCTATTTGACTATTGTTTTGACGTTTTTAGTCAAAATTTAGTAATTTGCATTACCCGGTGTTCTAGGGAAAGGAATGACATCTCTAACGTTTTGCACGCCTGTTACATAGGCTACCAAGCGCTCAAAGCCTAAGCCGAAGCCTGCGTGAGGAACGGTGCCGTAGCGACGAAGGTCGCGATACCACGAATAATCTTCAGGGCTTAAGTTCATTTCAGCTAATCTGCGGTCAAAAACGTCAAGTCTTTCTTCACGTTGTGAGCCACCAATGATTTCGCCAATACCAGGCGCAAGTACATCCATAGCAGCGACTGTTTTCTCATCGTCATTAATGCGCATGTAGAATGCTTTAATATCTTTTGGATAGTTTTGCATGATTACTGGTGCACCAACATGTTCTTCTGCTAGGTAGCGCTCATGCTCAGACGACAAATCCACACCCCATTCAACGGGGAATTCAAACTTACGACCGCTTTTTTGTAAAATATCGATGGCGTCGGTGTAGTCCATGCGCACAAAGCTCGAGTCTATCACTGACTGCATACGAGTAATGACGTCTTTATTGACTCTTTGCTCGAAGAAGGCCATATCGTCGGCGCGCTCTTTTAAAACAGCGTCGAATACATATTTGAGCAAGTCTTCTGCTAACTGAGCGATGGTTGATAAGTCAGCAAAAGCGACTTCAGGCTCAATCATCCAAAACTCAGCGAGGTGGCGACTAGTATTCGAGTTTTCAGCTCTAAATGTTGGGCCAAAGGTATATACCTTCGACATGGCCGTGCAGTAGGTTTCAACGTTGAGCTGCCCTGATACCGTTAAAAAGGTTTCTTTACCAAAAAAATCTTGGCTGTAGTCTACGTTACCTTGGTCATCGGTAGGCACATTGAGCATATCGAGAGTAGAAACTCTGAACATCTCGCCAGCGCCTTCAGTGTCAGATGCTGTTAGTATTGGCGTGCTGATCCAGCAATAGCCGCGTTCATGAAAGAAGCGATGAATCGCTTGCGATAAGCAATTCCTTACCCGCGTGACTGCCCCGATGATATTTGTGCGTGGACGTAAGTGAGCGTGCTCCCGCAAATACTCTATGCTATGTCGCTTAGCTGCCATAGGATAGGTGTCTGGATTTTCTACCCAGCCAAGTATCTCAATTTCGTTAGCTTCGATTTCAATGGCTTGTCCGGCACCTTCTGACTGTTTGATTACACCCCGTGCGCGCACCGAGCAGCCCGTGGTTAAGCGAAGCACGTCGTCATAATTGGATAGGCTATTAAGCGCAACTACTTGAATTGGGTCAAAACAGCTACCATCGTGCAATGCAACAAATGACAGACCTGCTTTTGAATCGCGTTTAGTACGCACCCATCCTTGAACTTCGATGGTGCTTTTTACGGGGTGTTTACCAGCCAAGACATCGGCGACTGGGGCATTCGTCATAGAAATCTCCAATAAATCTGTTCATAACTGCACAATATGCTGCCGAGAGCGCATTGATTGATATAAACATAAAAAACTATAAGGAATGTTATCCTTATACTCGCTTTAAACCACAATGCGCCCTAGTATACTTATGAAAAGTAAGGATGCCACTAGTCAAAGCCGAATATGCAAAATAAAAGTCAAAAGCCACAGGGAGAGCCAGAATTTCGGCTTAAAATGCCCAAAAGATACAAAGAAAGAAGAAAGATCTCGCGCTCACAAGATATCTTTTATCAATGTGTCTTGGGCTTGAATGCTTTGGCTTGGTTGCTCTTGGCGGGTTCTTTAATCGTTTTTCACTATGCTAGGCCCGAGTTTATCGCTGGCGTTCAGAATTACTGGGGAGTAGAAGGGCGCGACTTCTGGTCCCAGTCTCACTTAGAAAGCCTACTAATTCTATTGCAGGGCTGCTTGGGCTTGAGCTTGATAGTATTCGTTTTACGCGCAAAGCGTAATCGTCGGAAATCCGATCCCTTTGCAATTAATCTGCTCGTTTTATGCCTTATATCAACCTTAAGTTTGGCGACGCTTTATGTTTCTTTATAAGCTCAAGGCTTCACAATATAAATAATAAAAAAATGTTCTCTAGCTGCATGTGTCAATTATGCAACAAAGCTCTAAAAGCCATATTCTTTAGGGTCTGGAGACGTTTTTACAGGCATTGAACATATAACGTACAAGTACTGTCTTTGATTTGCGACACCTTTTGCACTCATATCACCAAGCAGCATTCTTAAGATGCTGATATTATTAAATTATTTTCTATTGGCATAGAATTTGTATATATCACTCTGATTGCTGAAATGTGAAATCACATCTCCAGCACGCGAACTAAGGTGAAGTTATGAGAATGTACAAAAAAATCATGATCTTAGGGATGAGCGTAATCATATTACAAGCAGTAACGGCTATATCGCAAGCGAGTGCACAAGATAGCCTTTACACCTCACTAGATAGAGATCAAGACGGTCTTATATCACTACGTGAGGCTGCTGGAAACAGTAAACTTTTAGAGAATTTTACAAGAGTCGATATCAATGAAGATGGATTCTTGAGCATGGACGAGGTGTTATACAGCCCGTTTTTAAAGGATTAAACACACGTTCTAATCGGTTTTAGTGGGGCGCTTTGCTTTGCGAGTGGCGGGCGTCCCCTTTTTCTAAAGAGCGATATTAAGTTGATGGATCTACTTAGCTATGCAATGCTGTCTATAGGGAAATACGAGTCGGTAACTAAAGTGCAAATACGCTCTCTACGCCAGTTAGTTTTGGGTAGCTACATGGTAGCTTTAATCCCTCTAATCGCATTGCTTTGGCAAAGTCAGCAAGATTTCGACGACGTAAGTTATATCACCACTGTTAACACGCAATTTTTTGTCTCTGTTGCAAGCGAATTGCGCGACTTAGAGCTTATCGGCGAAGACGTTGAGCGCCTTATCAAACAATACCAAGTTTTGCCCAACCCCCAATTAGACGAATTAGCCGACTTTGCGATAGTGAGGTTTGAGGATAAGCTTGCCTTTTTATGCAGTGTTTTAGTGGGTTTATCGGAATGCTCGGTTATGCAAGGGCACATTAAAAAATTACGTAATTATGCAGAGTTTAACGACCAGCTAGTCGTCAATGCCCATTTGGCGAGATTTGCCCAGTCGATTGAGATCGTAAAAGAACAAGTAAATGGCGCCGTTGGTGTTCGAATTGCCGAACAACAAGCGCACCTTGATAACATTCAAAAACGCCAGGGCTGGTCTACAGGAGCACTTGTTCTGCTATCGCTTGCGCTGATATTGGTTGCAGCGCAACTTATTGTGAAACCAGTTAGAAAGCTCCAACAGATTATTAAAGCCATTGCGACTAGCAGTAATAAAATGCCAGCCAAAAGCGACTCAGCGCCGCGGGAGTTAATGGCGGTTGAAAAGGATTTGTTTTGGTTAAACGAGAGGTTACAACAACTCGAAAAAGTACGAACCGCGCTATTGCGTCATGCTTCTCACGAATTGAAAACGCCCCTGGCAAGTATCAAAGAGGGCTGCGCTATTCTCGAAAATGAGGTGGTAGGTGAGTTGTCGTCAGGTCAAATAGAAGTGGTTGGCTTATTGAATGCCTCGACCGAGCGCCTCAATGTACTGGTAGTTAAATTACTCGATTATAATGCTTTGCTACAGCAGGCAGAACCAAGCTTTGAAGCGCTGGATATTACCCAAATACTCGAGGAGTGTATTCAAGAATATCGCTTGTTGCTGTCTCAGAATCATCAGCAAATTCAGACTGAAATAGGCGTTAACATCAATGTTCATAGCGACGCCGAATTATTACGCAGAATACTTGATAACTTAGTGTCAAACGCGATTGCTTATGCAAAAACCGACAGTGCAATCATTGTGCGCGTTTCACAAGATCAAGAATATGTGATGATAGACGTATTGAATAACGGCAAAGCGATTACCGAAGATGTTAGAGCTGAAATATTTGAGCCCTTTAAACGCGGTAAAGATAAGCGAAACGATAAAGTAATGGGAGCAGGCCTAGGACTTTCGATTGTTGCCGATTGTGCAAGGTTGCTCAATGGCGACGTCGCCATTGTGGATATTGAAGAGGCTGACGTGTGTTTTCGTGTGCGTTTGCCTAGGAGTAATAATTCATGAGGATTTTATGGGTAGCGTTGTTAGTAATGAGTTTATCTGCTTGCGAACTTCTTGATAAATCTTATGACGCTATGGCAACACCTGAGGCTCCTGATGGTACATATTTATGTGATACAAGTGAGGGTTTACAGAGCTTTGAAGAGTTTTGTCAATTACGCACTTGGACTGAGTTTTTGCTTGATGCAAACCAAGCGAAATGGGTAGAACGGCACGATAGTGTTAAAAACTTGGGAGATGAAACTAAGCAAAAGCTGCAAAAAATTCTGTTGAGCCAAGCTATCGATACGCCATATTCGAATCGCTTAAGAGCGCAAAACTGGCTCGATGAGATATTGCCCTTAATGGATGAAAAGATGCAGCAAGTCGCAATGCTCTTGGTACAAAAACCATCCCAGCAAATGTTAGAGCTTGAGTCAGCCATTACCATTTTAAGCAGAGTGAACGCTCGACAAGAAAAAACGATAAAAGATTTACAAGAGACCTTGAACATACGCAGTGAAGAAATCAAAAAGCAACGTGAGCAAGTTGAGCAGTTGTTAAAAATAGAAACCAATATGTCTGATGAACGAAGGAGCAATCAATCTTGAGCTTTGAATTACAAGATAAGCGCACACCAAAACTACTGTTAGTTGACGACGACGAGAGCTTGTTGCGCTTGATGTCGATTCGTTTAGAAGCAGAAGGTTTTGAGGTAATCAGTGTGGATAATGGCACTCAGGCCTTGCGCCTTATGTTCAATAATGAATTTGATGTGGTGCTAAGCGATTTGCGTATGCCGGGCATGGATGGTTTGTCTTTGTTTGATGAAATTTTGCAGCAGCATCGTGATCTACCTGTGATTTTAATGACTGCTCACGGCACCATTAAAGACGCTGTTGAGGCGACTCAGCGCGGTGTATTTAGCTTTTTAACAAAACCTGTTGATCACGACGAGTTAAGACGTATTTTATTTAAAGCGATTGCTCAAACCCGCAAGAACGACTTAGGCGATTGGTGCAGTGAGATCATTACGCGCTCCCCCGATATGATTAAACTGCTGAAGCAAGCTGAGCAAATCGCTGATAAAAATGTCAGCGTGTTGATAAATGGTGCAAGCGGCACCGGTAAAGAGCTGCTCGCGAAAGCTATTCATAAAGCTTCGAGTAGGGCTGATAAATCTTTTGTTGCTATAAACTGCGGAGCTTTACCCGAGAATTTGCTTGAATCTGAGCTTTTTGGACACGCAAAAGGCGCATTTACAGGCGCAGTCCAAGCAAATCCAGGCTTGTTTAGAGAAGCTGATGGCGGCACCTTGTTTTTAGATGAAATTGGCGATATGCCAATGAGCCTTCAGGTAAAGTTATTACGAGCATTGCAAGAGCGCTCCATTCGACCCGTGGGCAGCACGACTTCGATTGATGTAGATGTAAGAATTATCTCTGCAACACATAAAGACCTGCAGGATGCGATGCAAGACAATGAGTTTAGGGAAGATTTGTATTACCGCTTAAATGTGGTGAATTTAGACTTACCTAAGTTAAAAGACCGCTTTGAAGACATCCCTTTGCTTGCCGATTACTTGCTAAAAGAAAGTGCCAAAAAACACGCAATTAACGTTCGCAAATTTGCCGATGACGCCATGAGTATGCTGACAAAAGCAGACTGGCCGGGCAATGTCAGGCAACTGGTGAATGTAGTTGAACGCTGCGTAGCACTGACCAACACTAAAATCATTCCAGCGTCTTTGGTTGAGCAAGCGCTGTCTCAAGAAACAGAATACTGGCCAACCTTGACTGAAGCGAGAGATTCCTTTGAATATCGTTATTTGTGTCGTTTATTGCAATTAACCGATGGTAACGTGACCAGAGCTTCGGACATGGCAGGGCGAAACCGAACGGATATGCACAAGCTAATGAAAAAACATGGCTTAAATGCAGCAGATTTCAGAGCAACAGAGGCCTAGTTGTTTTCATTAGCTATAGTCTTTTAGCAAGCTTGTGCACTGCATAGCGCATTGCCGCAGTGAGTGTATTGATTTGCGCCTCGCTGCAAACAAAGGGCGGCATAATATAAAGCAGCTTTCCAAATGGGCGTATCCAAGCGCCTTGACTAATAAAGTCTCGTTGAATACTAGCAACGTCAACCGCTTGCTTAAGCTCCACCACACCAATGGCGCCCAAACATCTCACATCAGCTACAATTTCTAGCTCATTTAGTGGTTCTAATCCGCTTTTTAACTGCTTCTCTATGCGCTTTACATTCTCTTGCCAATCGCTCGCAAGCAGTACGTCGATACTTGCTTTTGCCACCGCACAAGCTAAAGGATTTCCCATGAATGTTGGGCCGTGCATAAACACCCCAGGCTCACCCTCGCAAACACCCAATGCCACTTGTTCGGTGCACATAGCTGCTGCTAATGTCATGTAGCCACCAGTAAGGGCTTTGCCCATACATAGTATGTCTGGGGTGATCCCAGCGTGATTGCAGGCAAACAATTCTCCAGTGCGGCCAAAACCTGTGGCTATTTCATCGCAAATGAGAAGCACGTCAAACTCGTCGCATAACTCTCTGCATTGTTTTACATATTCAGGATGATACAAACGCATGCCGCCTGCACCTTGTACAACAGGCTCAAGAATAAGCGCCGCGATTTGATGATGATGTTGCTCTAGGATGTCACGCATCGGCGCAATTTCATCAGGATGCCAGTTTGCGCCAAACTTAATTTGTGGAGCGGGCGCAAAGTAGTGCTCAATAAGCGTTTTTTTGAACAAACTATGCATACCATTTACCGGGTCGCATACCGACATGGCAGCAAAGGTATCGCCATGATAGCCACCACGAGGCGTAAGTAGCTTGGCTTTTTCTGGCCGCCCCTGACATGCCCAGTATTGAATAGCCATTTTAATTGCCACTTCAATTGAAACCGAACCCGAGTCAGCTAAAAAAACGCGATTAAGACCTGAAGGAGCGATATCTAATAGACTTTTGCATAAATCTACTGCGGGTTGATGAGTCAGTCCACCAAACATAACATGAGAAAACTTATTAATTTGTTGATGCGCAGCTTCATTAAGTTTTGGATGATTATAACCATGCACCGCTGCCCACCAAGACGACATGCCGTCTACCAGAACTTCACCAGAGGCTAAGGTGATTTCGGCACCATTTGCAGCAAGCACTTCATAACAGGGCAAGGGCGAAACAGCAGAAGTATAAGGATGCCAAATATGCTGTTTATCAAATTCAGTATTGTTCAAAATATAACCCGTAGTAAAACTTTTATCTTCGCTAAGATTGACAATGTTGGCTCTGCGCATAGACTAGAGGCATTCTTGCTATGAGTAAACCTTTTTATGTCTCTACAAAGCCCATCTACCCCACGCCACGATTGGACCTTAGAACAAGTTAACGCATTGTTTGCATTGCCTTTTAATGACTTGATGTTTCAGGCGCAAACGGTTCATCGCGAGCATTTTGATGCTAACTATGTACAAGTAAGCACATTACTCTCTATTAAAACGGGTGCGTGTCCAGAAGATTGTAAATACTGTCCTCAAAGCGCTCGTTATGATACCGGTCTAGAAAAAGAGCGTTTATTGGAAATTGAGAAAGTCATTGAGCGCGCTAAAGAAGCAAGAGCAGCAGGCTCTACGCGTTTTTGCATGGGAGCTGCTTGGCGTAACCCTAAAGACCGCGATATTCCCTACGTTGCCGATATGATTAAAGAGGTGAAGGCATTAGGCCTTGAGACTTGCATGACTCTAGGAATGCTCTCGCGCGACCAAGCTATAGCACTTAAACAAGCGGGTTTGGACTATTATAACCACAACCTAGATACCTCTCCGGAATTCTACGGTGAAATCATTACAACTCGCACCTATCAAGACCGTTTAGATACCCTGCAAAACGTGCGTGATTCAGGCATGCACGTATGTTCTGGCGGCATTGTAGGTATGGGCGAGACAGCCAATGACCGTTCAAGCCTGCTTATGCAGCTAGCGAATTTAGAGCATCATCCTGAAAGTGTACCGATTAACATGCTGGTAAAAGTGAAAGGCACGCCCCTTGATAATGTTGAAGACCTTGAGCCATTTGAATTTATTCGCACCATAGCAGTGGCCCGAATTATGATGCCTAAGAGTTTCGTTCGCCTTTCTGCTGGTCGTGAATCGATGAATGAACAGATGCAAGCGATGTGCTTTATGGCCGGTGCAAATTCAATTTTTTATGGTTGTAAGCTGCTTACAACGTCAAACCCTGAAACCCATGAAGATGTGATGCTGTTTAAGAAACTAGGCATTAATTCTAAGCAAGGTAAGAGTTATTCAGATGAAGCTTATGCCGCTGCGCTACATGAAGAAATAGAGCAAAATCAGCAAAATGATTTGTTTGTTGATGCCACCAAAACATCTTTGAATAAACAGCCTAAGCAAACAACAAGCGCATAAACATGACCTATCCTTTTGTACAGCAAGCGTTAGCCGCGCGAGAAGAGGCAAGTTTGCTGCGCCAACGAAAGGTAGTGAACTCGACCTCGCAGGGCATTATTGATATTGACGGTCATCAATGCATCAATTTTGGTAGCAATGACTATCTTGGTTTGAGTCAAAACCAAGAGGTGCTTCAAAGTTACGTTGAGGGCTTGGCATTGTATGGTGCAGGAAGTACTGCATCATCTTTGGTTTGTGGCTACATGCGGCCCCACCAAGAATTAGAAGCTGTCGTATGTGAGCTATTGAACAAAGAATCTGCGCTATTGACCTCTAGCGGCTTTGCAGCGAATCAAATAATTTGCCAAACATTTGCTCAAGAAAAGCGGCATAGCGAACAATCGATATTATGTGACAAGCTAATGCACGCCTCGTTCATTGAGGGTGCGCTTAACAGCAGCGCTGAACTGCTGCGCTATAGGCACAACGATATTGCGCATTTTGAAAAGCAACTAGAGGCTTGCAATTCATCAACACTAATTGCCACGGAAGGTGTTTTTAGTATGGATGGCGATTTAGGAAAGCTCAGAGAAATTATCAATTCGCTAATGTCAGTTCGTCCATCTCTCAAAGACAGTGATCAAGGAATGCGAAATGTGCAGCTACTAGTTGATGACGCGCATGGCTTTGGCGTTGTGGGTGAGGAGGGGGCCGGTGTATCTGGCTTATTGGATATTAATGAGCAAGAAATTGATATTGTAATGGCAACCTTTGGCAAAGCTTTGGGCACAGGTGGTGCGGTGATTGCGGGAAGCCATAGTTTTATTCAATACCTTACAAACTTTGCTAGACACTATGTGTACAGCACTGCGCCCCCGCCTGCTCAGGCGGTAGCAACAATCAAGAGTATTGAAGTAATGCGCCGTTCAGAGCTGCGCGACAGGCTTCACGAAAACATAGAATTGTTTCAAGTCCTCAGTCATGAAAAGGGCTTTTTGGGCGCGGGCTCGAGTACAGCCATTCAGCCAATTATTGTTGGGGATTCAGAGCAATGCATGAACGCGTCAAAAGCCTTGTTGGACTTAGGTATTTATGTTCCTGGCATTCGTAGTCCAACCGTGGCAAAAGGCAGTGAAAGACTGAGAGTTACAATATCGGCAGTGCACAGTCAAAGAGACATCGAGGCCTTAATCGATGCTGTATCAATTGTTCGCGAACGCCAAGGTTGGGCGCAATGAATATGGCTCTGGTCAGCAAAAAAGCGCATATTGCTAAACGCTTTGGTCAAGCCGCTTCTAGCTACAACGAAAATGCGTTGGTGCAGCGTGAAGTAATTACTGCACTGAGTAAATGGGCGAACTTTAAAGAAGTTCAAAGCTTTCAAGCGCTAGATATCGGATGTGGAACGGGTGACATTGCCAAGCGTTTTACAAAGATGAGCAGCCATTGGCTGAATTTAGATATTTCAGTCAATATGCTTAAAAATGCTGCCAGTAGTCATTTGAGCAATGAACACAATAGTCTCAATCAAAGCTATCTCTGTGCTGACGCTGAATCCCTCCCACTGCGAGATAATTCACTAGACTTTATATGCTCAAGCATGGCCCTTCAGTGGTGCGATTCGCCATCGTCAGTTATGGGGGAAATAAATCGAGTATTAAAAAATGATGGGCGAGCGATTTTGGCGATAATGATTGCGCCCTCATTTTCAGTGCTAAATCGTGCATGGGAAAGTATTGAAATGGCATCAAGAGTCAACGCTTTTAATGACCCAGTACAATGGTTAAACGCTGCAAAACCTTTTACATGGAAAGTTAAAAGTGAACTACGCAGCTTTAGTACTTCGCACAGTAGTTTAATGCAAATGCTTAAATCTATTAAGGGCGTTGGCGCAAATGCGCTAACAAGCAATAAGAAACAAGCTGCGTTCAGCAAAACAGAATTGGCTAAGCTAGAGTGCTATTTTTCAGAAAAGGCGGCACTCAAACTCGATTACGAGCTTTTGTTCCTAGATTTGCGTAAATAGTTGATGCCTCAGGAAAGGCAGAAGCAATTGCCAATTTCCTTATTTAAATATGCTTCGTTGTCTTAATAATACACACTGCGAATTAAGTGAGAATATTAATGAAAAAACTGTTTGTTACCGGCACCGATACTGATGTTGGCAAGACCTTTGTTAGCCAGCTATTACTTGAAACCTTGAACAACAATGGCCAAAAAACACTTGGTTTTAAACCCATCTCCGCCGGCTGTGAGCAAACACCTGAAGGCTTGCGCAATGAAGATGCGCTTATTTTACAAGCCGCAAGTTCAGTACAAGCCCAATATGAGCATGTAAACCCCATTGCTTATCTTCCTCCCATTGCGCCCCATATTGCCGCGCAAGAAGCGGGTGAGGGTATTACGCTAGGAGATTTACAAACGCATTTTGAGAGAATATCACAATACCAGCCAGACCTTCTGTTAGTAGAGGGCGCTGGTGGATGGCGCTTGCCGCTGAACACCAAAGGACAGTACTTATCTGATTTTGCTATTCAAAATCAAATGCCCGTTGTGATAGTAGTGGGAATGCGTTTAGGCTGCTTAAATCATGCTTTGCTCACTCTACAAGCGATTGAACACGACCAGTTAGATTGTGTGGGTTGGATTGCAAACCAGTTGTCGGATGATATGCCGTACTACGATGAAAATTTAGCGTCACTGCAGCAGCTTATGCCTGCGCCTATGCTCGCTGAAGTTAAATTTGCGAGCGAAGATACGCAGGGAAAGCTTATTAGCACTGCGGCTTTCGACACATTCTTTATTTGAGTTTAGACACCTTTATATGATGTAAATCAAGGTCTGGGATTGAAAAATTACTTACGCTTACTGTGTTGTCCTGCGCATAATTTTTCTAAAAAGGTGATGCTAATGAACAGTAACACTATCTCAGACGCTTCGGTTATACGCCTACTCAAGGTGATAATGACCTGTGGCATTTGCCTTATCTTGCTTGGTATATACTTTCATATGTTTAATGAAACGATTGAAAACATGGGAGTCACCGGCATCTTGATCAGCGCTTGTTTAGTGGCAGTTGGCATGATCATGTCATTACCAACCAAAATGTTTTTAACCTTTTTGTTGGTCAAAAGAGAGCAAGAAAAAGATGCTGATGAGGCGTCTTTTAAAACACATAAAACGGATGCATCGTAAGCCTCGATCGCATATAATTTGCACAGGCTAAACACTACTAGGACGTAATGTGGAAAGTATTGAAAAACCTAAGATTTTATTCGTTTGCTTAGGCAATATTTGTCGTTCTCCTACCGCAGAGGGCGTATTCAGGGAAAAGGCGCAGAAAAATGGCCTTAACATAGTGATAGATTCTGCGGGTACTTCTGGCTATAAAGATGGCGTTGCGCCAGACAAGCGGGCCCAGCAGGTAGCGAGTAATCGAGGTTATAATCTCTCAAAACTAAAGTGCAGAAAGGTTTCTGAACAAGACTTTGAGCGCTTTGATTATATAATAGCGATGGACGAAGCGAACGTTCGTGAGCTTAAACGCAAGTGCCCTGAAGAACTGCAGCATAAAATCAGCTTATTTTTGTCGCACTGTGAAAGTGACTACGATGAAGTGCCAGACCCGTACTATTCTGGTTTAAAAGGCTTTGAATTAGTACTTGATTTGATTGAACAGGCCGCAGACGGCTTACTTTTGAAAATGGTCAAGTAATTTGCACAGCAGCGCCAAGCTCCTAATTAAATATTCACTCGGCTTATTATTGCTCTGCAGCCTTTTTGTTTTACCGCCTTCGTTTGAGTTCAATTCACTGGAACTCCACATTCTATGGCAGTTTAAATTACCTACACTTTTAACTGCTTTACTTGTAGGTGCTTGCATTGCAAGCGCGTCAGCCTGTTTACAAGTGCTCTTAAACAATCCCCTCGCAGACCCTGGCATAATCGGAATCAGCAGTGGCGCGTCGCTTATGGCAGCAAGCTTTATTTTACTTGCCGGTACGCCAATTGGCATTGCCGTAGGCCTCGATAGCGTGAATAAAGAGGGCATAAACCTATTGCCTGTATTGTGTTTTGTCGGGGCATTTATTAGTAGTTTGCTGATATTTACCATGGCGCGCTGGATGGGCGGTGCAGTGAGTACTGTGATTTTAGCCGGTATCGCAATCTCCACCATGTGCAGTGCCATAATTGGTTGGATGTTTTTGATTGCGCCAGCGAGGCAATTGCAGAGCTTAACATTTTGGTTGATGGGGAGCTTTAACAATACCAATTGGCAAAGTTTGACAGTTGCGCTGCCCATTGCAGGCATTTGTTTAACGCTTTTATTTTTGCGTCAGTCTCGGTTTAACTTGTTGTACTTAGGTGAACAAAGCGCGCAGTTAGCAGGACTTAATACCAAGCGCTTTCAAACCACAAGTTTGCTATTAATTTCTGTTTTGGTTGGTTTAAGCGTGTCAATTGCCGGCTCTATTGCGTTTTTAGGCTTATTAGTTCCGCATTTTATTCGCCGTATGTATGGCAACGACAACACGCTAGTCGCGCCGCTTGCCGCAATCATAGGCGCATCGGTAATGGTCCTTTGCGCCTTAATAAATGAACAATTGAGCAGTGTAAGCTTGCCAATATCGATACTTACCGCGAGTATTGGCGCGCCATTATTTATTTATGTAATGCTGAAAAATCAAGTCTCAACGGCGTGATTTGCCAGTCTTTTATTCTTGCGTAAATGCTAGGGTTGCCTCAACCGCTTTTTGCCACTTGGCTAATAAAGACTTTCGAATGTTTGCATCCAGACTTGGGCTGAACTGCTTATCGACGTGCTTGTGAGACGCTATATCTTCTAAGTCTTTATATATGCCAGTATACAAACCTGCCAGATATGCTGCGCCCAATGCCGTTGACTCCATTGTGCCAGGACGCTGTACCTGCACATCAAGAATGTCAGCTAAAAACTGGCACAGCCAATCATTGCCCACCATTCCACCGTCTACCCAAACGCTGGTCGATTTCATTCCATCGTTTTGCATTGCGCGCAACAAGTCAAAGGTTTGATAGCAAACAGCTTCCAGTCCAGCGCGAGCAAAGTGCGCTGATGTAGTGTCGCGGGTCATGCCAAACAGACTGGCACGCGCATTCGGATCCCAGTGCGGTGCACCTAAGCCGGCAAAGCCAGGAACCATAAAAACTCCGTGATCGTAAGACAGTGTTTCTGCCAAAGCTTTAGTTTGTTTGGCATGTTCTATCACTCTAATACCATCGCGCAGCCATTGTATATTTGCGCCTGCGGTAAAAATAGCGCCTTCAAGTGCGTAAGTTCGTTGTCCATTAAGTTGATAGGCGACGGTGCTTAGTAGTTTGCTTTTTGATTCTACTGCGGTTTCACCGGTATTTAGTAGTGCAAAGCATCCCGTGCCATAGGTCGACTTAAGCTCACCAGCGCTAAAGCAACATTGACCGAATAGGGCCGCTTGTTGGTCGCCTGCGATGCCGGTAATAGGCAATTCCTCTCCAAGCACTTGTGCATCGCTCTTACCAAAATCATCAGATGAGTTTTTAACTTCTGGCAGCATGGCTCGCGGCACATTGAAAAGAGTCAGCAGTTCATCGTCCCATTGTCCGCTGTGGATATTGTACAAATTAGTGCGAGAGGCGTTTGTGGCGTCAGTTACATGAGACTTACCTTGGCTTAAACGCCATACCAAAAAGGAATCGACGGTTCCAAAAGCGAGCTCGCCTTTTTCGGCCGCGGCTCTGGCGCCTTGAACGTTCTCTAGAATCCAAGCAATTTTGGTGGCGGAAAAATAAGGGTCTAACAAAAGGCCTGTTTTACTGCGAACCACATCTAAGTTGTCGGCCAAGCTGTTGCATAGTGATGCAGTTCTGCGGTCTTGCCAAACAATAGCATTATATACCGCTTTGCCGGTACGCTTGTTCCACACTAAGGTGGTTTCTCTTTGATTGGTAATACCAATGCATTTAACCTCCACGCCTTTTGCTTTTGCTTGCGCAATCGCCTCTTTACTCACGGCAAGAGAGCTTTCCCATATCTCTTCTGGGTCATGTTCAACCCATCCGTTATTTGGATAAATCTGAGTGAATTCTTGTTGAGCGCTTGATACTTGACTACCGTCTTTTAAAAACACAATGGCGCGGCTAGAGGTGGTTCCTTGATCTATTGACAAAATGCCGATATCTGAAGTTTGCATAGTATTATTCTTATTAGTCCCTGTTCCTCAAATAATGACATAATTTGCATGCGTGTTAAACTCTCGATATGACTTAAAACCAAGCAAATTTATGCTGCATAATTCTCAATTTTGCCAGCGCTCTTAGCTATAGGATTTGTTTCTTGCTAGAACTTAATAAAGTATCTCTTAGTGCTAGATTGCAGGACGCGTCTTTGCAATGTAAGCGCTCAGAGTGGTGGACTTTATTGGGTCCGAATGGCGCAGGGAAGAGTACTTTGTTGAGTCTGGCATCTGGTATTCTGCCAGCGAATTCTGGCTCCCTTTGCTTAGATGGGATTAATTTTGACGACTTAAGTTTAAGTGCGCTTGCGGCGAGTCGATGTTTAGTGACGCAATCTTATCGAACCGAGTTTGGAGTGAGCGTATCTGAAGCGCTATATTTTTTTACGGGTATGCGCGTTATTCCAGAGCGACTAGAACAATATTTGGAGATAGAGGCGCTTAAAAATAAATCGTTCGAGCGCCTTTCAGGTGGTGAAAAACAGCGTGTTCACTTAGCAAGAAATCTCATGCAGGTATGGCATCAGATTGAAAGCGGAAATGCCTTAGTGCTCTTAGACGAACCCTTGCAACAGATGGATATACGTCACCAAGCCGCTACTTTGAGCTTAATAAAGTCGATACAAGTAATGGGCAATCTCATTGTGATGAGTCACCACGATATAAATCAAAGCCTAGAATATAGCACTCACCTTTGTTTATTAAAGAATGGCCAAATTCATCAGCAGGGCATTGCCAAAGAGATTGTCAATAAAGAAGCCTTGGAACACTTGTACTCACAGGCATTCAGACTCCTAAAAGATGATGCTTCGTCCGTAGAATACTACGTTGTAGCACCCTAGTTTTTCGTGATTACAACAATAAAATAATGCCTACCATAAACGCTACTACTAAAGATTTACGAGCTATCTTAAAAATCAGCATGATGGGGGATATCAGCTAATTACAACTGTGATATGCTTAGCGCAGAATCTCATAAAGGCTAGTCGGCACAGTGTTTGTGTAATAAGCATTTGCTTTCCAGTCGTATTTTTTCGCAATTAATCGTCGCAATTATTCTTAGCAATCAACAATAAAGGAAAACCAGTGAGTCAATGGACAATAGATAGTTGGCGGAAAAAGCCAATTTTGCAACAACCAACTTATAATGATCAAAACGCCCTAAAATCAGTGGAAGCTAAAATTGCTAGCTATCCACCCTTAGTATTTGCTGAAGAAACTCGTCAATTATTTAAACAACTTGGCGATGTTTGCGAAGGAAAAGGGTTTTTATTGCAAGGTGGTGATTGCGCAGAGTCTTTTGATGAGTTTAACGCGCCGAAAATTCGCGATACTTTTAAAGTTATATTGCAAATGGCGGTGGTATTAACCTTTGCTGGCCGTTGCCCGGTAACAAAGGTTGCCCGCATGGCGGGGCAGTACGCAAAACCTCGCTCGGGTGATTTTGAAACGATTAATGGCATAAGCCTGCCTTCTTACAGAGGCGACATTATCAATAGCTTTGAGTTTACCGAACAAGCTAGAGAACCTAATCCTGAGAGAATGCTTGATGCCTATCATCGCAGTGCATCCACGCTTAATTTGTTAAGAGCCTTCGCTCAAGGTGGTTTGGCCGATTTGCATCAAGTAAATCGCTGGAATATGGCCTTTTTAGAAAACAATCCACTTAAAGAACGCTACCAAGACTTAGCTACACGTATCGAGGATACCTTAGGCTTTATGGATGTGATTGGTTTAAATAGCGCAAATACTGCGGCTTTGCACGAAACATCGCTTTATACCTCACACGAGGCTTTATTGCTGAACTACGAGCAAGCCTTAACTCGAATCGACACACTCACCGACAAACCTTATAACTGTTCTGCACACATGTTGTGGATTGGAGAGCGCACGCGTCAGCTAGATCATGCCCACGTTGAGTTTTTCAGAGGGATTAACAACCCAATTGGTGTGAAAGTGGGTCCGAGCATGCAAGAAGATGACCTGATATCATTAATTGATGCGCTGAATCCTAACAACCAAGCCGGCAGACTTACGCTTATCACTCGTATGGGCGCAGACAACTTAGCCGAAAATTTACCGCGTCTTCTGCGCCGGGTAAAACAGGAGGGTCGCAAGGTAGTGTGGAGCTCTGACCCAATGCACGGTAATACGTTTAAGGCATCAAGCGGTTATAAAACACGTAATTTCGATGCCATTTTAAAAGAAATTAAACAGTTCTTTGATGTGCATGCCGCTGAAGGAACTCACGCCGGTGGTATTCATTTAGAAATGACCGGGCAGCACGTTACTGAATGTACAGGTGGCGCTTATGAAATAAGTGATGACGACCTAGCGCAAGCATATAAAACGCAGTGCGATCCGAGACTCAATGCCGATCAGGTATTGGAAATGGCGTTTTTGGTGGCTGATCATTTAAAGCAAAGCAAAAGCTAACAGCTATTTGAGCAATGCTTTGTGCGTTGCTCAATATTCCTCTACTTATTGCTTTTTTGCTGCGCTTGCCAGAGTTTAGCGTAGTGCCCATCTTGCGATAAAAGACCTTCATGCGTGCCAGATTCTACGATATTGCCTTGGTGCATTACCAAAATTTGGTCGGCATCGATAATAGTAGAGAGACGATGCGCAATCATAAGACTAGTGTGGCCTTGAGCAAGCTCTTTCAACGCCCTTAGAATGCTTTGTTCACTTTGAGAGTCTAAAGAAGAGGTTGCTTCATCAAATACCATAATAGGTGGACGTTTTAAAATTGCACGGGCGATGGCAACCCTCTGTTTCTCGCCCCCTGAAAGTTTCAAGCCTCGTTCACCTACCTGCGTTTCTGTGCCGTCGGGCAGCTTTTCAATAAACTGGTCGAGGTGAGCAAGTTTTATCGCCTCCGCAATATCTGCTTCTGTGGCATTTGGGCGACCGTAGCGAATGTTTTCATAAAGGGTGTCGTTAAATAAAACGGTATCTTGCGGCACAATTCCTATGCTTGCACGTAGAGAGTCTTGAGTGACGTCTTTAATGTTCTGATCATCAATAAAGATACTGCCAGAATTAAGTTCGTAGAAGCGAAACAGCAGCTTTACTAGCGTCGATTTTCCTGAGCCACTTTCTCCAACGACTGCCACCTTGCTCCCCGCTTCAACGGTAAAACTTAAGTCATTGAGTATTTGGCGTTTTTCATTGTAGCCAAATCTTAGATTTTCAAAACGTATATTGCCTTGACTAACCTTGAGCTCTTTACTCTGCTTTGAGTCATTAATCTGTGGTTCTCTGTCAAGCAGCATAAAAAGATTTTCAATATTGGTAAGCGAGCCACGTATCTCCCGATACACAAAGCCTAAAAAGTTAAGCGGCATAAATATTTGCATGGTAAAAGCATTTACCAGTACAAAGTCGCCTATGGTCATATTACCCGCGGCTACTTCAAATGCGGCCAGCGCCAGCATTGAGGTCATTGCTAGTGCGATAATAAAAGCTTGTCCGCCATTTAATGCAAACAGCGAAAGTCGGTTTTTACGTCTGGCAATTTCCCATGCTTCTAAACCCACATCGTAGCGCTGCGCTTCAAACTTTTCGTTGTTAAAGTACTTGACTGTCTCGAAATTCAATAAACTGTCGATGGCACGAGTATTCGATTGATTGTCGGCTTGGTTCAGCTCTTTAACAAACTTTGTACGCCAATCTGTTGCGCGCATTGAGAAGAATACGTAAATCACCACAGCAGCTAAAATAACGGTAGCGAAGGTAAAGCCATAGTTATAGAACAAAATGCCAACGACCATTGCAATTTCTAACAACGTGGGGCCAATATTGAACACCATAAAACGCATTAAGAAGCTGATGCCGCTGGTGCCGCGCTCCATATCTCGTGAGAGCCCACCAGTTTGCCTTGACAGGTGAAAATCGAGATCGAGACGGTGTAGATGCTCAAATACGGTCAAACCGAGCCGGCGCATCGCTCTTTCAGTCACCCTGCCAAAGAGAGTGTCGCGTATTTCACCGAATAGCACGTTAGCAAGCCTCAATGCGCCATAAGCAACAATCAGCGCAATAATGACGCTCATTATCTGTTCACTGGCGGTTTCTAGGTTCAGGTTGTCGACAATGTGCTTGAGGATAAAGGGCAGGGCGACACTGGCAATTTTAGCTGCAACTAAACAACTTAAGGCCAACCATACTCGTCCTTTGAATTCAGCCAAATATGGCCAAAGTTTTTTTAATATACGCCAGTTAAACTTTGTTTCTTCGTTAACTGGGAATCGAGATGATCGCATTAATGCATAATCAAAACGGATTAACCGTATAACCTTGCTGCTGCAACAGTGCATGCGCCGTCATTGCCGATAGCTCAACGCGAACACCTTCAATGAGCTGGTCTTGCTCAATAGAATAAGCTTTAGCAGTTTGGCCGCATAGGATGACTTGTACGTTGTTTCGCATCAGTTCTTTTAGCAAAAGAATGTTAGCATTACTTTGTTCCTGCACCCGTGTATAGGTAACTTCATCAAGCAAATCAATACCGGCGCGGCCATGGACTACAAGTGCTAACTTTAAGTTCTCTTTAGGCACTCCCGCTGCCGCATGCATATTGAGAAATCTTGCTAGGCTGTCAAATTGACGGTTTATCTGACCAGGCTCTGCGCCTTTTGCAACATCAAAGGCCACACTAAAAGCATCGCTTGAATCTACGCTTGTAGAGCTAACAGATGCATGCTTTCCGTAGCCTTTGATTAAGGGCCCATCTTCAAACCCAGGCAAATCAGCCGCCTGTATATTGCTTGAAATGAGCAATATAACAATGGGGAAAAATTTAATCATACACACCTTAGAGGGATTTAAGTTTAATATTCCTAAACCATACTGGATCGCTGTGATCTTGCAAGCCAATTAAACCAGAAACGGGTACTTGCGACCAGTTTGGATTTAAACCGGGGAATTTGCTTGTTGCTATCATAGCTTCCCATTCAGGGGTGTCCATTTCGTATTCAACCACGACTACACCATTTTGAATGTGTTTGACTTTGCGGTCTTCGACATGAATTTCAACTGTATTCCATTCGCCTACTGGCGCAGCATTTTGCGGCACAGCTGGTATGAGATCATACAATGAACCTGCTTGGCGATTGCCGTTTTTGCCTTTGCTGGCGTCTGGGTGTCCTTGATTGTCTAAAATTTGCATTTCAGGCGCAGTTTTCCAAATATAGTCATATTCAGCATCGCCCTGATTTTCGCTACCCAAATAGAAAATTCCTGAGTTGCCATTTTCCGAGATTTTCCAGTCGAGTTTGAGTACAAAGTCACTGTAGGCTTGATTAAATACAATGTCAGAGCGTTTGGCTTTTTGCTCTTCACTCATTGCGCTTTCACCAACCATGTGCAGCGTACCGTCATCTACCACCCAGTTTGGCGGGAAGTCACCGCGGTTGAATGCTCTCCAACCCTTGGTTGTTTCACCGTCAAACAATAAAACAAAGCCTTCTTGTATCTCTTTTTCAGTAAGCGTGTTGGCTGGCGCTGTAGCGCTCAGCTCTTGACTGCTTAGCATATCGTCAGCGACGGTAACTTGTGACGAACTACTTTGCATTGCCGCTTCGCTTGTATTGGCTGCCTGATTGTTATCGCTGCAAGCATTTAAAAAAGCGAGGCTGCAGCCTATAGCGACGAGCGATTTTGTGGTGCTATATTTCATCATGGTTGTCAGTTATTCCTTGTTTATCTTTATATTCGCGTGCTAAATCGACCAAGCTCGAGTGTTTTCATCAATGGTAATCTCGCCCTCGTAGGGTCCAGGTATTGGCAGATAAGCCAATACATTTTCGCCCACGAGTTCAGACTCAAAATAGCCCTCTAAGGTGAGTGCTCTTAAGTTGAACAAAAACACATACAGCAAATAATTTTCTTCTTGCCCTGCGGGTGCGCTCGGCGCATTAATCATATTCAGGATTTGTTCAGTTTGCTCGCTCGTTTTGTTGTACAACGCGCTAACGTATTCTTGTATATCTTGTTTACTCGCGTTAACCATCTTTGTTTTATATTGGCTTTCAAATTGCTGACGAGCGATATCAAAACCGGCAATAAATTTCGTTCGCTCTTCTTCACTCATTAACTGGGCATACAATGCATCAATAAAGGTAACAATAGGTACATCTTCAGCCCCAGGAAGAGAGTCTGATTTTGGCAGTATCACATGGGTCATAAGTGCTAGGCTATGCGCTTGTTCTTGTGTAAAAAATACGGGGGTAAAGCCTGTGCCTTTGCTAGATGCATATGCGGTGTTTAATACCGAAAGTACGCTAGCAGATGACAACACCACGCCAGAGCCTAGTACCAATGATTTTAAGGCTTGTCTTCTTGTCATGTTCATAAGGCATTCTCCTTAAACGCTTTCGCAGCGTAGTTTGCTGCGCGGGCGGTAAAAGCCATATAGGTTAATGAAGGATTTTGACAGGCCGCTGAAGTCATAAATGCGCCGTCAGTGACAAACACATTGGGTACAGCATGAATTTGGTTGTATTTATTTAGCACTGATGTTTTCTCGTCATGGCCCATACGCGCTGTTCCCATTTCATGAATACCAAGGCCTATGCCGTATGAGTTTTCAAATACCTGCACATTTTTATAGCCAGCTTTTTCAAAAATCAGTTTAGATTGTGCGCGCATATCTTCGCGCATAGCGATTTCATTTTGCTTAAGCTCGGCAGAAAACGTAATGGTAGGAATACCCCATTTATCGCGCTTATCAAAATCGAGACGCATGTGGTTGTCGTGATGAGGCAAGATTTCACCAAAGGCCATCATGCCAATTCGCCAAGGTCCCGGTGCAATAAGCTCTTGTTTTAAGGGTTCACCAATACTGAGTTCCCTGATACCGCGCGTCCAATTCTCCCTACTCGCACTGCCTTGAAAACCATAGCCGCGAATAAACTTATCGGAAGCGCTTTTTTCATCCATGTTACTAAAGCGGGGAATATAGAAGCCTGAAGGTCGTCGGCCTTTATAGTATTTGTTTTCAAAACCGTCGATTTCCGCGCTAGCACCAATCCCAAGGTGATGGTCCATAATGTTGTGACCTAATTCGCCCGAATCATTACCCATGCCGTTTGGAAAGCGCTTAGAACGAGAATTTAAAAGAATAGCGGTGGATGCCATAGCAGAGGCACAGCAGAATATGATGCGCGCGTGTATGGTCGATTTTTCGTTTGTTTCGGCATCTATAATGTTTACGCCCGTTGCCCGTCCAGTCTGTTCATCGTACTCAATTGAATCAACGATAGAATTATTGCGAACGGTTAAATTACCCGTTTTTACTGCTGCGGGTAGCGTAGATGACAGACTGCTAAAATATGCACCAAACGGACATCCTCTAGAGCAGCGGTTACGGCTGAGACATTGGTTACGACCTTCAAATGGGGTGTTGTCTGTGATGTGGGCCGTTCTGCCTATAGTGAGCATGTGAGTCGAACCCCAAGTAGCCATCTTTTTCTGTAAATCTTGCTCAACTACGTTCAAGGCTAATGGGGTAAGTAATTCGCCGTCAGGGATTTGCTCAATACCTAAGTTTTGTCCAGAGACACCAATGAACTTCTCGACTTTGTCGTACCACGGTTTTATGTCGGCATAGCGCACAGGCCAGTCTATCGCGACACCTTCTTTTTTATTTGCTTCAAAGTCTAAGTCACCCATACGATAACTTTGGCGTCCCCATGTAATGGAGCGACCGCCCGTGTGATAGCCACGCATCCAGTCAAAGCG
>CAYQMI010000001.1:62001-79134 GCA_964418575.1 uncultured Glaciecola sp.
CTCTTTTGCCGCCCAACCGCCAGATATTCCACTTCCTATTACAATTGCATCATATTTCATGCGCCACTTCCGTTTTATTGTGTGCTTTTACGACTTATCTTTTACAATAAGCGTCAAAGCAAAAGTGCTAAACAAATAGCACTTTTATTTTTTACCATATGTTTACACTTTATATACAATTGACCGGCTTCGTTACGATAAATTCAGCCATCAATGAAACATTTTCGGCGTAGATTTAATACTAAAACGATATTGAGAAATAAAGTGCAGTGCCATTAAAATCAGGCGATTAATCGTTTAAGTTAATGACTTAATATACGACGAAATTGCATCAAAATCTAATCGCTCCCGTGTTAGGTCGTGTATGGCAACGTTTACCCTAAAAGAGGCTTATGAATTTACCAGTAAGTGAAATATTTTCTGAGCTTGAACATGCTCTAGCGAAAGACAACGCAATTGTTGTTGCTCCGCCGGGAGCAGGCAAGTCGACCGCGCTACCTTTGTTTTTGTTAAGTCTTGCGCGCTATTCTCAAGGGGCGGGGAAAAAAATTATTATGCTACAGCCAAGGCGAGTAGCGGCGCGCAGTATTGCGCATTTTTTGTCTAAATCGCTAAATGAAACGGTGGGTCAAACGGTAGGCTACCGCATACGGGGAGAGCACAAAGTTAGTAAAACCACGCGCTTAGAAATTGTAACCGAGGGCATTCTTACTCGCATGTTGCAGTCATCTCCTGAGCTAGCCGATGTTGGTTTAATTATTTTTGACGAATTTCATGAGCGTAGTATCCATGCAGACTTTTCTCTTGCCTTGTGTATCGAAGTGCAACAAGCACTCAGAGATGACTTACGATTATTGGTGATGTCGGCCACCTTAAACGCCGAATCCTTGCAAAGTTTGCTACCAAAAGCGCCTGTTTTAAAATCTGAAGGGCGAAGCTTTCCTGTGGATATCCATTACGTAGGTGAACGGGAATCTTTGTCGACGCTGCAGATGAAAGCGCAGGCCAAAAAGCGTACTGCATCTGTTGGGGCTATCTCAGTAGAGAGAATATGTCGCCTAATATTGGAGGTATTCGATAAGCACAGTAAAGATTTTCTAGTATTTTTACCAGGTGTTGCTGAAATAAACAAAGCGGCAAGAATGCTAGCGGATGGGCTCGGTGACACGGTTAGTATTCACCCCTTATTTTCAGATTTAAACAAAGCGCAGCAAGAATCAGCGCTCGCACCCTCGCCATTAAATAAACGAAAGATTGTACTGGCAACTAATATTGCAGAAACCAGCCTGACGATAGAGGGTATTGAAGTTGTTATCGACAGTGGTTTAGAGAAAAATGCGGTCTTTGACCTGAAGCAAGGGATCACTCAAATAAAGCTTCAAAAAATATCTCAAGCTTCAGCCACTCAACGAGCCGGCCGAGCAGGGCGGTTGATGGCGGGGACTTGCTATAGAATGTGGCCAAAAGAGCAGCAAGAGCGTCTTGCTAAACAATCAATACCGCAGATTTTATCCTCTGATCTGTCTGGGATTTTGATGGAGTCTATTGTTTGGGGCTCGAAGATTGAGGATTTAGCATTACTAGATTATCCGAGCGAGGCTCAAATAGCCCAAGCGATGAGCAAAATGCGACAACTTCAACTGATCAACGCAGATAAAAAGCTCACGATGGTTGGCAAACAAGTGCATAAACTCGCCACCGATATCAATATTGCAAGCATGCTTTTACACAGTTCGCAGCTGAGCGCAGCGCATCAAAGTATGGCATGCGGCGTTGCTGCAATTCTTGAAAATAAAGACCCGCTTGCGCCAACAAAGCATGTCGAATTTGCCGCTAGAATTAAGTTTCTTATCGCGCAAAGGTCTCATCCCATCTGGCAACATATAAAGCAGTGGCACCAAAAGCTTGGTATTACCGAAGCGCTGTCTTCGCAGCCTTGGCCAATTGATGACCTTGGCCTGGTAATTGCCTTTGGATTTACGCAATGGATAGCGAAAAATCAGGGGCGAGGGCGTTTTTTATTGGCAAATGGTAAGGGCGCTACTTTAGGGCATTCCAACAGACTCAATGAGCCATATAAAGACCAAGCTTTTCAAGATAGTGCTCACGATATGAATTTGGAACCATGGCTGGCGGTCTGCCATATGCAAATCACCCATGGAAATAATGATACTGCCCTTATACGTTATGCACAGCCAATTGAACTCACGAGCTTGAAAAAGCACTTTGGCAATATGTTTGTTAGTGATGAACTGCTTGAGTGGGATGATGAAAAACAAAGAATAAGCGCCAATCAAACAGAATTTTTCGCGAACATCCAGATAGCGAAGTCACCATTGGCAAAGCCTTCTGGCGCACGCCTAATTGAGGTATGGCAAGACGTGCTAAGGAATAAGTTTTTGCCTGATGCACAAAACAAGCAGATTTCCCTTGATAGTGTTTTAGATAAACGCAGTCAGCAGTTGCTTATACGTGCTCGCTTGGCTAGGCAGCATCTTGTCAAACATGCCGCTAAGCTAATGATAAACGACTTATCGACAGAGTATTTAATTGCATCACTAGACGAGTGGTTGTTGCCTTATTTAGAAGGTAAAAGTACTTGGCAGCAGTTTTTAGACTTACCTTTTTACCAACTACTAAGCCAAATACTAGGATATCAGCAACAGCAAATGCTTAACGAACTCTTGCCCGAGAGTATTGAGATCCCCACTGGCAGAAACGCGATGCTCGACTATCAACACAATGGGCAAGTGCGATTATCGGTAAGAATGCAAGAGCTGTATGGTTGGCAAGCACATCCAAGTTTACTGCATGGTGAACTAGCGCTTACCTGTGAGCTGCTGTCACCCGCGCAGCGACCCTTACAAACAACACAAGATTTACCCGGGTTTTGGTCTGGTAGTTATCAAGACATTAAAAAAGAGATGAAAGGAAGATACCCAAAACACTATTGGCCAGACGAGCCTGCGAGTGCAAAAGCGACTACGACAACCAAGAAAAACAGTGGGATGTAGATTTTGTCGAGTGCCCTGAACTTGCTTAAGCGTAACATATCCTTTATTCTTCGCCGATCCGCGCTTTGTAACATTTTTGTTTGTTAGCGCAATATTGACCACCGTTATCTTATTGACCTAAAAGGGGCGCTATTTGAGGTACTTACTACCAGTCTTCATCCTTGCTTTCATTTTTTTTATTACAAACCATGCTCTTGCAAACAATTCCGGTGTACTGGGACCAAACGTTGACCCTGATGATCGCAGTATTCAATTTAGAACCGCTTTGGAGCTTGCTGACAACGACTCGCAGTCGGATTTGTGGGCCTACAGAATTCATTATCAACATTCATTTAACGATACATTTCGCGGGCGAGTGTTGATGCAGTATAGGGATATAAATGGTTTTGAATACGATTTTGCTAGGGCCGAATTATTGTATAACTTTAAGAAAAGAGGTTTTGGTGAAACCTGGTCTAGCGCTTTGCGCTTTGATCTTAGGACCCGTCGCGGGAGCAGAAGTGAAGAGTTTGCAATCAATTGGGCGAACCAGTGGGATTTTGCAAACTCCTATCGCGCTCGAGCAATTATTATCGTCAATAAACTTCTTAGTAATACAAATAGTCGTAATGACATCGTGGTGCAAACACGAGGTAGTTTCAGCAAAAAGCTTGAAAATGGATTGCGGGTAGGTTTGCAAATGCTCAATGTGCATGGAGAAGTTGGTGACTTACCTTCTCTGAGTGAACAGGCTTTGTTTATTGGCCCGGCAATAAGCGGAAGTCTAGGAAGATTTCAATATGAGTTTCGTTATTTAAACGGAATTACCGATGTGGTGCGCAATAATAACTTTTCCTTGAGAGTAACAACTCAAATTTAGCGCAAAAGCAACAGGCCTCAGTTTAGCGATATCTGTAAAGTATCGCATTATGGCAATTGGCATATTCATTTTTATAAAGTAGTATCTGCGGGTCTAGGCCGATGAATATGCGGCGTAGTTAAGTGCAAGCTCCATCGGGTTTGGCATTTGTAAAACACTCGTGCTTCGAAAATAAGTCATATTCAAGCTCGCAAGTTGATATTGTATTGCCCATGCAGAATGCTCAACACACCACATTAGAATCAGACGCTTCATATTACCCGCATCCTTACAAGCAGTTTTGGACACTGCAAATTAGCGGATGGCTAGGCTATTGTGGCGTGGTCTTTTTGGCCATCATTCACCCTCAGTTTGAGCAGGCTGAGTTTAATTTAGGTGCCCAGCTTCTCAACCTTGGCATAGAGACGCTAAGCGGCTTTATCCTTTCGAGTTTACAGTGGCTCATCTTAAAAAAGATAGTGCACTTACCCTTGCGCTTAACGCTGTTTTTAAGCTTTGCTCTTGCGGCGGTGCTAGGTTGCATCTTCAATATTATTAAACTGGCTTCTTATAAAACCATCATATTTAATCAAGTGTGGTATGAAGAGCTGAATATGCTCGAGTTTGGTGGGTGGCTGTTGTTTTCTATCGCTACGATGTACGTGTTTACCGCGATATTTTTTATTATGCTTTACAACAACCGCCTGCAAAAAGAGCATGAAATGCTGCTTCGGGCGCAAACTTCTGCAAAAGAAGCTCAGTTAGAAATGCTCAGATACCAGCTCAACCCTCATTTTATGTTCAACACATTAAATGCCATATCAACGCTTATTTATAAAAATGAAAATGACAAAGCCAACGAAATGCTCGACAGACTTTGCTCATTTTTTCGCTACTCGTTGATCCCCATGAACGATCAAAGATGTACCGTAAAAGACGAATTGGCTTTGCTTGAGCTTTACTTGTCTATCGAGAAGGTGCGTTTTGAAAGCCGTCTTAATGTAGAGTTTCAAATTGAGTCAATCACCAAAAAAGCCAAAGTACCAAATTTGGTATTACAACCCCTTGTTGAGAACGCCATTAAATATGGGATTGAGGGCAGAAATACTGAAGGAACTATTGTAGTTAGCGCGAAAAAGAGAAGAGACAAGCTGATTTTAGAAGTGCTTAACGATGGCTCCCAATATCAATCTGATGCCTCAAAAGGTTTTGGTATCGGTCTTAAGAACACACAAGAAAGGCTCAATACCATGTTTAATACAACTTGCTCTGTGGACATTGAAACATTGTCCGATGAAGGCGTGAATAAGGGCACTAGAGTGCAGCTAACGATGCCTTTTGTAATAGGTGAAATTGATGACTGATAAAACCATCCGCGCAGTCATTGTTGACGACGAGCCTTTAGCAATCGAAGGTTTGAGGTTGCGCCTGCAGAAGATACCCGACATAGAAATTGTGGGTGAGGCGCAAGACGGCGATACTGCTATTGCTTTATGTCACGACTTGGAGCCTGATGTGCTGTTTATTGACTTACAGCTACCCGGCATAAATGGATTGGAGGTTGTACAAGCCATTCAGGCAGATCTTATGCCTTTGGTGGTTTTTGTGAGCGCCCATAGCGAGTATGCGGTAGATGCATTTGAACTTAATGCGATTGACTACATACTTAAGCCAGCTAATTTAGGCCGTTTACAGCAGAGTGTAGAGCGAGTCAGAAAACGGTTGTCTCCTGAGAGCAAAGGCCAAGAGAAATTTAAATTGCTGCAAGCCCTTGGCGAAACATCCGGTTTGCCTATTTCAGACTTAGAGCAATGGCTAGAGTCAGACGAGCCTCTGCCATCAATATCTCAAAAAGAGTTGGTGATTAAAAACTCCGATAACGAAAAGGTGTTTGTTCCCATGGAGGACATCAATTGGATTGATGCTGCTGGGGATTACATGTGTGTGCATACAAAAAAAGAGAATTTTATTGTTCGTATTACAATGAAAAAGTTAAGTAGTCAGTTAGACGAACGTTTGTTTCAGCGAATACACAAATCAACGGTTGTTAATGTTCAGTGTATTAAAAGCATACAGTCCTTGCGAAATAACCAAAGCATTGTTGACTTAGGCAATAATATAAAGCTTAAAGTAAGCCGCAATTATCACGCAACCATTCAAGAAATAATAAACCAACGTCAACTTAATCATTAACATTTTCGTCATGTGTCTTTATCTTGTAAGGCGTAGCTAAAATCGAAACTGAGTTAGGGTATTTATTAAGGCCTTTCAGTTTTTTCTTGTTTTAAGCGCTTTATCTTACTTTTGTGTGCTTTCATCTCAATATCTCAGAAGTTCACTCACTGAACGCAAAATAAAATCCTTACAGCGCATTTGAATTGTAAGCATCCTTCACATACCTCAATATCCTCGCAATTGTTACTAATGTGTTAACGATATGCTTAACGCATGTTCAACAAGTGAATATTTTTTAAGCAGAAAAATGGTCAAAGACGCTTTCTATCTTTCACTATTCGCAGAGCATTTAGCGCTGCTGTGTATAGCTTGAGTCTTTGCAATCAATTCAAAACATAACATTCTCCAACTGGGGTTGAATACTATGAGTATGACAATGAATAAAATCACCAAACTGGCAGGGATTGCTTCGGTGTGGGTGTTAGCGGCTTGTGGCGGTAGTGCTGAAACCGAAACAGATTTAAATGCCGTAAACCCTTCTCAAGCTGATCGCCAACCAATAAATGACCCTTATACCGACAGCGATTGGCGCTTGGTATGGAACGATGAATTTGATGGTTCGAGCATTGATGCCAACAACTGGAACTTTGAAGTTAACTGCGATGGTGGTGGTAACCAAGAGTTTCAGTGTTATACCGACTCACAAGAGAATGCCTTTGTTTCAGACGGTACTTTAAAAATAGTTGCAAAGCTTAACGAAGGCGCAAGTGGTGAGAATGATGATGACTACACATCTGCTCGTTTAACCACGCAAAATAAAGCTGATTTTTTATATGGACGCATTGAGATGCGGGCAAAATTGCCAATGGGGCAGGGTTCGTGGCCGGCATTTTGGATGATGCCTACTGACTCAGTATATGGCGGCTGGCCTAAGTCGGGTGAAATCGACATTATGGAAGCGGTGAACCTTGGCGCAATGCGTGAAGACGGTACGCCAGAGACGAATATATACGGAACATTGCATTACGGAGCAGGCCCTGGCAGCGATTTTTCTGGCGCATCTTACACCCCAGAAACAAGTCCTGCAGAAGGCTTTAATGAGTACGCGATTGAGTGGCAAGAAGGCGAAATACGCTGGTATTTTAACGACAAACTGTTTGCCACCCAGCGCCAATCTGAATTGAGTCGCAGCTCTACTGGCGAAGTAGTAGGTTTAAGCCATCGTGGTTGGTATGCAGAGCTATTTAATATTGCCACAGGCGAGCTTGAAACTAATTATACATCTGCTCCTTTCGACCAAGATTTCTTTATTATATTGAACTCTGCAGTAGGTGGAAATTGGCCGGCTTCGGTTAATGAAGGCGGTATTGACCCAAGTGCCTTTGCCGGCGCTGGGCAAACCTATGAAATTGACTATGTTCGCGTTTATCAGTGCACAGCAAACCCTGACACTGGTCGTGGTTGTGAAACCATTGCACCAGGTTATGAGACCGATGTAGCAGACGGCGGCTTTTTAGTGGAAGGTCAAGCGCCTTCTCCAAGCCTTGCACCAGGTGAAGCAAACCCAATTACCATTTTTGATGATGTAATCGACAAAAACTGGGTTGCTTGGGATTGCTGTGGTGGTTCTACACCTGCGTTGGTCGCCGACGATGAAGACCGTGGTAATGTATATCAGTTTGAAGTGCAAAACGGCAACAACGGTACAGTGTTTGGTTTTATTACACGCTCTGAGTTCCTTCCTCAAGACCCAACATTAGGCGCAAGCGCGACGCCTCACAATGCCTTGGGCATGATAGAAAATGGTTATGTGACCTTTGATGTTAAAGTCATCAATCCACCAAACAACCCTGACTCCGTTTGGAAGTTTAAAATTGAAGCAGATGAAGCAAACGGCGGCGATTGGGAAACGGATTTAACTAATTTCGGCCCAGCCCCTATGGTGGATGCTTGGACAACTTATCAAGTGCCTTTGCAAGAAGTTGCCGACGCAGGCGTTGATTTAACATTGCTTGACGTCATTATGGTTTTCCCTGCATGGCAAACCGGTGATGGTGCCGTTTTCCGTATGGACAATGTGGCCATTGAAAGTGGTGAAGAAGCCTCTGGCCCAATGTTTGCTGAGTTCACAGAAGGTTTTGGTGGTGCAAGCATTAATGGCAATACCTACAACTTCCCCTTAGGTTCAGAAGTATGGGGTGGTTTTGCGAATACCAATACTGATTTGTATCCACTTAATTTTGTAAACGGTGGTACGCTAACATTCACCGCCTCTATTCCAGAGGGAGAAGCAGACACAAGCATTCGCTTTGTATTTGAAAATGCACCATTCCCAGATGTTGATCCAAATTTTGCTACAGCAAACGTAGAAATTTCTGGTACTCAGGCAAGGACTTATACAGTAAGCATTCCACCGCAGGACGCCGCAAATACCTACAGTTCATTCTTGCTTTACATAAACGAAGCCGGTAACTCGGTAAATATTCAAGATGTGCGAGTTGAGGCAAACAACCAAGCGAGCATGGAAGGTTTTGGAAACAACATATTTAATGCAGAGACTAGCACTTATATCTTCCCTGCAAATGCTGAAGTATGGGGCGGTTTTGCCAATACCAACACTGACCTGTATCCGCTTAATTTTGCAAACGGTGGCAAAGTTACATTTACGGGCTCTATTCCATCTGGTGAGTCTGATGTGACACTTAATTTCCGTTTTGAAAAGAACGCGTTCCCAGACGTAGACCCAGCATTTAGCACCGAAAATGTAACGGTTTCTGGTTTAACCGAAAAAACCTATACCGTTTATATTCCTGCGCAAGATGCAGCTAATACTTACAGCTCCTTCTTGCTGTACTTAATTGAACGTGAATCACCTGTGGTCATCAAGAATATCGTGGTGTCACAAAATGAAAACGTGGGTATTTGGGAAGGTTTCGGTGGTGCAGCTTTTGATGCGCAAACGGGTGAATTTAATTTCCCTAGCGGCTCAGAAGTATGGGGTGGTTTCGCAAACACTAATACCAACTTTTATCCCTTGAATTTTGCGGCGGGCGGTCGAGTGGAGTTTAAAGCGGCCTTGCCAGTAGGCGCAGCGCCAACAGATGTTCGCTTCTTATTTGAAAATAACCCTTTCCCTGACGTGGAGCCAAATTTTGGCATCGGTCCTATCACAGTCACTAGCACCAGCCTTGAGAGCTATGTGATTGAAATACCGCCGCAGCCTTCTGATAACAGCTTTAGATCATTTTTGATGTACCTCAATCAAAATGATTCACCTGTGATTATCAAAGACGTTGTTGTAACCGCTGACCGTGCAGAATAAGAGAGTAAAGACTATGACTAATACAAGCTTTCAAAAAACAAAACTAGCAAGTGCCATGTCTTTGCTGTTGGGTCTTACCGTGGCTATGCCAAGCTACGCTCAGCAACAAGCAGACGATGCATCTGGTGCTGCGCCACTAAGTGACGATGTTGAAATTATCGGCGTGCAGGGTATTAGAGGCTCGTTAATTAAATCCACTGATATAAAGCGCAGTAACGAAGGTGTGGTGGATGCGATTGTGGCAGAAGAGATGGGTAAATTCCCTGATACCAACTTAGCTGAATCTTTGCAGCGCATCACCGGTGTTTCGGTGAGCCGAGCAAATGGTGAGGGTAGCCAAATCACCGTTCGTGGCTTTGGTCCAGACTTTAACTTAGTTACTTTAAACGGACGCCAAATGCCCTCTACCGGCTTTTCGCGCTCGTTTAACTTTGAGAACTTTGCTTCAGAGGGTGTCAGTGCACTAGAGGTTTATAAAACCTCACGCGCAGATATTCCTACAGGTGGCTTAGGGGCGACTGTAAATATTGTTACCGCACGTCCGCTGGCTAATCCTGGGCAGCAGTTCTCTTTAACTGCTAAAGCCAACTACGACAGCTCCAACGAAGAGGGAGAGGATATCACTCCAGAAATTGCAGCACTGGCATCCAAGACTTTCTTGGACGACCGTTTAGGTGTGTCTGTAACTGGTTCATATCAGCGCCGTGACTTTCAAAAGCAATCTGCCAACATTCAAGGTTGGCAAGCAAATGTTGCCTTACCTGATTTGGACCCATCACAATTCACCGATGCGCGAGCGCTTGATGCTAATGGCGCGCCGGTACAAAACTTTCAAAGTCCAAATGCTGAAGGTGTGCTAGAGGCAACTGCTGCGCATTTCTTCCCTAAAGATATGAACTATGTGATTGAAGATGTTCAACGCGAGAGAACTAACGCTCAGGCAACCCTTCAGTTTGCTGCAACAGACGACCTAATTTTCACTGCCGATTACACCATGAGTAACGTGGTCACGGGAAACAATAGCGTAGGTTGGGGTATTTGGAACAACTTTGGTGCTAACATCAATAGCTATCAACTCGATGAGAATGGTACTGCGCTGTTCGCCAATATTTCAGGTGATGATGGTTCTTTTACCGCTTCAAGAAGCACCACTGAATTTGATATGGAGTCTTTAGGGTTAAACATTGAGTTTAACGCAACAGATGAGCTTAAATTTACGGTGGACTATCACGACTCAAATGCCACTATTGATAACGGCAAAGACGATGGCTTAAAGAGTGCAGGGCAAATAATCTTGGGCTCATCTGCACTGGACTTTAAAGAATACTCCTATCTCTCAGGCGATATTCCGCAATATATCATTGGTTGGAGCAACGGAACTAATCAGTTGTTGGCAAGTGAAATTGATTCGAACTTTAGTCAATTCATTCATTCACCGGGTGAGTCTGATATTCAGCAGGCACAAGCTGACGGCGAATGGCTGACTGATTTCAGTGGTCTTCGCTCGCTAGTAAAGCTTAGCGCAGGGGTAAGTTATACCAAACAAACGCTGATTGGCACCAACGGTTGGTCGGGCTTGCGCGGAGGCCCGGGCTTTAATCCGAGCTTTACGGCAATATTCCCCGACAACATGTTTACTTTAAACAGTACGGGTAATTTCTTAGATGAATTTGATGGTGGCGGTGCTGGCTTAAGTCCGAACTACTACTGGACCTACGACTTTGATGAAGCGCTTGTTCGTCAAGCTGCTTATTTAACCTCGGATGTGGTTGGAAGTAACGAGTACGTAGTTGACCCATACTACACCACCAACACCACATCGAGTGTAGAGGAAACCACCAAGGCGATTTACCTAAATTCACTTTGGGAGTTTGATATTAGCGATATGTTCATGCAAATCAACGCCGGTGTGCGTTATGAACAAACGGATGTTATCAGCCCGTCACAAAGCAACATTGCTGAGCAGGTTAATTGGGTGGCACCCTCAGAATGGATCACTTCGTTCTCAGGTATTCAAGAGGTATCAAACGAAGGTGACTACGACTTAATCTTGCCTATGGTAGACATTCGCCTAGATATTACTGACGACCTCGTTTCGCGTGTGTCCTTGGGTAAGAGTATCACCAGAGCGCCTCTTGGCAGTTTGTTGGGCGGTTTGTCATTGTCGGGTAGCCCCAAAATTGGTGCCAGAACCGGCTCACGAGGCAATACCAGCCTCGAACCATTCCAGTCAACTAACTTAGATATTTCCTTCGAATATTATTATGAAGAGGGTAGCTACGCCGCCGTTGGTTTATTCTGGAAGCAAGTAGATGACTGGATTGAGAACTCTACCGTAGATGTTGAGTTTGATGGCTTACATGATGTCTATTTAGGTCAGCGCTGGAACGAAGCGGTCAACAACTTGACTGGTCGCGGCGAGCAGGCAACCGATACCGCAATTTTCAATGAAATGGTGTCGTTAGGATACGCCAATGCTGATGGTCAGATAGCGCCAGATGCAGCAACTGACCCATTAATTACTTGGCGTTTAAGCTCACCAGAAAACGTAGAAGAGCGCAGCACTAACGGTATTGAATTAGCCGTGCAGCATTTGTTTACCGATACCGGTTTTGGTGTTGCTGCAAATGCTACTTTTGTAGATGGTGATGTTGATTACGATCCCTATGTTTTGGCTTCGCAAAAAGCGCTATCGGGTTTGTCTGATTCCGCTAACTTCACTGCGTTTTATGAAGATGACAAGCTATCGGTAAGGCTTACGTATGCTTGGCGTGACAACTATTTGATCGGTCAAGGCCAGGCCCAAGGCACTTCAGATGTGCCTCCTCAGTTTGCTAAGTCTTATGGTCAGTGGGATATGAGCATTAACTACGACATTAACGAGACTGTCACTGTGTTTGTTGAAGGTATTAATCTTAACAATGAAACGGAGCAACACTATGGTCGTTTTGAAGAGCAATTCTTGTTTGCTGGCCAGTATGGGCCCCGTTATTCGGTGGGCGTAAGACTAAGCTTATAAAATTTTAACTCGCAAAGTTTTAAGTTGAAGCTTTGCCCCGCTAATGGATTCTCACGCACTGCCTGTAAGGCTGAGTGTTTGGCAAAAGTAGGGCAGAGCTTGTTAGCTTTACAAGAAAAAAGATAGTCGAGATTCACTTATGACATATTTAAAACCACTTCTTTATGTGGGGATGGCTGGTGCAATTATCGCCATCTCTGCTTGCAATCAGTCTGTGATGACCGCAGGCAGAGACATCAGCAAAGATGGCGCGGATTCGGATATCCAAAGCAATATTGATATTTGGCCAACACTAGATATTGCGGTTAAAGCATCCGCTGGTGATGAAGCAAAGGTTAAAGCCTTAGTTGCTAACATGACCTTGGAGCAAAAAATTGCGCAAATGATCCAACCTGAAATTCGAGATATCACAGTTGAGGATATGCGTAAGTATGGTTTTGGTTCCTATTTAAACGGTGGTGGTGCCTTTCCAAATAACAACAAACACTCTACGCCGCAGGATTGGATTGCACTTGCTGAAAGCATGTATCAAGCCTCTATTGATGAAAGTCTAGACGGTTCAAGCATTCCAACCATGTGGGGAACTGATGCGGTGCATGGTCACAATAACGTGATTGGTGCGACATTATTTCCACATAATATTGGACTGGGTGCAGCGCATAATCCTGAACTTATTGAGAAGATTGCCCAAGTAACCGCTACTGAGGTGATGGTAACCGGTATTGATTGGGTATTTGCGCCCACAGTTGCCGTTGTGCAAGACGACCGTTGGGGACGGACTTACGAGAGTTATTCTGAAAGTCCAGCAATTGTGCGTGACTATGCCAGTGCTATTGTAAAAGGCTTACAAGGACACGCAGATAATGACTTTCTAGGTGATGAGCGCGTTATTAGTACCGTAAAACACTTCATTGGCGATGGCGGAACTGTGGGCGGTGATGACCAAGGAAACAATATAGATTCCGAACAAGCGCTGTTTGATATTCATGCGCAGGGCTACGTAGGCGGGCTAAGTGCAGGCGCGCAGTCAGTAATGGCGTCGTTTAACAGTTGGCACGGGCAGAAGCTTCACGGTCACAAGTATCTGTTAACCGACGTACTAAAAGATAAAATGGGCTTTGACGGATTTATCGTGGGTGATTGGAACGGCCATGGTCAAATCAAAGGCTGTGACAATAGTAATTGCGCTCAGGCTGCAAATGCAGGTTTAGATATTTACATGGTGCCTACCGACGCATGGAAGCCTTTGTACTACAATCTGATTGATCAGGTAAACAAGGGCACAATACCGATGTCTCGCATAGACGATGCCGTTACGCGTATTTTGCGTGTAAAGCTGCGTGCCGGATTATTTGAAAAACCTAGTCCTGCCAACAGGCCGCTTTCTGGTAAAACTGAGCTAATTGGGCAAGAGAGTCATCGGGAAATTGCTAAACAGGCCGTACGAGAGTCTTTAGTGCTGCTTAAAAATAGCAATAAACTGTTACCACTTGATGCCAACTTAAGCGTATTGGTTGCTGGAGATGCTGCGCATAATATCGGTAAGCAATCTGGCGGTTGGACAATCACTTGGCAAGGTACGAATAACACTAATGAGGACTTCCCCGGTGGCAGCTCTATTTTTGATGGCATTGAGCAGCAGGTAAGCGCGGGTGGCGGAAAGGCAATTTTGAGTGAAAACGCTGAGTATGAAACCAAGCCTGACGTAGCAATTGTAGTATTTGGTGAAGAGCCTTATGCCGAGGGGCATGGTGACAGGGAGCATCTTGATTACCAGCGCGGCGATAAACGTGACCTTGCACTATTGCAGAAACTACGGGCTGATAATATTCCAGTGGTGTCTATTTTTATCAGCGGCAGACCTTTATGGATGAATGCAGAAATCAACGCCAGTGATGCATTTGTGGCGGCTTGGTTACCCGGCTCGGAGGGTAGCGCGGTAGCTGAAGTGCTCTTTAAAGACAAAGCGGGACAAGTTCAATACGATATGACGGGCAAGTTGCCTTTCTCATGGCCTGCTACTCCCTTACAAGCAACGGTTAATATTCAAGATGAAGACTACAATCCTCTCTTACCGTTTGGTTTTGGAATGTCTTATGCTGATGAAAATACACTTACCGATTATCTCGATGAAAGTTTTGAGCTGGGCGAAGACGCATCAAAGGACCGCGCAATCTTTACGGGTACTTTGCAGCAACCCTGGGAATTGTGGTTGGTCTCAGGCTCCGAGCTTCAGGGAATATCCGCAAGCACGGCAGATTTTGCTTCGGTGGATTACCGCACAGTCGATAGGGTAGTACAAGAGGATGCCTTTAGACTTGAGATTGGGCAAAGCGAGCAATACCAAGGTCTGCAAATCGCGAGTAAAAGCTATTTTAAAAAGGACATGTCAGCCTATAATCAAAACGCTTCAGTGTTATCTGTAATGTTAAAGCTTGAGTCAGCAGTACCAAATGAGGTGCTATTGGGTATGAGTTGTGAAAGCGAGGGGGATGCCCCAGGCAGCTGTCGTGCCCAGCTCAACATCTCAGATTCACTCAAATCTGTAGAGCCAAACACATGGACTGAATTTAACATCGATACACGCTGTTTTGCAGAGCAAGGCATGCGTTTTGAAAATACAGTTGTGCCTTTTGAGCTTTTGAGTAAAGGTGAGCTTAAGTTAAGTGTGAGTGACATTGCATTTAAATTAAATGCTTCACAGAGCACGCGTTTAAGCTGCTCGCCTGAATAGTGAAATGCTGCCCGCTTAAAAAACGTCGTTCCTACGAAGGTGGAAACCTCGCGAATATTGCGGTAATGGATAAATCACAGCCTGTAAGGGCTTATATTGTTGTATTGGGAGGTTGCCGCCTGCGCGGCAATGACGGAGAGTTGCGCCAGCAAGCAATATTGCGCCTGCCCTGCAATTACACTAAACCCCCCGGTTTGAAAAAATTAGCGAGCTCTAATACGAATAAATGCAATAGCCGCAATAGACATAAGCAACAGCAAAGGCGGGGCAGAAACTAAAACAGGATCAAAGCTAGTGAGTTCAAATTCTATGCTTTCACCACCTAAAACTGTCGAACCATCCGTGTCGTACAAAGTACTTGAAAAGCTCAGAATCGTAAAATCATAATCTTCAAAGACAATTAAATCAGGCAAAAGTGTTTCGCTTAATGCGGTTCCACTGGTATCTAACAGAGCAATAGCAAATGCGTTTTGAACCCCCGGCGTACCTTGTGGCGAAAAGAGCGTGCTGATGCCATCGCGAGGTGGTGCGTTAACATCGTTGGCAACGAGAACGCCGTTTGGTGCTGAGTCAAACGCGCTGTTGTCTATGCCGTCGAATACTACCGTCGGTGCAGCATAGAAGGTGTTACCTAAGCTATTTGGAAAAAGACCAGGTTGCAGGGAAAACACTATGCTGCCGCTCATAGAGCTAGCACTGGCGACAAGGTCTACTTGACTTAAAAATGAATCATCTAAGTCTGAAGACACGAAGTCTGCTGTAAATGTATACTTTAAAATGGTGGCGTGTGCTGAAGATGCACAGCTTAAAAGAATCAAACTTAACAAGCTAGCTTTACTAAGCATGCGAAACATAACAAATCCTTTGTGTGTTTTTTGAACAACAAAAGATTAGCACAAGCTTGCTTTAGTGCAAATTTTTCTCAACTGTAGAGTGCGTCCTTGCCAGGCGTGAATGCCGAATGGGGAAGGTTTTGATGCAAGAAAGTTTAAGTACATGTTAAATATCAAAGCGCTCAGTCGCTCGGTAATTATTAAAAACATCATCAATTTTTATTTCTAATGTATATTCACCTTTCAAAGATGCTTCGTCAGTATCAAATTCAAAGGTAACCGAGTTTACAGTACGCCCTGCAACAGACTGTCTGTCGACTGTGTCGCCATTAGGGTCAATTAAACGCAGGCTGATGAAGCCATTTGGATTAAAATTAAAGGTAAGACCTATTTCGAGTTCGCTTAGGCATACTTGGCCTTCTTGAAACTGTGTGTCGCAGTACGTTGGAGTGGCTTCAAATCGACTGTGCTTCAAAACATTAGACGCAATGGTCGATTCATCTGGCTCTTCATTAATTGCCTCATCACCAGTCTGCAGCTCATTTACTAGCGTCAGAAGTCGGATATTTTCTTGCTCAGCATTGGCGATTTCTTGCTCAGCATCGGCAAGTTGAGTTTGCAATAGGTCGATGGCGGCAGTATCGAGTACTATTTCTGAGGATGTCTCTAGCTCAGTCTCAAGCAAGCTAATACGTGTCAGTAGTGCAGCATTTTCTTCGTTTAATAGTGCTAATGCTTCTTGTGTTTCGATATCCTGTGAGTCGTCTTGCTCACTGTTTGCTTGGGCTAGCGCTTGAGCGTTTTCTTGTGCAACTGATAGCTCGTCGCGAAGCGTTTCAACACTTTGTTGCGCCAATAGTAGTTCTGACTCTTTCTCGCTTAAATCACTGCTGCACGCTTGATAAGCAAGTTGTGTGTCGGTGTCTACCTTAGGCTCTTCACAAACGGGCAGTTCTTCAGATTGCCTTTTGAACGCTTGTAATTCATTTATTTCTGTATCTTTAAGCCTTAGCTCATTTTGTATTTGAGTAAGTTTGTCTTCGTAGTCTGCTATTTGCGCCTGCAAGGCTTTATTGTCTTCAATAGCTTTTGTATTGTTTTGCTTACTTGAGGCATTAGTGGGTGAATCAGATGATTGAGTCAATGCTGCAATAAAGAAATATAAAGAAACGAGCGTTAAACATACTGCAAGTCCAAT
>CAYQMI010000002.1:0-12444 GCA_964418575.1 uncultured Glaciecola sp.
TAGCTAAGTCACCTCTAATACTAGGCAAAGTACTAAGCACGTTATAAACCACTTTGCGCGTTGCCTGAGAACTCTGCTCTGAGCGATTTAGCGCCGCTTTAATTTGCAAAGTACGTTGCTCTACTCGCTCTTCTAAAGACTGATTAATTTCTTTTAACTGTTTGTTTTGTTTAGTCAGTTTTAGTTGCAGAGCATCGCGTTGGGCAAATAGTTTAAATCTTTCAATACCTTGATTCACAGCACCGAGTAAATCATCGTTATCCCAGGGTTTTTGCATGAATCTGTGCACTTTTCCCTGATTTACTGCACTGAGTGTTGTTTCCACATCAGCATAGCCAGAGAGTACTATTCGGTAGGTCTCTGGATAATTCTCTGCGACCTGTTGTAAAAAATCAGCGCCGCTCATTTTTGGCATTTTCATATCTGAAACCACTACGTGCACCTTATTTTCGCGCATATAGGCCAAAGCTTTATGACCGTCGTCTGCCAAAACTAATTTATATTGATTGCCATGAAAGACTCGTTTTACCGCGCGTAAAATATTGCTCTCATCGTCTATAAACAAAATGGTGTGTTTTTCAGGCATTACGCAAGCTCCTGTGCTGTGGTTTCATATACAACGGGTAGTGATATGGTAAATATCGTGCCTTTGCCAAGCTTACTGCTTACCTTTAGCTCGCCACCGTGCTCTTTAATGATGTCAAAGGAAATGGATAAACCTAAGCCGGTTCCCTGACCTTCAGGTTTAGTGGTAAAAAATGGATCGAATATACGAGATAGATGCTCTTGTGCAATGCCGCTGCCGGTATCAACCACGGTAATTTTAATTTTGTCGGCTTCGTGGGTCGATTTAACAATTACCTGACCGTCATCGCCGATAGCCTGCGACGCATTCACGATTAAATTAGTGAGTACCTGATTTATTTTACCCACATTTACTAGGGTATCGGGTAGCTTGCCGAGAATAACTTTCACGCTTCCTTGGCTTTCAATCTGCTTTTTAGCCATTTTTACCGTAGTTTCTATGCAGCGATTAAGATTGAACAGCTGCTTAGCGTCAGAATCAATACGTGAGAATACCGACATGTTCTGAACAATATCGATAACTCTTGCTAGACCCTCTTTAATGTCGCTGAGCAGGTCTTTCGCATCTTCACAAATAAAATCAAAATCCTCTTGTTCAACTACTTCACGCAGGTTGTTTATAAGTTTGTCTCGTTCCTTTGCATTTCCACTTGCAATCACTTTATTCACCAATTGGTGTAAATCTATAAACGATTGCGTGTAGCGACTCAACGAACTTATATTGCTTTTAACAAAAGCAACAGGGTTGTTTATTTCATGAGCCAATCCGGCAGCAAGTTGTCCCATGGAGGCCATTTTTTCTGTTTGAATCAGTTGCTGTTGGGCAAGTTTAAGCTCATCAAAAGTATTTTGTAGCTCGCTATTTTTTATTGCGAGCTGCTCTGTTCTTTTTTCTACTAACTCTTCTAGTTTATTGTTAAAGGCCTTCAGTTCATCTTGATATAACAAGGTTTGTTTATTCTGTAAGTCTAATTTCTCACCTAGCGTATTAAACGCCTCAGCTACCTCCGCGAGCTCGTCTTGACCCTTTATATCAACCCTAGCGTTTGAGAAGTCACCCGTGCTTAAAGACTGCGTTATTTCGCTCGTGGCCGCTTTTAGTTTGTGTAACTGACGGGTTAAATAGCTCCCTAGGAGCCACGAAAACAAACCAACTAAAGCCATTTCAGTTAATGCGATACTGACTGCCCAACTCGTAATATTATTAAGGCTTTGTTGTAATTCGCTGATCGTAATGCCAATCTCAACCTTGCCATATACCACGTCTGCTTCTTCAATAAAGGCATAGCTGTCGTAAATGCCATCATCGACAATGCTTAAGTCATAATCTGCTTCAAAAGCTTTATTAAGCACATCTTCAGCGCCTTTTTGCGCAAAAACTTCGCCGTCTTTATCTAGGACTCTAGCGTAGCTGATATCGGGATTACTCAATACCTCATCCAAAAAAGCGTCCAAGGTGGCTAAATCAAATGACAAAACGGCGTCTTTTGTCATTGTCGCAAACAAAGTGGCCGTGGTTTCTGCACGCTTTTGCAGGTTTTCATTCAGAGTGTCGGTAAAAAACCTAGTAGCAACAAAAATCAGAAGCAATAACAATGCCCCTTCAATAATTGCTGTACCGAGGATTGTTTTAGTTCGAAGGCTGAGTTGCAATGTCTATATCCAAATCTCTGATCATATCCCACTCTGCATCTGTCGCGGGGCCAAAGGGATTGTTGAAGCCAATAGCGCTTAGCAATTGAGGATCCTTTATCGCAAATAAACCTTTAGAGAGTTGCTGTATCGTTTCTTGCGACAATGAAGGACTCACCGCTACGGCATGAGGCGTATAACCTTGGCTCATCCACAAAATACGCAATGTGTCCTGCACTTCATTTGCTGCGTTGTTTAATGTGCGCACTATACCGCCACCGGCTTCAAAAAATCCTTTAGAAACATTAAGATAAACAGAGTCATGAGACTGAACGTACACAGGTTCCACGTCAATGTTCCGAAGTGTTAAACTGGATTTAGGAATAATCGTTGCAGCAAAAGACAAGGGCGCAGGAAAAGCGATTTTTTTGCCGCGTAGTTGCTCAACACTGACTATGGGGGAGTCTTTGCGAACAACAATGATGCCCTGAATCTGCTTATTGATTTGCTTTGCAATTGCTTTGTAGTCCGCCGATTTTGAATATACTGCGTAGTGATAAGGGTTCATGTACGCAATATCGTAGGCATGCTGAGCTAAGCGCTTTTCGAACTCAGGGATATTAGGCGCAGTGGCAAAGCGAATATCTAAGCCTGTTTGTGCACTCAGCTCAGATATTATTGGACCCCAAGTAGCGGCCAGTATGTTTGCTGACTGCTGAGGGACCACACCGAAGGTGATCACATTCGGTTGACTTTGCTGGCTTTGTGCAGGCGCTACGTGTATCAGAATAAAAAAACCAATACAAAAGCATAGCCTAAAATAGTGTTTCATAATGCCTCGCTTTTTTACACTAACTTTAATAAAGCATTTTCGAGGGTATCTGCAAACTCATTTAAAGCCAGTGGTTTCGACAATACACTTGTATTTTTGTCGCTTCGGCCAAGTTTGGCTAGGCTCGAATCAAAAATGATAAAGTGCGGACGATAGTCAAAGAGCTTTTCTGTGTGTTGCTGGATATGTTTTGGTTTTGCTGACTCAATATCCGCATCAAGCACTATTAACTGCGGCTTGGTTAAAGCAATCTCAAAGCCTGCTTCAATACCGCTAGAAAACGATGCAATATTGAAGTTAGCATCACGCACCATACGTTTAACATGTTTCAGCAAATAGTCATCCTCCGTTACAATTACACAGGTATTTTCTTGCACCGGCGCAATGTCCAAAGGTATAGGCATGTTATTTTGGTGAAGAAAATGGATTAAGTCGTGCTCACTAACGCGGTTGTTGCCGCGCCCTGGCAACTTAAACGCATTTAACTTACCTGCCCCTATCCAACGAATAACGGTTCTTGAGGTCACATCGCATATTTTCGCCACTTCACCGCTTGAAAATGTTTTCATATTTTATCGACTGCATAACTGATAACAGAAGCGAAGATTATCAAAAAAGCCTTTTACAGACGACATTTGCGACACATACGAATTAATACCTAAGTATGGAAGCAGGATCTTTACTGATGGGGGTAGCGACAAAAAAAGTAGGAAAACAAGGACAGTCGAGTGACTGCCCAGAATGAAAAAGCTTAGAACGAAGGAACTCTCACATACCCTTCCATCAACACTCTTGCACTGCGGCTCATACCCACCTTCTTTACCTGCCACTGCCCATTTTCTTGAATGGCGCTGGCACTAACAGTGAGTGTGCCCGATGGGTGTCCGAATGTAACCGCCTTACGGTCCTCTCCACCCGCAGCTAAATTTACTAAGGTCCCAGGTATTGCAGCCGCTGTACCAATAGCTACCGCAGCAGTGCCCATCATGGCATGATGCAGTTTACCCATAGAAAGCGCGCGAACTGAAAGGTCAATATCGGCGGCACTAACATGCTTTGAGCTTGACGTTACGTAGTCTGCACCAGGCGCAACAAAGGCAATTTTAGGTGTGTGTTGACGCTGCACAGCCTCGCCTAAATCTTTAATCAAACCCATTTGCAAAGCGCCATAAGCACGCATGGTTTCGAACTTTTGTAGGGCATCAATATCGTTATTAATGGCTTCTTGCAGCTCAATACCGGTGTAGCCGATATCTGCAGCATTAACAAATATGGTGGGAATACCCGCGTTAATTAAAGTCGCATCAAACTCACCAATACCGGGTACGTTCAACTTATCTACCAAGTTTCCGGTAGGAAACAAAGCACCATCGCCATCTGCAGGGTCTACGAACTCAATTTTTACCTCAGCCGCTGGAAAGGTTACGCCATCCAATTCAAAGTCACCGGTTTCTTGCACTTGGCCGTCGGTGATAGGCACATGGGCAATGATGGTTTTTTGAATGTTCTCTTGCCAGATTTTTACTTCAGCGATGCCGTTTTGAGGGATTTTACTGGCATCGACTAAAGCATTTTCAATCGCAAAGGAACCCACCGCTGCGCTTAAATTACCGCAGTTTCCGCTCCAATCAATGTGCGCTTTGTCGATTGCCACTTGTCCAAATAAATAATTCACATCGTGGTCGGCTTTCTCACTTTTACTTAATATTACCGTTTTACTCGTGCTGGATGTTGCCCCACCCATGCCGTCGGTGTGTTTTCCGTAAGGATCTGGACTCCCTATTACACGCAGTAAAAGTTTATCTCTGTGTTCACCTGGCACTTGTGCACTTTCTGGCAGGTCTTTGAGCGCGAAAAATACGCCTTTACTGGTGCCACCGCGCATGTAGGTGGCCGCGATTTTTTGTTGTGGTGCAAATGTTGTCATAGCTTATCCTAACTGGCTGCCAAAAAGTCTTCGGCAAAGCGCTGTAATACGCCGCCAGCTTCATAAATAGAGAGCTCTTCAGCAGTATCTAAACGACATTTTACAGGCACCGTAATTTGCTCACCGGTGCTTTTTGTGATCAACAACGACAGCGTTGTACCGGGTTTACGTTCACCAAGCACGTCGTATGTTTCAGTGCCATCGAGGCCTAAAGTTAATCGTGTTGTGCCAGGCCCAAATTCTAAAGGCAATACGCCCATGCCGATTAGGTTTTGACGATGAATGCGCTCAAAGCCTTCAGCAACAATGACCTCAACACCTGCTAGCCTAACGCCTTTTGCCGCCCAGTCTCGTGAACTGCCTTGACCGTAATCTGCACCCGCAATAATTATCAGCGGTTGCTTGCGATTCATGTAAGTCTCAATGGCTTCCCACATTCGCATCTCTTTACCTTCTGGCTCAACGCGTGCATAAGAACCTTGCTTAACCTTGCCATTCTCTGTCACCATTTCATTCAACAGTTTAGGGTTGGCAAAAGTAGCGCGCTGCGCGGTTAAGTGGTCGCCGCGGTGAGTAGCGTAAGAGTTAAAATCTTCCTCTGGCAGTCCCATTTTATGCAAGTACTCTCCCGCAGCGCTGTTCATTTGAATCGCGTTAGAAGGCGACAAATGGTCGGTAGTAATGTTGTCGCCCAAAATCGCTAGAGGGCGCATTTTGCTCATTGAGCGCTTGCCGGCAAGCGCGCCTTCCCAGTAAGGCGGACGGCGAATATAGGTCGACATTTCACGCCAATCGTAAAGCGGATTGAGATTTGCCTCTTCCATTTTCAAGTCAAACATTGGCTCGTAAACTTTACGAAATTGCTCAGGTTTTACTGAAGCTTTTACCACTGCATTAATTTGCTCGTCGCTAGGCCAAATATCTTTGAGCAATATCGGCTTGCCGTCTGCATCAAAACCCAGCGCGTCTTTTTCAATATCAAAACGAATACTACCCGCAATGGCATAGGCAACCACTAAAGGCGGCGATGCCAAAAAGGCTTGGTCAGCATGGGGGTGAATGCGCCCATCAAAATTTCGGTTACCTGAAAGCACCGCTGTTGAGTAGAGGCCTCTATCTTTTATTTCCTGCTCAATGTGCGGCTCTAAACGTCCGCTCATGCCGTTACATGAGGTGCATGCAAAGGCTACCACGTCAAAACCCAACTGTTGTAACTCAGGCAAAAGCTCAGCTTCTTCTAAATAAAGCTTCACGGCTTTTGAACCGGGCGCGAGGGATGTTTTGACCCATGGCTTTCTTGTTAATCCAAGCTTATTAGCGTTTTGCGCAATTAAGCCTGCGGCAATCATATTGCGCGGGTTACTGGTATTTGTGCAGCTGGTAATGGCAGCGATAATTACGGCGCCATCAGGCATTTTGTCGGCTTCGACTTCGTATTTTCCGGCAATGCCTTTGCTTACTAAGTCAGTAGTGGCCACCCTTGCATGCGGGTTTGAAGGGCCCGCCATGTTGCGCACAACGCTCGATAAATCAAAGCGCAATACTCGCTCATACTCAGCATCTACCATTGCATCTGCCCATAAACCGGTTTGCTTAGCGTAAGTTTCCACAAGCTTCACTTGCTCATCATCACGGCCTGTGAGAGTTAAATATTCGGTAGTTTGTTCGTCGATATAGAACATTGCTGCTGTGGCACCGTACTCTGGTGTCATGTTTGATATCGTAGCTCTATCGCCTAAAGTAAGGTGCTTTGTGCCTTCCCCAAAGAACTCAAGATATGCAGATACCACACGTTCTTTACGTAAAAACTCAGTAAGTGCCAACACCACATCCGTGGCAGTAATACCGGCTTGTGGCTTACCTGTAAGCTCTACGCCAACAATATCGGGTAAACGTAAGTAAGAAGCGCGTCCTAACATCACGCTTTCTGCTTCTAAACCGCCCACGCCCAGTGCAATCACGCCTAGCGCATCCACCATTGGAGTGTGGCTATCGGTGCCCACTAAAGTATCAGGGAATGCAACGCCATCACGTTTTTGCACTACCGGCGACATGCGCTCAAGGTTGATTTGATGCAAAATACCGTTGCCTTGGGGGATCACGTCAACGTTTTTAAACGCCGTTTTGGTCCAGTTGATAAAATGAAAACGGTCTTCATTACGGCGGTCTTCAATATCTCTGTTTTTCTGAAAGGCATCTTCTTCATAGCCGCCGTGCTCAACGGCAAGAGAGTGGTCTACTACCAACTGTGTTGGTACGACAGGATTCACCTTAGCCGGATCGCCGCCTTTTAATGCAATTGCATCTCTTAAGCCCGCTAAATCGACCAATGCCGTTTGCCCTAAAATATCGTGGCACACCACGCGCGCCGGAAACCAAGGAAAGTCGGTATCTCGGCGACGATAAATAAGTTGCTCAAGGGCGGTCGTTAACTCTTCTGGCGGACAGCGTCTGACTAGATTTTCTGCAAATACTTTAGAAGTATAGGGCAGGCCTTTGTATGCGTCTGGTTTTATCGCATTTACGGCGGCTTCAGTATCAAAATAGTCTAACTTGCTGTTGGGCAAGGGCTTACGATAATCGTAGTTCATACCTTCCTCTCAAAACTTTCTATGCGCTGATGCGCAACAATATTCAATGGGCTGGATGTACGGCAGAGCCATGCCTGCCGCAAATCGTTTTACTTAACGTGCGTCAATCGCTAGCACTGGGCGAATATCTTCGCCTGTATACTCAGCAGACGGACGAATAATACGATTGTCTGCTCGCTGCTCCATCACGTGCGCAGCCCAACCTGTTAAGCGCGACATAACAAAAATTGGCGTGAATAACTTAGTAGGAATGTTCATAAAGTTATAGGCCGACGCATGGAAAAAGTCGGCGTTGCAGAAAAGCTTCTTCTCGCGCCACATGACCTCTTCACATTTTACTGACACCGGATACAGCACCGTATCGCCGACTTCTTTCGCTAATTTTTCAGACCATTGCTTAATGATCGCGTTACGCGGGTCAGATTCTGAATAAATTGCATGACCAAAGCCCATAATTTTGTCTTTGCGGGCAAGTTTAGCCATCATTTCTTCTTCAGCATGCTCAGGCGAAGTAAAACCTTCAATTAGCTCCATCGCCGCCTCGTTTGCGCCGCCATGCAAAGGACCGCGCAGAGTGCCGATAGCACCGGTAATGCAAGAGTGTAAATCCGATAAGGTTGAGGCGCATACGCGGGCTGAGAATGTTGACGCGTTGAACTCGTGCTCAGCATATAAAATCAAAGATACGTGCATGACTTGCTCAAACAATGCTTTTGGCTTTTCGCCGTGTAAAAGATGTAAAAAATGCGCGCCTATTGAATCGTCGTCAGTCTCAACATCGACTCTTACGCCATCGTGACTGAAACGATACCAGTAACAAATAATAGACGGGAAACACGCCAACATTCGATCGCTTGCTTCTGCTTGCTCAGAGAAGTCTGTTTCTGTTTCAAGGTTGCCCAGCATAGAGCAGCCGGTTCTTAAAACGTCCATTGGGTGAGCGTCTGCAGGAATGCGTTCAAGCACATCTTTTAGCGCTTGCGGCAGGCCGCGTAAACCTTTTAACTTTTGCTTGTACTCATCAAGCTGAGCCTGAGTAGGTAACTCGCCTTTTAGGATCAAGTAGGCAACTTCTTCAAACTGACATTTTTCTGCCAAGTCTTTTACGTCGTATCCGCGGTAAGTCAGGCCAGAGCCTGATACACCCACTGTTGATAAAGCTGTTTTACCCGCTACCTGTCCACGCAAACCTGCGCCACTTAATACTTTAGCCATTTTTTACTCCAAATATTTCTAATATTTTTGTCGCGATTAATGTTTTACAAATGCAAGAATCGAAGTAAGCGCTTACAACTTCACTACTTAGCTTGCATGTTGAGATATGCGAATGTAAACGCATCTCAACGAGCTATTTTTTTTGTGCAAATAAGCTATCTAGCTTTTGCTCATACTCGTGGTAACCCAAGTAGTCATAAAGCTCCATTCGAGTTTGCATAGTATCGAGCACGGCCTTTTGGTCGCCCATTTCTAATATAGAGCGATATACATTTTCAGCGGCTTTGTTCATTGCTCGAAATGCGCTTAACGGATAAAGCACCATCGCTGCTCCCCACTCACCTAAAGCTTGTTTATTCCAAAGTTCGGTTTGTCCAAACTCGGTAATGTTGGCAAGAATCGGAACATCAAGCGCGTCTGCAAAAGCGCGGTAGTGCTCTTCAGTTTTAATTGCTTCAGCAAAAATACCGTCGGCTCCAGCTTCAACATAGGCTTTGGCTCTTTCGATTGCCTTTTCTAAACCTTCTTGAGCGAACGCATCTGTGCGCGCCATAATAAAAAAGTCTTGGTCGGTGCGAGCATCCACCGCTGACTTGATGCGGTCTACCATTTCTTGTGTGCTAACAATCTCTTTATTCGGACGATGTCCACAGCGCTTTTGCGCGACTTGATCTTCCATGTGAACCGCTGCTGCACCGGCTTTTTCCATATCGCGAATCGTTTTAGCAATATTAAAAGCGCCGCCCCATCCGGTATCAATATCAACTAATAAAGGCACGTCGCTCGCACCGGTTATGCGCTGCACGTCGGCTAACACATCATTGAGAGAAGTCATGCCTAAATCAGGTAAACCGTAGGACGCATTCGCTACGCCACCGCCCGAAAGATAAATCGCCTGATGCCCAATTTTTTCAGCCATAATGGCGGTATACGCATTAATGGTTCCAACAATTTGTAATGGCTTGTTGTTATCTAATGCTTCTCTAAATCGTTTGCCGGCACTTTTGCCCGCATATGAATTGCTGCTACTCATGAGCTGTCCTCAATTTTGTTTCAATGTTATTTTTTGAATAAAGAATGTGCCGGCGCATTAACAGCTCCGCCAGCTCTCCATCACGATTCGATATTGCCTGCACAATACTCTTGTGCTCAACAAATGCTGTGGTAACGCGAGGGCCAGCCATACCAAGCTGCACGCGATACATTCTAACTAAATGGTAAATATTGTTAGTGAGCATCGAAATGAGTGCCTGATTATGACTGCCCAAGACTATGCGGTAGTGAAAATCGACATCACCCGCTTCTTGGTAATATGATTGTCCGTCTTTTACTTCTTCGAAATGACTCGTTAGTAAGCCATTTAAGTCGTCAATTTCATCGTCACTCATGTTCTGAGCTGCAAGCCTTGCTGCCATGCCCTCAAGCGCTTCACGCACCTGATATACTTGCACTAGACCTTCTAGGCTCAAAGTCACCACTTTTGCGCCAACATTAGGCCTGCGCTCTACAAGACTCGCGTTCTCTAAACGATTAATCGCTTCTCTTACTACGGCACGACTAACACCATATATTGTCGACAATTCAGCTTCACTAAGTTTGCTTCCCGCTGGCAAAGCACCTTCAACAATATTGGCACGCATTGCAATAAAAGTCTTATCCGCAGAGGTGATTGGCGATTCTATAAATGGTGACATGAAATTTCGCGCTTAATAATATTGTCGACAATATAATAAAATGTTGATGTGCTTGCAAGAAATAAGGGGCTTTGTTTTTTGCGACTTTGGTCGGGCTTGGTCGTTTGATTAGAAGCTTCCTGGTTCCTGGCTGCGCATAATGCTGATCGGTTAATAAAAGCCTGTCGTTCTCACGCCGGTGGGAACCTCCAAAATCTGCAGGAGTTGTTTAAATAATCAGTGATGTTTGACCTCAGTTATTTCGTTAAGAGGTTCCCGCCTTCGCGTAATGCTGATCGCTTAAGCAACTTACTGTCATTGCCGCGGAGGCGGTAATCTCCCAATACAACAACTAACACCCTTAAAGGCAGCAGATTTGCGCATTACAGCAATATTTAGGAGTTTCCTGCCTGCGCAGGAATGACGTTTTTCGTTAAGCGAACAGCATTGCGCCTGCGCAGGAATGACGTGAAGTTTTCGGGAATCGCGGGGAGCATTTCGGGAGTGGCGGGGAGTATTGTGGGAGTATCGAGGTGCTCGTAAATCATGTGGGAAATGGCGTAATCGTCAGGGGTTGACCATTTGCCTAGTGATTTTGCTTCAGTCTCAACTTCCAGTTGCCATTGCTTTGTGCTGTGCAGGCTTGCTCGCTATCAAACAATACGTGGCGCTTTGGTGTTTTTAACAGCACGCCGACTCTTAGTAATTCACCATGAATGACTTTTGCAAAGACAGCATCGCCGCCCTCTTGTTTGCAGTTTTGCCAAGCAGCTTCTGTAGTAAATATGCAATACACCATCAAACTGCCTGGAAAATTTGAGAAATCAGCGCTATGCGTGAGCCATTCAAAATCGCTATATTGTTCTTTTAGTTGCTCACATGCTTTGGTAAGTGCTTTAACAACTTGATTATCTAGCTTTTTGATTGTTTTTTTCATTGATTGCTCAGTATCACTGCTTTCTCGCGTTAATCGGCCTATATAAACTTACTGCGCGATTAATTGGGCAAATTAAAAATCTACTTTACCGCGCAAGGCTTTTTGAGTACCTGTGCGCTTTTTACTGTCGACTCGTTTCTTTTTAGCGTTCAAACTTGGGCGAGTGGCTTTTCTTACTTTTTGTTCAACCATTATCGATGCTATCAGCGCCTTTAATCGACTCACCGCATCTTCTTTATTCAATTCCTGAGTACGGTGAGACTGCGCTTTTATAATAATCACACCCTCTTTCGTGATTCTGCTATCAGCGAGATGCAATAAACGCTGCTTGTATTTTTCAGACAATGAAGACGCGTGTATATCAAAGCGTAAATGAATGGCGGTCGCCACCTTGTTTACATTTTGCCCACCGTTACCCGCAGAGCGAATGGCGCTTAGTTCATACTCCGATTCAGGTATCGATAAATTTTTTATGCTTCTGTCCATAGCTTTATTAATTGTCATTTTAAGCGAAGAGAGTTAGCACTTCGAATGTTAACGCAAAGATGATTTGCTGACTTTTAATGAGGCAGTGGCAATGCTCACCTCTACAAAAAAACAAATCATACCAAACGACAACAAGCCAACTGAGCTTACAAAACTTAACACAATGTATGCATTGAGCTCTACATCAAAGTAGCCCTCAATCACTAATAAAAAAATATTAGTACACACTATTACTGCTGCGCCAGTTAAAAAATTAACCGCTGCATTAGCCCATCTCATTCTGCGCCCTAAGGCCTTTATTTCTAATGCTTTATCGTGTTTACACTGCTCAGCCTCAGGCGTATCAAACCAACGCACGCGATCAACAATTCTAGCTAATCGAGCTGTAAGTGAGTTGAGCAGTGTACCAATACCCACAATCAAAAAAACAGGAGTAAGAGCATGCTGTATGAGCACGAGTGCGGTTTCAGGTGTTTGCAAGTTAGCTCCAATAAACAGGCTTAATATAAGCGATTAGACATAAGGGATAACACTATAACTGAATGTTACCGCATGCCCACGCGAAT
>CAYQMI010000002.1:12544-42866 GCA_964418575.1 uncultured Glaciecola sp.
GATTAGACATAAGGGATAACACTATAACTGAATGTTACCGCATGCCCACGCGAATGTGTACAAGGGCCCATGTATAAAACTTTTTAAAACGATGAATAAACCATTTCGGTATTTTATGCGACTCAAATGTAATGGTGAGTATGACTAAGTCTTAGCAAGTTTCACTATAGATAATACTTAGAAGGGTCAAGTTGAATTTTTATGTGCATGATTTTATTAATGATTATTTTACTGGCACATTCCATGCTAATTCCGTGCTAAGTACATGCGCATACCACAAGAAGACATACTTTAATTCATAACAAAACAAGCGCTAACGGAAACTAAGCCTAATCAAGAAGGAACACACAATGACAACACCCACAAAACTGCCTGTATTTACTTTTATTGCCGTCATAATGTCGAGCGTTATGCTTGCTGGTTGCATTATTCACGTTGGCGCTAGCGATAAAGACGGGGGTTATTCTTATGATAATGGTCGGGATTATTCAAGCACAAACAAAAGTGTAAAAGTTGCCGAGGGCCTAGAAGTAGAGGATATTTCTTCGGTTAACGGCTCGGTAACTGTCTCAGACAGAGTAAGCGCCGATGAGGTAAGTACTGTGAATGGGCGTATTCGCATTGGCGATGGCGTAAGTGTGTCGAGTGTGGAGGGAGTGAATGGCAAAATTGATATTGGCAGTAACTTTAGTGCAAAAGAGTCAGTTGAGACGGTGAACGGAAATATCACTATTGATGAAAATAGTAGAGTGGGCAAAAATGTTGAAACCGTAAACGGTAATATCAAACTTGAGGGTGTTGCCGTTAATAACAACCTCTCAACAAAAAATGGCAATATTTATTTAACGAATAACACCGTTGTCTCTGGCGATGTCATTTTCAGGGGCAAAACAAATAAAAATCAGTCATGGAAAAATAGCCCGCCCGTATTGAAAGTTGACGAAACTTCCGACATTAAAGGCAAAATCATTGTTTACCGAGATGTAGAGTTTGATTTTGCAGATGAAAGCATGATGAGTAAGGTGGAGCGCCGATAACTCTCTCGACACCTGCTTCAATATTTTAAAAGCCTTTGCTCGTAAAAACGTAAAGGCTGCATCACCTCAAGTTCCTCGCCAAAGTCGAAAGAAACGCAAAACACTTTTCTCGCGTTCTAACTAAATATCGCTTAACTTTTCCTAAAAACGCACGATAAGTATACAAAGAAATAAAAATACCTGTGCGTGGCGTAACGTAAATTCTCATCTATAGGGTGAGTAGTTAGTCTTTGTTAAGAGATCTAGGTAATAGTGGCGAGAATAATTTGAACTTGGAACAATTGAAATTACATGCCTCAAGGCTTGAACAGCAACTTTTACGAGAGCGAACGGCAAGAAAAAAAGCTGAGGATATGCTCCGCGTAAAAACTCGTGAATTACTTGCATCTAACGAATTTGTATCTTCAATGACCGAGCGTTTGCAACTGGCAATTGCTTCTGCTGACGAGGTTGTTTGGGAATATGCCATCGCGGAAAATAATTTTTATCAATACGATGGTTTTCAAGACGGTCGCGGTAAAATCGATTTGGCGGCAAGTTATGATGATGTCTACAATAGCTATCATTTCGACGATCAGGATTTAGCCAACGGTCACTGGCAAAAGTTAATGGCTGACGAATCCGATTCTATGGAATTCGCCGCCAGACGCTACTCTTTAGAGCACAAAGAGTTTCGCTGGAATCTAGTTCGAGGCAAAAAGCTTTTTGACAAAAAAAGTGGAAAGGCCATCAGCGTCCTTGGCATGTTTAGAGATATCCACGAAGAGCAACTCACAGACCTGGCTTACTTAGCAATCAAGAACACCTTCAACTCCAGTGAAGTTCCGGGGTTTCTATGTGACTTTAACAATCAGTTTGTTATTTTATCAGACTCGTTCTATAAGCTTCTTGCTCTAAAAGAAAATGAAGTCAGTCAAGAGCAGCTTTGGAGCCTCCTTCCCATTGATCAGATCAGGCAAAACCAGATAGATGACAACAAACCTTTTGAGTCGGAATTAATGATAGCTGGCACAGCAAAAAAGTATTTGTTCAGATTTTCACCTTTAACGCAAACACCTAAGTCAGACGGCTATGTGCAATACGCTGTTGGTTTTGTAGTTCCAATATAGTAGTCAGACAACTTTTCTTTGTTCAAGGTGCCTTTGTTCTGTAAGCATCTAAAAAACACCCTAATATCATTCATTCCTTGACCGCATTAATACATCGAGTGCATCTACAGTTAAACTTAGTTGAAATTCCTTTTTATATCATCAACACTAAGCGCCTGTTGAGCTAAGGAGTGAATTGAGAATGAGCGCAAAAACCATACAATGTAAAGCCGCAGTGGCCTGGGGCCCGGGTCAGAAACTTAAAATTGAAACCGTAGATGTTGCGCCCCCGAAAGCAGGTGAGGTGCGCGTAAAGCTAATCGCAACAGGTGTTTGCCATACCGATGCCTATACTCTATCAGGGGATGACCCTGAGGGCGTTTTCCCTAGCATCCTAGGCCATGAAGGGGGCGGCATTGTTGAGTCGGTTGGTGAAGGCGTCACGAGTGTCAACGTGGGCGATCATGTTATTCCTTTATACACCCCAGAATGCGGCGAATGTAAATTTTGCACCTCTGGTAAAACTAATCTTTGCCAAAAAATCAGAGCGACTCAAGGTAAAGGCTTAATGCCTGATGGCACATCTCGCTTTTCTATCAATGGCGAAACTATTTTTCACTACATGGGGACTTCGACATTCTCTGAGTACACAGTACTGCCCGAAATTTCCCTAGCAAAAGTGAACCCCAAAGCTCCATTGGAAGAGGTATGTTTGCTTGGATGCGGTGTAACGACCGGCATGGGTGCAGTAATGAACACAGCAAAAGTTGAAGCGGGAGCAACGGTTGCTATTTTTGGACTCGGGGGCATTGGTTTATCCGCCGTTATTGGTGCAACGATGGCAAAAGCCTCTCGCATTATTGCCATTGATGTCAACGAGCGTAAGTTCGAACTCGCGCGTCAACTCGGCGCTACTGACTGCATCAATCCAAAAGACTACGACAAAGCGATTCAAGATGTCATTGTTGAACTTACCGATGGTGGTGTAGATTATTCGTTTGAGTGCATTGGTAACGTTAACGTCATGAGAAGTGCGCTGGAGTGCTGTCATAAAGGCTGGGGAGAGTCAGTAATAATTGGTGTAGCGGGTGCTGGCCAAGAAATATCGACCCGACCGTTTCAGTTGGTTACCGGTCGTGTGTGGCGAGGAACCGCTTTTGGTGGCGTAAAAGGGCGCTCTGAACTGCCTGATTACGTTGAGCGCTATTTAGCAGGCGAGTTTAAACTCGACGATTTTATTACCCATACCATGGGCCTTGATAAGGTCAATGAAGCTTTCGACTTAATGCATGAAGGCGAATCGATTCGCTCAGTGATCCACTTCGATACATAGGAGGCAAAATGTCACTCACATTGCTTAGCAGCAACGCCAGCTTTGGCGGCTGGCACAAACAGTATTCGCATGAATCTAGCAGCAATAATTGCAGCATGCGTTTTGCGGTTTATTTGCCACCACAAGCCTCTGCGGAAAACAAGGTGCCAGTACTTTACTGGCTATCTGGCCTTACTTGTAGCGATGAGAACTTCATGCAAAAAGCGGGCGCTCAAAGGGTAGCGGCAGAGCTTGGTATCGCTATTGTCGCCCCCGACACAAGCCCAAGAGGTGATGATGTGGCTGATGCTGAGCGCTACGATTTGGGTAAAGGCGCAGGGTTTTATGTGAATGCAACGCAAATGCCGTGGGCAAAGCATTATCATATGTACGATTATGTTGTTAATGAACTGCCAGAGCTAATAGAAGCGAATTTTCCGGTGAGCCAAAAGCGGGCTATTTCAGGGCATTCGATGGGCGGTCATGGCGCTTTGCTCGTTGGTCTTAGTCAAGCCGATCGCTATAGTTCTATTTCCGCCTTTTCGCCAATTTGTCATCCTAGTGATTGTCAGTGGGGAAAAGACGCATTTACGGCTTATCTTGGCGAAGATGAGAGCTCGTGGCAAAAATACGACTCGTCCTTATTGATAAGAAACGCTAGTAAGCACTTACCTCTACTGATTGATCAAGGTACTGCTGACGACTTTTTAAAAGAGCAACTAAAACCTGAAGTATTTGGCAGCGCAGCCGAAAGGGCAAACTACCCGATTGAGTTACGCATGCAAGAAGACTATGACCATAGTTATTATTTCATCGCGAGCTTTATTGAGGATCACTTGAGGTTTCATGCTCAGTACTTTGCATAGGTGCTGTGCTCAATGCTTTTAAGACTTGCCTCCAAACCTCAAAGCTAAAGCCCATACCGAGATGACAAGCAGAGACCTCAACGTGTTTCACGTTGGGGTTTATTTTGTCTAAGCTAGCACTCCAGTGCACAATGCCATCGTACTTACTGTAAATGGACGTAATGTTTTGATGAATCGGCGTTTTGTCTAGCTTAGTAATTTCGTTTGCAATCCAATCAACGTCTACTCCAAATCGGCTGAAGCGCCAAGAGACTGCGGTAAACTTAGGTCCTCCCACCACCGGCGAACCAAAGGTGATTACCTGAGACACATGTTCAGGTAGCTCTCTGGCGACTTCTCGAGCGATAAAGCCGCCTAAGCTCCAGCCTACTAGTACAATTGCCTGACCGAGCTCTTCTGATAATTTTCGCGCATTTTTTACTGCTTCAGAGCATAAATAGGCGACGCCAAGCTCGTTTTTATGCAGTGGCCGACTTCGTTCACTCACGTCAGGTTGCCAATCGATAGTGACATCATCCTCACTAAAATTACGATAAAAACCTGCATCGTTAACCCCTAAACCCCAATCATAAATGCGATGGCCGTGTTGCTCTAGATGCCGGTTCATTGGTTTAAAGTAGCGCCCATCTACCCCGAGGCCAGGAAACAGCATGATATGTTTAGGGTGGCGTGCAAGCTCTTGATTTATTTTTTTGACCCGCGGGTGCAACAAGCTCAATGCATCTTTGATGACACCCAGCTCATACAATAAATCGCGCTTTCTTGGGGCTACAGGTAAAATTTCTATTCTCCAAACATTCAGTATCGATGCAAAACTAAAAAAGTAAGCACCCACATCCGCTATATCGCCTTAAAATAAACATATACATCATCATCAGCGCTAAGCTGCATGTCAGAAAAAGACTTTTGTGATATTTGTGCTATGACTTGCTGGCCTGCAATATTAATTTGTACCGCCATCGTCTTGTCCTGCGCTTTGATATCTGCAACAGTCCCATGCAAGCAATTTAGCATGCTTGATTTTAGATTGCTTTGTTTCGAGAGCACTAGCGCATTTGCATCAAGCAGTATTCGGTTTGTTTGCTCGGCTTCTTTAGTTAATTTTGCGATAACTTTCGATTTGCTATTGGTAAGCGCAAATACACTTAGATTATTAACTGTGTCATCGTGCAGGTGCTCAACTTGTAGAGCAGAAAATATCGTGTCACTTTCCCCCTCAATATGCTGCATATATTCCAGTGTGGGGACTTGCCTTGTCACATTGCCTTCACTAATTTCAAGCATCACATCGCTCATCACCGCGAGTTCACGAAATGAATGGCTTATCAAAATAATTGCTCTGTCGGTTTTTGCGCAAAGGTGCTTCAAACGCCAATGTAGGCGTTTGCGCAGAGCCCAGTCCATCGCTGAGAATGCTTCATCTAGGAGCAAAATGGGTTTCCCCGAGAGTAAGGCTCTCGCGAGCATGCCACGTTGAGATTCCCCGCTTGAAAGCACTGAGCAGTGGCTTTCAAGCAGTGATTCTATTTCGCAAAGCTGTGCTACATCTTTTATGGATAAGCTTTCACAAGCATCAAATCCGTATAGACCGGTAAGTTTTTTAGCATGCTCGGGCTGCTTCCAAATAGACATGCTTTGAGCAAGCTCTAAATTACGCCCTAACGTTAAATGTTCAAATAAAGGGGTATCAGCACCCACATATACGCAAGGGTTACTTGCTCTGTGTGAGCGCTTAATTGAATGTCGATTAATACTCAGCTTTGTTCCAACAGCATCGTCTAAACCGGCTATTCTGCGCAATAGTGTGCTTTTGCCTGCGCCTGACGCGCCAGCAATGCCAATGGTTTTATTCAAGTCCCAGTTTATTTCAATCGTTACGCCGCTATTGCGTTTTGAAGGCGCGCCATTGAGAGCATAGGTGGTGCATAACAGCTGTTTTTCTTTTGGCGTCATACCTACCATCCCAGCCTAGGTCGCTGCTGCTTGTTAAACTTATAGAGTAATATCAAACTCGATAAGCTGATCAGTAACAACAAAGCGGCCAGTTGGTGAGCCTGTTGATAATTAAGCATCTCCACCTGATTAAATAATGCAATCGATACCACTTGCGTTTCGCCAGGTATGTTACCGCCAATCATTAAAATTAATCCAAACTCACCAAGTGTGTGCGCAAAGCCTAGGGTTGCAGCACTTATCATACTTGCCTTCATTGCTGGCAACAAAACATAAAAAACCGACTTCAAAGGGCTAATACCTAAGGTTTCTGCCGTATAAACTAGGCGATTTCCGTGCGTACGAAAAGCCTGCAATAGCGGCTGCACGACAAAGGGCAGTGAGTAAATTACCGAACCAAATAAAATACCGGCAAAGCTGAAGACGAATTGACTACCGGTCAACGCTAACCACGTTTGTCCCAGCCATGTGTTGGGTGAAAAAGCGACCAAGAGATAAAAACCTAACACCGTAGGAGGCAAAACCAGAGGTAAAGTAACTAAGGCCTCAAACAATGCTTGAAAGCGCCCGTTGTAACGCGACATTTTCCAAGCTAAGGGCAACCCAATTATAAAGAGAATCAACACCGTAAGGGCAGCTAACTTCAACGTGAGTATGATTGGCGTAAACGCTAAATCGTTAAACATGGGCTCACTCGTCGCCTTGTTTATCTGGCTCTACTTCCTGCATTGCTTTCATATAACCAAGGTCAACAAGCTGCTCTTGAACTTCGTCTGATAACAAGTATGTCATAAACTCAGTTGCGAGCTTGTGTTTATCACTTCCTACTTTTGTAAGTACTACTCCTTGCTGAATAATGCTCGGATATTGCTGATGGGGTATTTCGATAAACGAGGCGTAATGCTCGTATTTATCTGGGAATTTATCCTGTGCTTGAATCAGCATTGACTGTGCAACTAGTCCTAAATCAGCATTGCCGGTATCGATAAACTGGAAGGTCTGCGATATGTTATTGCCATACACAAAACGCTGAGATAACGCTTGGTAGGTACTAAGCGTTTTTAAATACGCACTAGCTGCTGCACCAAATGGTGCTGTTTGCGGGTTCGCAATGGCAATACGCCCCTTCCTTGCACTCAAGTTTTGCTCAATAGAAAGCACTTGATCTGCCGGCCATAGCACAAGCTTTCCTTGCGCATAGTTTTCAGGGGCCTGACTCATACCCTGTTCAAATAATGCAAGCGGTCTTTCTGTGTCGGCGGATAAAAAGATGTCGAATGGCGCACCGTTAATTGTTTGTGCATAAAGCACACCCGAAGAGCCTGAAACCAGTTTTACCTTGTTTTTATCCCAAGCTGCTGAGCGTTCAATTATATTAGTGAGTGGAAAATAGAAGTTACTGGCTACTGCTACTGTAAGTGTTTGTTCTGCATTGGCATTGGCACGAATTGTCAGCGCTGCAAGTGAGAACACGAAGATGCACGTGAAAGCACTCAAACTGGCTTTGCTTTTAGAAAAATGTTGATGTGGCCAAAGCCTAACGAAACTTCGCATTCAGCGCTCTAATAACAGTAAAAGATAGTAAACAATATCACTTTCTAAACCCATGATACATATCGCTATTTCATTATTTTACTAGTGACGGCCATAAAATCTAGACCAAAAAAAAGCGACTATAAATAGTCGCTTTTCGGAAATTGTTACAACTCATCTACTGGGTAGTGAGCTGAATCGATTGCTAATTAAAGAGCAACGATGTTTTCTGCTTGAGGACCTTTCTGGCCGTCAGTTACAGTAAACTCAACTTTTTGACCTTCTGCAAGGGTTTTGAAACCGTCGCCAGAAATAGCGCTGAAGTGTGCAAACACGTCAGGACCTGATTCTTGTGCGATAAAGCCGAAGCCTTTAGATTCGTTAAACCACTTTACTGTTCCGTTAGTTCTGTTAGACATAATAATATCCTGTTGTAAAAAAATTTTAATTGTGTCCGTTCGCAAAATGCAATTAGACGTTTGTAGCTGAAATTAGAGACTGATACTTTGTTACTGCAGGACGTGTAGTACGAATAAAACGGCGTAATGTAGGTTCAAGAATAGACTTCTCTCTAGCTGGTGCATAATATAGCTAATTTTTAGACGAATGTACAACTTTTATTTTCATATATATTATGAATTTATTTAAGTAATACATCGTCCTATGTTTAGTTTACCTATCTATTTTCTAGTCGGTTATAATCTAAATAGCCTGCTTCAACCGAATTCCCTTCAGAAATAAACGCATGAATGCGATCGCTATAATCCCAGAATGTTGGGTTTGAGCGTCGCATACCGTATTTATCCATGAGGGCTGCGTAGTCTTGCTCACTGTTTAACGCAAGCACTTGATCAACAAAGGCATCAACGTTCTCATCTTTAACCATCATAAAAGTATTTGGGTAAGAGCCTGTAATGCCGTTAAGCACCGTTACACCATGCTTGCCCGGAACTAATTCAGACTCCTCGGCAAACATTGAAGTAATATTTTTATGTGCATTATTTTTAATTAGCGACATATAGTGCGAGCGACCAAGCTTGTTTTGGACTTCAATAATGGTCAGCTCACCAAGCAAGCTCACTCCCTCACCCGAAAAGCTAGATAAGCGCTGCATGGCTTCAACTACTTTATCGTTATGATTATTGCGCAGATCATGTCGCACTGAAACCGAGCGCCCCAAATATTCGGCTAGCTTTTTATACATTTCAGTTTTAGGGTCATCAGTGGAGAACTCAACAGATGTTCCTACCCGCTCATAGTAGCGACTATCTGCAAAATACTTCAACACTTCTTCATCCGCATCTTTATACCAATCTTTTAACGCTTCATCTCTTGCCGTCTCTGGCAAAAAGTCTAAAAACAGGTTTTCACCGTCCATACGCAAAAAGTCCATGTACAAACGCGACAATAGCTGATGACCCACATTGCCATACACGTCGTAACCGGCTACTAACAAATAATAGATTTGTTCAAGTAAAGGATAATCGATTACCCATGCAGTTTGAGGTGCTTTGCCTAACATACCTTTATGCACAGAGGCATTGTCGAAGTGCCTGAAAATGGTCAGCGCTGCGTTTTGGTTATAATCGCCATCAGCGGTTTTGCCATCCCATATGAGGTTCAAATCAACCTTCAAACCTTCTTGGCCCTTGCTCACAAAATTATTGAGCATAAACTCTTCTTTGCTTTGCGCAGCAACTTTTGCTTTCTCAGCATATCTAGCCCAATTGGTTAAGGGCATAAAAATATCTTCTTTTGCGCTAGGCAGTTCGAGTTCGTCTGATTTTATATCAACGTATTGCTCAAGCTTTCCATTGATGGGTAAATCCGGATTCATAAAAAATACCCAAAAATGATCCCTGATCACATTTACTGCTACCTGCCCTCTACATACTGGGCCTTTGATGAAGTTCATAATGATGTATTGAGCTTCGTCGAGCATGAACTTGTAGCGAGATGCCATCGGCAATTGCTCAAAGGCTTTAAATGGATTAGCAGCAACCTTTTCAGTGTAATCAGGTAAAAATCTTACTTCATAGTTTGTGTCGTAAAATAATTCATTGTAACGAGCTAAACGCTCTTTATTAAAAGCATATGGCAAATGGGTTTTTGTTACTATCGTCTCTAGATATTCCACTAAACGATAATATACGCGCGGCACACCTGGGTCGTCGTAAGGGCGGCGGGTCGCAATAATTTCCACTTCTTGCCCTGGTGGTGTTGATGAGCGCACCAATCTGAAATATTTTGGCCTGACTTGCTTAGAGCTTGATGGACCATCGAGTTCACTGAAGTAGATATTTGCTAAGAACAAATGTTCATAAATATATCGATTAACTAACTGCTGCTTTCTTGCTGGGCCATTTAAGAATTTCTCCCAGGTTTCAATCTTGTTGAGATAGGCTTGATCAAGCGGTTCGCGAGCGGTGTATTTCGCGCCTTGCTCTAACCATATTTTAAGCGTCGCTTGTTCGGCGTTCGCTAAACCTGGCAGGGCATACGGCATACCCCACAAAGGGCGATCTTTGGTATAAAGCGCCATTTGCTCAGGCGTCGCACACACTTCACTGCGATCGTAGCCAAAGCTAAAATCATCCGGCAGAACACCACTTGTTGGCTGTGGGTTAGCTTCTTTTAATTCCAATAGCTGATACATCAAGCTGGTTTGTTTGTTCGCCTCTAAAGAATTTCCATGTTCATTCAACACAGGGAAAAAGCCTTTATCACGCCATTGCTGTGTATTTTGGGCATCTTCAAATAGGCGAGTTAAAGGCGCGTGCTTGATACGCGCAGCATTATATACCTTCTCTTTAGACGCACCGCGGTCTATGCCTTCTACAGCGGTCATTTTAAGTTGGCATGGCGCGTCAAAGCAGGCATGACAGACAACACAACGCTGTTCAACAACCGGCTTAACATCCAGCCAATAATCAATATTATCTTCTGGCAGCTCGCTAACAACGCGCTCTTGAACTTCTGCAGGACCAAAACGTTCTTCAAAATCGAAGGCGGCAAGCGTGGCGCAGCCACCTAAAACGATTAAGGCAAGCGCAATGTAAAGTGACTTCATGTAATGGTATTCTCAAAGCAAATTGTAGTTTAAGGGCTTTTTATGGCGAGCTTGTCTAGACTGCGCTCGAGCCTTTCTAGACCTCACGTGCTAGTAGTATACCTCAATAAGGCAGATTCGCACGAATAGGGGTGTTTTTGCCCTCACTCGCATGTTTACGAGGTAATTTTAGCCTAATAGCAAGAATTTGGCGTGCTGTCTGGGTTAATGTCCCCAGCAACTTCGTCTGGGTCAACATTGTTATCTAGCAAGACCCCTCTTACAAACTCAATCTGCTCGAGCACACGCTTGTAGTCATCCCCATATTCATATTTATTTACTTCAATGGCCTGCGGCATAAAAGTAAATGCTATTTTTAATGCCTGTAAATCATCTTCTTTCATACTATTTTCCTTCAAATTTCTAGGCCAAAATCTTTAGTCCATTCGAATCTTATCAACTATGTATTTCACTTTAACGACCAATTTTAAAATAAAGATCCGAAGGCATTGAGCAATAAGCACAACAAATAGCGAAGCCACAGACTCAAAACTTGAAATTATGCCAGCAACATATTACAAGTGCTGAGGGTTTACGCAAACAGGCAAGGCTAATGCAAGGTTTTGATTTCACCACCACCAAAAAAATCATCTGTAATATTGGTGCGCTCGAGCAATTAGCGATGCAATGCCAGCAATTAAACATTCGCAAACCACTCGTAGTGACCGACAAAGGCATTGTGAAATGCGGCTTGCTAAAAAGCTTATTGGAGATTTGCAAAGGCATGGAACTGCATGTTTTTGATGATGTACAAGCCGACCCAAGTGATGAGCTCGTGCAAGCGTCAAGCGATTTTGCCATCAATAAGAAAGTAGACGGCATCATTGGCTTTGGTGGCGGAAGTGCCATGGACACCGCTAAGTTAGTGTCAGTGTTAGCATGCCAGCAGCAAAATTTAGAGGCGCTTTATGGCATTGAAGTAATCACCAGCCCCCGTTTACCACTCATACTGATACCCACAACAGCCGGCACGGGCTCTGAAGTAACGCCTATTGCCATTGTCACTACAGGAAACACCACTAAGGCTGGTGTAGTATCGAGCACCTTGCTGCCCGATATCGCTATTCTCGATGCTAATCTCACCCTTGGTTTACCTGGTCATGTAACGGCTGCAACCGGTATTGATGCTATGGTACATGCTATTGAGGCCTACACTAGCAAACACAAAAAGAACCCTTATTCGGATATGCTAGCCAAACAAGCTCTGCGTTTATTATCGCAAAATATCGAAACTGCCACTTTTGATGGCGGCAATCTACAGGCAAGGCAAAATATGTTGTTAGGTGCATGTTTGGCAGGACAAGCTTTTGCTAACGCACCGGTGGCAGCCGTGCACGCACTTGCCTACCCCTTAGGTGGTCATTTTCACATTCCCCATGGCTTGAGCAACTCCTTAGTACTGCCCCACGTCTTGCGTTTTAACCAAGATGTTGCTTTTGCACAATACGCTGAACTTGCACCATATATCCTGAACAACAACATTTCTAAACAGAGTGCAGAAACACTCAGCGCCAGATTTATTGCGAAGCTCGAAACACTCATTGTGGATTTAACGCTCCCGTATAAACTACAGATGCTTGGCATTGTGCGCAACGATTTGCCGACCTTAGCCGCCGATGCCATGCAACAAACGCGTTTGTTGGCGAATAACCCAAAAACCATGAGCTATGAAGATGCCCTGCGGATTTATGAGCTTGCCTTCTGAGTGTTTTAAGCATTGCACAAAGCGCAAATTCAGGCATAGTCTTTAACCAGACTCAGTAAACAGTGCATCAAATGACAAAACCTAAGGCACATAACAAAGACGAATATACTCACTTCTTTGAGTTAAGTACCCGCTGGATGGATAACGATATTTACGGCCATGTAAATAATGTGGTGTATTACAGCTACTTCGATACCATTGTGAATCAGTATTTAATCGAGTATGGCGAATTTGATATTCACCAAAGTGACACCATTGGCTTGATGGTGCATTCTGAGTGCAGTTATTTCACCAGTATTGCCTTTCCAGATAAAATTCAAGGCGCTTTTAGAGTAAACCGCTTGGGCAATAGCTCTGTGCAATACGGCGTAGCAATATTTGCAGAGGGCGCAGAAAAAGCGTGTGCGCAAGCTTCACTTACGCATGTGTTTGTACAACGAGCGACGCAAGTCCCTCAGCCTATAAGTGGTAAAATACGAGAAGCATTAGAGCAGGCAACACGATAAACGCATCATCTATACAATTATAGGAACGTAACGCGATGAAAATACGTAATATTCAAAAGGCATTAATAGCTACGGCTGCATTTATAACGATTGGCTGCACACAAGCTGAACAAGGTAGTGACATGGCATCTCCTCCTCTTATGGATACTTATTGGCAGCTAAGTGAACTGCACTCAAAAGCAATAAAAGAAAGCACAACTGCCCCCACCGCTCATGTCATTTTTGACGAAGCTGAAGGTCGAATTACAGGCTCAACTGGCTGCAACCGCTTTTTTGGTGGCTTTACGCTAGGCGAAAACAATTCCGTTAGCTTTAGCGAGATTGGCGCAACGCGGCGAGCGTGTTTGCCGGGCGAAGTAGAAGAGCAAGATTATTTAAATATGCTTGGAGAAACCAGCGCTTACTCCATTGAAAGTGACAAACTTAGCTTTAGCGACACTCAGCAAGAGACGCTGGCGGTATTTACGGCTGTTAAACCTTAAGCATTTTAATTCAATAAAAAAGGCACTAGTAGTAGCTAGTGCCTTTGGGTTTCAAATATATCTATCTGTCGGCGTTCATCACTTTAACCCACGCATTCACAAAGTCAGATACAAACTTATCTTTTGATGTGTCGTAAGCATAAACTTCAGCCACTGCTCTTAGCTCTGAGTTTGAGCCAAAAATCAGATCTACCGAAGTCGCCGTCCATTTTTCATCACCGCTTGCACGGTCAAGTCCTTGGTATATGCCATCTTCAGAGGCTTTTTGCCAAACTGTCGACATATCTAATAGGTTAACGAAAAAATCGTTGCTTAATGTGCCGGGCTGTTCGGTTAAAACACCATGCTTCGCGCCAGCATAGTTTGCGTCTAGCGCACGCATGCCGCCAACAAGCACGGTCATTTCTGATACCGTCAAATCGAGCTGGTCAGCTTTATCAACTAGCATTTCAGTAGGTGATTTGTAGCTTTGCTCTGCATCAAAGTAGTTTCTAAATCCATCTGCATTTAATGCGAGTAAATCGAAAGAGTTAGTGTCGGTTTGCTCCTGCGTTGCATCACCACGTCCTGGCGTAAAAGGAACGCTGATATCATACCCAGCTTCACTGGCAGCCTTTTCAATTGCAGCGGCGCCACCAAGTACAATTAAGTCTGCTAAAGATACTTTATGACCGTCTGCCTCTGCGTCTTTTTTGATATCTTTTAAAACACCAAGCACTTTTTCAAGCTCGTCAGGATTATTCACCTGCCATTGATTTTGTGGCATAAGCGCAATTCTTGCACCATTTGCACCGCCACGCATATCGGTATTGCGATAGCTTGCCGCTGAGCCCCAAGCAACACGCACAAGCTCTGGCACGCTCAAATCAGACGCTAAAATTTGCGCTTTTAAGGCCTTTACTTCATCTACACTAATGGTCGACTGTGAGCTCTCGTCGATTGGGTCTTGCCAAATGTGCACTGTTTCTGGCACTTCTTTACCTAAAAAGTTTCTAGGTGGTCCCATATCTCTGTGAGTTAATTTGTACCAGGCTTTCGCGAAAGCTAAACGATACTCTTCAGGGTCTGCTAAAAAGCGTTCCGCTATTTTGCGATATTCAGGGTCGAATTTAAGCGCTAAATCTGCGGTAGTCATAACCGGCGGATTAAACTTACCTTCGATATGCGCATCAGGCACAGCTTTATGAAGCGATTCATCAGTGGGTATCCACTGAATAGCGCCTGCTGGGCTGCGCGTTTGTTTCCACTCAAAATTCAGCAAGTTGCTTAAATACAGCGAAGTCCATCTTGTAGGCGCTTGGGTCCAAGCACCTTCTAAACCGCTGGTGGTGGTATCTTCAGAGTGTCCTTTACCGCATTTGTTTTTCCAGCCTAGACCTTGCTCCTCAATACCGGCTGCTGCTGGCTCTGGACCAACACAATCTGCAGGTTTACGGGCACCGTGCATTTTACCAAAGGTGTGTCCACCGGCAATTAAGGCTAAGGTCTCTTCATCGTTCATGGCCATGCGTTCAAAGGCTACACGGATGTTTTTAGCCGAGCCTACTGGGTCTGGCACACCACGCGGGCCTTCTGGATTCACATAAATTAAGCCCATGTGAGTCGCACCTAATGGGCGCTGAAGCTTGCCATTTTTATCTTCTCTGTCGCTGGCGAGCATTTCAATTTCAGGGCCCCAATAAACTAAATCAGGCTCCCAGTCGTCTGCTCTGCCGCCCGCAAAACCATAGGTTTGAAACCCCATATTCTCAAGTGCCACGTTACCTGCTAACACCATCAAATCAGACCAAGAAAGCGCTTCTCCATACTTTTGCTTAACCGGCCATAATAAACGACGCGCTTTATCCAGATTACCATTATCTGGCCAGCTGTTGAGCGGCTCAAAACGCTGCTGACCACCACCAGCTCCGCCGCGACCATCGAGCGTACGGTAAGTACCTGCGCTGTGCCAAGTCATGCGGATAAAGAAAGGACCATAGTTACCAAAATCTGCCGGCCACCAGTCTTGAGAAGTGGTAAGAAGTGTGTCTATATCGCTTTTTACTGCGTCTAAATCGAGCGTTGCGAATGCAGCTGCATAGTCAAAATCTGCGCCATAGGGATTAGAGCGCCCGTCATGATCTCTAAGTGGCGTTAAATTGAGTTGATCAGGCCACCAAAATTGGTTGGTCTTGGCCTGATTCGCCTTTACAGGTCCACTGCCCATGGCACCTTTAGGTTTTGACATTTCGTCGCTTTGTGCAAACACCGAGCCCGACATTAGCGTCATAGCAACTAGGCCTGCAATACTGCTGATGGAAATTATTTTTTTAACGGTCATCGCGTTATCTCCGAATACTATTCTGTGTACTTTGTTTTGAACAAGTCACCACACAAAGTATGTGAATAATTAATATGTAAATAAATTGTTATGCACGCTTGTTTGTTGCCACCAATATCCAAGCTTTGGTATTGCCCATTGCACGCATATCAAGTTTTACCTATAGCTTTGTTCACTGCGAACGTTGCAACATTTTCGTAGTGTGCGTAAGTATAGACCCTTATCTTAAAAGCGTAATGAGAATAAAAACGATAGGCTCAATCGGAAAAACTGATTATGTTTATAGAATGTTAATGTACAGCTTTCTCTGATTGTTTTTTAGCGCTTAATTTTATTTATCGATGTAGCAATTGTTTTTTTAACTGGCGCCATCATATTATTAAGTCAATCAGGTTTTGTTTTGGACGTACATTTACATGAGAATTTTGCTTTTCTTGGGCACTAATATAGCCATCATGGCGCTATTGAGCCTTACCTTTAGTATATTTGGGATACAGGGCTTACTCGCTGAGAACGGCGTTGATCTGAACTTGCAGGCCTTATTGGTTTATTCAGCGGTAATTGGTTTTTCAGGTTCGTTTATCTCTCTGCTTATTTCAAAATGGATGGCAAAGCGCAGCATGGGCGTGCATGTAATTAAAGAAGCGTCGGACCCAACTCAGCGCTGGTTAATGCAAACTGTTAAGCTCCAAGCTGAGAGAGCCAACATTGGTATGCCCGAGGTCGGTATTTTTGACCATCCCTCCCCCAATGCATTTGCCACCGGCTGGAACAAAAACAACGCCTTGGTAGCAGTAAGCACTGGCCTGTTGCAGTCGATGAACAAAAACGAAATTGAAGCGGTGCTAGCACACGAAGTGAGCCACGTAGCAAATGGCGATATGGTCACACTCACGCTGATTCAAGGCGTGGTAAACACCTTTGTTGTGTTTCTATCTCGCGTCATCGGCCACATTGTTGACCGCGTAGTATTTAAAGTAGAACGCGGGCACGGCCCTGCGTTTTGGATAGTCTCGTTTGTTGCGCAAATTATCTTAGGCATTTTAGCCATGTCGATTGTTATGTGGTTTTCTCGCAAAAGAGAATTTAAAGCCGATATTGGTGGAGCAAAACTCGCCGGAAAGCAAAATATGATTGCGGCTCTAGAGCGCTTAAAAGACGGACAAGACGCACCAAAATTACCTGATGAAATGGCTGCTTTTGCCATTAGTGCGGGTAAAGTTCAGAAAATGTTTGCAAGCCATCCGCCGCTTGAAGATAGAATTCAGGCGCTTAAGGATATGCGTTAAGCAATCCTTTATTATGGCAGCCGCTTACATACTAAAGCGGCTGCTGTTCTTCTCAGCTTTATCCCTCAGTTTACTTTCTCATTACATTGGCAATAAAAGTTATACATACTAATAAATGTATCAGGGTTGTCTGTTTCATACTTTTCCCATAAGTCCAGATTTAGGCGGTCTTCTGGGTGAGGGTATTGGTGGGCGAAATCAATCAGAATGTTTTCACTTGAAAATGTAAAACCTTTAAAACTTAAGTTATGTTTTGCTAAGGTTGCTCTTATCCACGGAATCGACATTTGATGCTCCTGCACGTGAAAGAATAAATCTCTGCATCCGCTCAAAAAGCCTAAATCCTTAAGTTCAAAAATGCCCTCTTCATTTATAAAGTGGCTATTTGCATTCACCAAATTGTGATGCCTAAAGCGCCTTATTTCCTCTAGATCAGACTGTATTCCTTTCTTTTTAACAAGCTCTCGTATCTCATTTATATGCTTTCTAGCTATCTCACTGTAAAGCCCAATCAGCATTAATCCGCCAGGTTTTAGTTTTTCACGAACAATGCTAAAGGCTTTATCAGGGTCTTGCATGTGATGCAGTACCCCAACCGATTCAAGCATTAAGTAGCTACTGTCAGAATCACCTAGCTTCAGAATATCTTGTTGCTCATATTCAATGTTCTCAAGTCCGTATTCTTTTGTTTTACGAAGCGCATACGCCAATGAAGTTGAGGAAATATCAATTGCCTTAATTTTTACGTCTTTAAATCTGTATGCTTCATAGACAGATTGCCTCCCGGTACCGCAGCCAGCAATGAGCATTTCCATATTGTCTTGTTCATAAATGTGAGGGCTATGCAGTTGTAACTCACTCGCCAGTGCCGCCGGGCTGGACACATGAAAATCGATATTGCTCCATTGCGGATATGGGCTTTCTTCGTACATGTCCCTCACGTCATTTGAGGTAGCGTTGGTGATGGACGACGCCTTATCTATTTGCTGCTTATATTGTTGTTCAGCGAGTTGATCGTGATAAAACACCTTGAGGAATTTATCTGAAATTTGAGGACGTGTTAATAGCTCAGCTTTTGTTATTTCTTGCACTGTGGGGGCTCTATACATGCTGATCAGCAGAAGGCTTGTAGCATCGTTTGACTCCGCAAAATAAGACTCTAATACTTTTAATTGCTGATTTTCCTTGTCATCACGAACAATAATATACCCTGTGAGATAGCCTTGTATCGCAATCGACTGCACTAAGTTGAGCGCATAATCCGCGCTCATCGGTATAGCGATATCTGAGACGATAGTCCGCCTCACCTTGCTTAGCCAAAGCTCAAACGGCAAATACACATTGTAACCAGAGCTTAAAAAGGCATTCAGCAATACGTCATCATTCAAATCCTGAAGCGTAAGCTTTAAGAGCTCGGCTTTGTCGTATTTTGCAACGAGCAAGGTAGCGGTATGCGGCATATATTTTTGAAAGTCAGTGTTCTGCTGCTCAAAAACATAGAGCAAGGCTTTTTCTACGTGCGTCTTATATTGTTTGGCAAGGGTGTTTTGCAGCGAGTATTCGATATCTTTAAGATTAACATCCTTATGGCCTAGCTCAATAAGCATAGCTGATGCTTCAAGCAAGGACACTTTATCGTCTGCTTTTCTGGCTAAGCTTAATAGCTGCTTCCATGCATCTATATTGCTACTTTCCTTGCTCACAATAAATTGTTGCTGCTTGAGGGCCTCAGCCATTTGGCCAGATGTTATTAATAGGTCGATGTAGGTTTTTCTTATTTTAATATCGTCGGGGGCTGCGACCTGGGCTTTATTGAGGTATTGAAAAATCACTTGTGTGGGTTGTTGACCCATCAACATAATCGCCAGCAAATGATTTACATTGGCATCGTCGGGCTTGATGCGCTGCATGTTTACTATTTCATTGTAGGCTTGCTGCATATTTCCTTTTTTATATGCATTATTCGCCTTTCTGTAATGCACTTTTAGTTTGCCCTTAATTGCTCCTATTATGGGTAACTCTTTTAATTTTCTTTTAGTTGAGTTCATTGCCACATCGCATGCGCTTTTAACATCAAGGTGGATAAAAAGTAGCAGTACCTAGTTGAATTTACAATAAAGGCTCGCTTGTGTGCATCAGCGGCTGTTTATATTTTGCTGCTGCCATACCTTTGGCGATACCCCCACTTTTTTTCGAAAAGCGCGCGCCAAAGCAGAGCCATTCTCATAACCCACCTTTTCAGCAACCACACTCACGGTATCGCCTTTTAACAAGGCACTTTGCGCCACGTTCATACGCCAGTCAGTTAAATATTCTCCAGGGGTTTCGCCTACAACATCACGAAACAAGTCTGCAAATTTAGAGCGCGACATAAATGCCAGTTCCGCCATTGATTCTAAACTCCAGGGATATTCTGGCTGTGCATGAATTTGCGTAATCACCGAAGCCAGCGGTGGATGCGCAAGTCCGGCGAGCATGCCGTGGGAAACTTCGTTGCTGTTTAATACCTCACGCAATACTTGAATAATAAAAATATCGCATAAGCGGTCAATCATCGGCATGCGCCCGCACTTACTGTCGAAGGCTTCTTTGAATAACCATTTAGCGGTTTTTTTCAAATCGGGGTAACGGCTGAGCTGAAATTTTAAAAAGGGCGGAAGCGCTTGGGCAATCGGGTTGGCTGTTACATCCACATACTCAATGGTAGCACATACTAAATCGGCGCCTTTTACCGGGTCTGGCACAATACGATGTTTACGCCCGGTTGGAAAAAACATCACGCTAGGCTGACCGATGTTGCGCTTTTTACCCTGGTGATCAATTAAATCCAAAGAGCCTGACTTGAGAATATGAATATGCCCACGCTTACCAGAGGGCTCATCAAAATCGCTTAAGCCGCACAGATTCCCTGAAAAAAACACATCAGCATGCAGGTTAAAACGTTTCAAAATTTGCGATAAACGGTCCACGACATCCCTTTTGGACGATTTGTATTGTTTTATAGACTACTTCATCCATTTTGTATTAGCAAATACCTATCATATGCAGTGTCACTTAGCCTTACTCAAACAAGACTTTGCTTTGAAGCAACAATTTGCTTCTTAAAACAATTAACTACTTCAATAGGAAATTATTATGAACTTTCGCACTATTTTAAAAGCAACAGCAATCGCAACTACACTAGCCTTAAGCACCGTTACCTTTGCTGCAGACATTGACGTAAACGCCAATAAAAACGACCTTGCAATACAAGGTTTTGATACCGTAGCGTATTTCACCGACGGCCAAGCTGTAAAAGGCAATGCTAACTATACCGCTACTCACAAAAACGCGATTTATCAGTTTGCGAGTGAAGAACACCGCGATTTATTTCGCGAAAATCCCGACAAATATGCACCTCAGTATGGTGGCTATTGCGCCTTTGGCGTGACGATGGACCGCAAATTCGACACCGACCCCACCGCGTTTAAAATTGTAAACGACAAGCTTTACTTAAATTTGAACGCACAAGTTCAGCAGCGCTGGTTAACCGATGTACCTGGGTTTATTACCGAAGCCAACGGCAACTGGGGCGAGATTAAAAGCAAAACTGATGCTGAGCTAGAATCAGAGTAGAAGTTTAAAAGCGCACTAAGCGGCGATTTATCCCTCGTAAATCGTCGGTTTTACTCAAGCATATTGAAATCGCCTGAGTTTGCAAACGCCCTCATTTTATTATGCAGGGCGTTTTTTATTTAAGGCATATCTAGCCGTTCTCGAGGATTGCTCCAACTTTCCGCATAGCGTGATTCCTGTATTTCTTTACACTTTTCCCAATTCGCAATAGTCTTGTATAAAAAGTTTGCTTTTATTTGTAACAGGATTGTTTTGCTTATGAAATTTTCGATTTTAGAACGCAGCCAAGCGCTAAGCTTAATCACTTTGATGAGTTTAGCCACGTATTTTCAGCTTAATAATATTGCCCATGCCCAGCAGAACAGTTCTGATACAAATAGCGAAGTAAAAATCATTCAACCCGGCGCACCCGGTCAAGCCGCAAAAACACTTTCTGCCGAAGACGCCGTTAAAATTGCTGATACTAGCTTTACCGCAGGCGATGTGATGTTTATGCAGAACATGATCCCCCATCACGGACAAGCGGTCGACATGGCAGTGCTAGTAGAAGAGCGCACGAACAACCAAGAGATCATTGATATTGCCGGCCGTATTCGTAAATCCCAAGCCGACGAAATCGCCTTTATGAGCCAATGGCTTGAGCAGCGCAATCAAACTGTGCATATAGACCATTCGATGCATATGGACCATAGCTTGATGGGCATGGCCACAAAAGAGCAAATGCAGTCTCTTGCAGACGCCAAGGGAAGCGAGTTTGACCGCATATTTTTAAGCCTTATGATCCCTCATCATGAAGGTGCTGTGCGTATGGTTGAGGATTTACTAGAGCAAGATGGCTCAGCCTACGACCCTATTCTGTATGATTTTATAAACGACATTGTAAACGACCAAGAAGCTGAAATAACGCGGATGGACGGCTTACTTGCAGGGCTTTCAGACGACCCACGCGTGGGCTTAAGTGCAGGTTTGCGCGATGCCGGAGAAGCCTCATCAAACATCAACTTGCTCGCAAGTTTACCTCGCCCACAAGGCTTTTTTGACCCAGAAAACCCATCGAATTTGCCACCAATTAAACCCAAGAAAGACGAGGAAGAGCTTGAGCAAACGCATGATGCTCATGAGCAGCACATGCACGGTGGTGAAAAGGCTGAAGAGAGCGCCGAGCGCAGCGATGAAGAAGGCGATTTAAAAACTGAATGGGCTGAACGCTGGCCGCTTTTAAGCTTTTGGAATACCGATATGGCGTTTTCGGGCGATGTGCTGGTAGCAGGGAATTACCATGGCTTTAATGTATATAAGCTTAATGAACAAGGCATACCCAAACTTACCAGTTCTATTGTATGTCCTGGCGGGCAAGGTGATGTCTCGATTGTAGGTGATTTATTAGTGATGTCGGTAGAACAAACTCGCGGACGAGTAGACTGCGGCTTACAGGGCGTAAGTGACGATGTGAGCGAAGAGCGCTTTAGAGGCCTGCGTATTTTTGATATCTCAGACTTAAGCCTGCCAAAACAAGTGGGTTTAGTGCAAACTTGCCGCGGCTCTCATACTCACTCAATAGTATCGGCAGACGATGAACGTATTGTGGTATACAACTCAGGCACCGCAGGCGTTCGTGACGAAGAAGAATTAGCGGGCTGCATTGGCGAAGTGCCGGGAGACGAACGCACGGCGCTGTTTCGTATCGATGTAATTGAGATCCCGCTAAGCGACCCCTCTAAATCGCGTATTACATCAAGTCCTGCGGTGTTTGCAGATGAGGACGGACGAGTAGCAGGTTTATGGAAGGGAGGCGATCATGGAGACGGTACGCAAGAAACTCGTCGCACTGACCAATGTCATGACATCACCGTATTTCCAGAGCTTAATCTCGCCGCGGGTGCATGCTCGGGTAACGGTATTATTTTAGATATATCTGACCCACTCAAACCTACTAGGATAGACGAGGTGGCCGACCCTGGCTTTGCATACTGGCACTCAGCCACGTTTAACAATGATGGCACCAAAGTGCTGTTTACCGACGAATGGGGAGGCGGCACGCAACCGCGATGCCGAGCCTCAGACCCAATGAACTGGGGGGCCAATGCGTTTTATTCTTTAAACGATGGCGAGCTGAGTTTTGAAAGCTATTACAAAATTGGCGCGCCGCAGTCTGAGCAAGAAAATTGCGTCGCTCACAACGGCTCAATTGTACCTGTGCCAGGACGAGATATATTTGTTCAGGCTTGGTATCAAGGTGGCCTCTCGGTGATTGATTTTACCGATACCGCAAGCCCACAAGAAATCGCGTTTTTTGACCGCGGCCCCATACACGACGAGCGCATGGTAATCGCTGGATATTGGTCGACTTATTGGTATAACGGTAAAATATACGGCACCGAAATTATTCGCGGACTCGACGTACTTGCCCTAGAGCCCAGCGAGTTCTTAAGTGCCAACGAAATTGCTGCCGCCACACTTGCAAATATGGGCAACACCTTTAATCCGCAGCAGCAGTTTAAAGTGACTTGGCCGGCAGAACCTGTGGTAGCGCTTGCGTACTTAGACCAATTTGCTCGCGACGGTGGCCTTGAACAAAAAGACCATAAAGCCGTGCTTGAAATGATAACGCAAGCACAAAGCATGCTCAGTGAGGGTGAAACAAGCCGACGTTTTTCAAAAGACTTAAGCAAACTGGCCGAATCACTCAAGGCCAATAGCGATGAGCCAAATGCACAAAAACGCGTGTTGGCACTAAGCGATACTTTACAAGGCATTGCGAAACGCTTGGGCTAAGAGGCTAGCTATAGCCTTATCTGATATAGAAGATAGCGAACTATGAAAGGTAAGAGGCAGATTTAACGGCCCCTTAAATATTAACCTACGAGCGCCTGACGCAAACTCTCTATAGCTTCGGCGCTTAAGCTAATTTGGTGTTTTTCTTGAGCCTGAACGCGTAACACCTCTATGTATTGGTCGAATTCTTTTTGTATAGGGCCCACTTTTAGCGCGGCCAACAAGTGATTAGACGAAGCAAAACCCATCGCAGCGGCATGCCGTTCTTTTGCTCGACTAAATTTAATATCGAGTATTGCTTTAACCGCCTGCCCCGCGCTTGTTAATTCAGCGTTGCTTGCGTGTTGTATGACACCGCTACTGCTGTCAGCGGTAGCTTGAGTATTTGCTTGGTGTTGAGACATTTAGCACCTATATTGCAAAAAAGGGGGTCAGTGTAAGTTAATTGTCTCTTTCAAAAAAGCGGTCAGTGTAAGTTAATTGTCTCTTTTAATGCGTTACCTCATCATACGCTCATTTGGTGCTGGCTTTGTTTAAAGAAAAGTCGGTAATAATGCCATTTTCAAGCTCTACGCTACAGCACTCCATCAGTGCCTGCTTAAGCATTTTTCGCGCGCGCACTAGCCGACTTTTAACGGCTGACTCACCTAAAGAAAACTGCCTCATAATATCTTTAACCGGCACACCCTCAAAATCTTTAGCAATGAGCACATCTCGGTATTTTTCAGGCAATGCCTTTGCAAATGCTCGCAAACAGCTTGAAAATAGCTGATGCACTTCTAAGTCTAAACTCTCCTCAAATTCGAGTGATTCGATTGGTGTGTGCGTATGCGTTTGCAGGTTTGCTTGTTGTCTAAAATGATCAATCATCGCGTTGTGCATGACACGTTTTAGCCATGCCTGTGGGTTTTGAATATCTGCTGTTGGCTTTAGCAAAAGCGCTTTTACAAATGCGTCGTGATAGATGTCTTCGGCAAGGGCATGATCTTGAAGCTTCGCTTTTAAAAAACCCAATACCTGATGTTTAAGTTGTAGGTAGGCCAGCGCTAGCTCATTGTCGATATCTTGCTTTACGCGGGAGGCTGCACTGCCGCTCTTTTGAGTCAGCCCCACCTCAAGATTTGCTTTCATGTTCTGCTCCTGTCGACGCTTGGCAAATACTTTCTTTGGTATCGCTAAAACCATATTCTTGCATCACATCATAGGAGTGAAAAAACTCCCACGCCACGTTTTGTGGGTCGAGCAACCAGTGTTTGTTGCTTTTAGCATAGCAGCATTTGGCTTCATTTTGGGCGGTTTGCTGTGTTTTTAGTTGGCTTATTTGCTGCGAGACGGCGCTGTTATCTGTTTTATTGTTTAACTTTGCTATTAACAGGTCTTGCGCTTTCTCAAACTCTTGTGCACTTTCAAATTGAACACCAATATGATTTATTCCGCGCTCTGCCTCATGATTGGATATTGCAAAGTTAAGCTGGGGCTCATCTAATATCCACTTTGCATAATCAGGCTTTAATATCACCGGCTCGCGAGCAAACAAAGTGGCATAAAATTTAACGTTTTCGTCGATGCTATCGACACGAAGATGAATATGGAAGCGTTTCATGAGTAGGTCCTTTTTTGTTGTCCTACTTATAAAGACGCAAATCTGTGCGCAGGTCGCAAAAAAGGGCAAAAAAAGGGGTCAGTGTTACTTAATGCCAAGAGGCCTGCCGATTTTTCCCGTTTTTAGCTTTTCTCCCAACATTGCTTCTATTTTACTTTTGAACTCGTCATTACCCAGCACTAACTCCTTGTTTGCACAGTTTCTTATTTTATCGATCATAGCTTGAGATAGTGCCTCCGCATCAAACAAAGACCGATAAATAAGCATCCTCTCGCTCGGTGAAACACCTAGCTGTAAATATATAGAGTGCGGCGTACACAGCTCTGACAACCTGCCTAGCGCATTGTGATGATAGCTAGACCACTTGTACTCTGAGGGTTTTTTCACCATGTTAGCGCGAACAGGGTTTAATTCGATATAGCGATAAACATTGAGCAAATAACTTGACGTACAAACCAGCGAAGATTTAAATCTGCCCTCCCAAAGCGTGCCTGTTTGCTTATAGGTATCGTTAAAGTAACGCACATATTGCCGACCTAAAGCTTGCATCATTTGACTAACGCCCAAATTGTTCGACATCGGCGTACACAACAAATGAACATGATTGCTCATGAATACCCAAGCATGCACCGCCACTTTATATTTTTTGCTATAGTCGTTTAACCAACTTGCATAAACTATAAAATCTTGTTCGGATTTAAAACAAACTTTGCGATTATTACCTCGCTGCACAACATGCTGCGTAACACCTTTAGGTCCTATTCGTCTGCGCCTTGCCATCTTCATTCCATTGATAAGCCATTGGCCCACCAATATACGAAGCGGAGATAAAATTACAATCCTGTACTAGGCAAAACTGGACTTACGGTTTATGTGACACTGACCCCTTTTTTAAAATAACACTGACCCCCTTTTTAGGACTTGAGCGTATTTGGCGTTCATATCATGCAAATTGGCTTTGTGTGCTTCGAGGTTTCTATCACCACAGGCTTGCTCGGGGACAAATACAGGGTAGTTGTGTTGCAGGCCGTCTACTACGGTGGCTCTCACGCAGCCGCTTGTGGTGAGGCCAGTTACCACTAAGCTGTCGACTCGGGCGTGTATTAGCTGGGTGGCTAGGCGGGTTTCAAAAAAGGCGCTGGGGCCGTGTTTTTCTATGATGGGTTCGTTTTGTTGGCGCTTAAGCTCTGGAATAATTTCTATCCATTGGGAGCCGGCTTGTAAAATGTTTAAGTCGGGCAGGCGCTGGCGAAATACGCTTGCTTGCTTGGCATTGCGATATACTACCGAGGTAAAAAATATGGGAAGCTGTTTAGCTCTAAACTGTGTGAGCAGGGCTAAGTTGGCCTCAATCACCTCGGTAAAATCGCCACCGAGAGGGCTTTGTGGGCTGGCAAAGCCTTTGCTCATATCTACCACAATAAGCGCTGGGCGTTCGCCCAGCGTTATCTCGCCTGTAGGCAGGTCTTTACTTGTTGCGTTGTTCACATATTTACCTTGTTATTACACTGCTTTAAGCCCGCGCCTTTTTAAACACAGGTGGCTGAGGCGCTTTTAGGCCAGTTTCAGCTTCGCATCGGCGTTTAATTTCGTCTATGCTGCCGCCAAAATCAAACAAGGGTGCATCGCCGCGCTGGGCGCTGAGTTCTGCGCGTAAGGTATCGCTTGCGCCAGTGTCAATGTTGCCGCTTGCATCCACTATCACGCCGTAACGTTTAGCCCCCTCTGGCGATACTAAGCCTCGGTTTATGTCATCTTGCACTAAAGCGTATTCGCGCACAAATGGGTCGCCCCAACCGCCGCCGCCCCAAGTGTTAAAGTAGAGTAAATCACCTGCGCGCACTTCTATGCCGTCGCATTTGGCGGGCAATACTTCTTCGCTGCCATCTTTACGTACAAGTAACTTGGTAGACCGCAAACCCGGCTCGCCGCCATTAACGCCCCACGGATAGGTTAACCAGCGCTCGTCGTGAATAGCAATTTGACCATCGGCTAAAAAGCGATACGCTACACGCAAACCATTACCTCCGCGGTGCTTGCCAGCGCCGCCCGAATCGCTAATGGTTTCATATTTTTCGACTCTTAGCGGAAAATACGCTTCCACAAATTCATTGGGTACGTTGGTAAAGCCGGGCCATAAAGAGTGTCCGTCAGGGCCGTCGCCAACTGGGCGCCCGGGTACACCACCAAAGCCAATTTGAAAGAGCTGGAACCAATCGCCTTTTTCATCATACCCTGAGTAAAACAAGTGAGGCGAGTCTGAAAAGCCTGCCGCGTTCATCGCCTCTGGCGCACCTTGCCCAAGCAATCCGCCCATCACATCAAAAATACGCCCTAGCGCATGAGTGCGGCCTGAGAGCGCTGCCGGAAAGTTGGGTTTTAACAAGCTCCCCTGCGGTATGCGCACATCTACAAGCTCATAAAAACCGTCGTTAAACAGTATTTGTGGGTCCACTAAGTTAATCGTAAATGAGCCAAAAAACATCTTGAACATGTCTTCGTTCAAATAAAAATTAATGGAGCTTTGTGCTTGTGGGTCGGTGCCTTCAAAATCGAATATGGCTTTGTCGCCCTCGCGCCACATTTTGCAGCGTATTTTGTAAGGGCCCATGCCTACGCCGTCGTCGCACACGTAATCTTCAAAGCTGCGCGGCTCTTCTGGTACGAGCATGTTAATAATCGCGCTCATGGCAATTTTGTTACGGTCGAGCATGGTTTCCATGGTCGAATAAAACACGTCGTCGCCAAAGCGCTCGGCAATCTCCACGCAGCGTTTAGCGGCGGTGTTACAAGCTGCCACAAGCGCATTTAAGTCAAAGCGGTTCCACTGCGGCGTGCGCACGTTGTGCAAAATCAAATCGAGCATATCAGATTGCAGTTCGCCTTTTTTATACAGCTTAATAGGCGGTATGCGGATGCCCTCCTGATAAATACTCTCCGCCTTAATAGGAATTGAGCCCGGCACCATGCCGCCGTTATCCGACATATGCCCAAACATGGCCGACCATGCGATGTGCCTTCCATCTTTAAAAATCGGAATAAGCACCATCCAGTCAGGCAAGTGCGATACGGCTGCGTTGGTCATGTAAGGGTCGTTGGTAAGCACTATATCGCCCTCTTCCAACTCGCCTTCAAATGCATTCATAAAGCCATGAATAAAGCTGCCAAACTGCCCCACCACCATTTTGCCGTCTTTGTTGGCAATCATCGGAAAGCAGTCGCCCTGTTCGCGAATGCCCGGGCTCATAGCGGTTCTAAAAAGCACGGCGTCCATTTCTTCGCGGGCGTTTTTAAGCGCGTTCTCGATTATGTCTACGGTAACGGTGTCTACATCCACCAGCTTCATAGGCTGGGTGTTAGTTTGTTTTATTTTGTCTTGCATAGACTTATTTTGCATTGATTGGTTTTGCATGCGCTTATCCTCTGCCTACTGGATGAATGAGTAAATTGCCCACGGTGTCTACCTTGGCCCAATAGCCTGGCAGCACCACACTGGTGGAGTCCATTTCGCAAATAATGGCAGGACCGCTTACTTCCGTACCCGCACATAATTTATTGCGATCGTAGATGGGGGCTGCATGATATTTGCCCTCGTAGTAAATTTCGCTGTCGGTGAGCTTGCACTGCTCTAGTGGAAGCTTATCAAGGCTCAGCTTAGGCTCTGGCAGTTGCCCAGATTTAGCCATGGCGATGGCTCTTATCATCACAATTTCATGACCTTCTTCAAGTGCAAAGGTAAAGAGCTGGGTATGCTCTTCGTCAAATTGACGTTTAAGCACATTTAAGCCCTCTTTTTCGAGCTCTTCTTGGGTAAATTCAATAGAGAGCTGGAAGGCCTGACCGGTGTATCGCACATCTGCCTGATACGTAATGTTTTGCTGCGCCTGCTCTATACCATCGGCGGTGAGCGTTTGACTAGCAAGGTCGCGAAGCTCAGTTAAGGCTTCGCTTAGTTCTTGTTTTTGAGTGTCTGCAAGCATTTTGACAAAGGTACGTGAGGCTTCATCGCGCACCACGGTGGTAGCATCACCATAGGCACATAGCACACCCGGGCCCGGCGGAATAATGGTGGGCCAGGCGTCGGTGAGTATGCCAAGTGAATTGGCATGTAAGGGGCCTGCGCCACCAAAGCCTACTAGTGCGAAATCTCTTGGGTCAAAGCCTTGCTCTACTGAGACTAATCGCAGCGCGCCAAACATCGCTTCGTTAGCAATTTTAATAATACCCTCTGCGGCCTCTTCCACACTTAAGTCCATGGCATCGGCCACTTTTTTTACCGCCGCTACTGCTGCGCTTTTGTCTATTTGCATTTTACCGCCAAGCTGAACATCAGCGGGTAAATAACCTAATACTACGTTTGCATCGCACACTGTGGGCTCTGTGCCGCCTTGCATATAAGCTGCAGGACCCGGCACCGCGCCAGCCGATTCAGGCCCAACTCGCAATGCTTTGGTAAGTTCGGGGACAAAAGCAATAGAGCCGCCACCTGCGCCTACGGTACGCACATCAACCGAGGGTGCTCTTACAGTAATATCGCCTACGCGAGTCTCGCGTTTTATTCTAGGTTGAGCATTTTGTATCAGCGCTACATCGGTTGAAGTGCCGCCCATATCAAAGGTAAGAATATTGTCGTAACCTGCGCGAGTACAAAAATGCACCGCACCTGTCACGCCGCCAGCTGGGCCCGACATTAACAAATTCACCGGACTTTCAGACGACGCACGGGCAGACGCTAAGCCGCCGTCGGAGCGCAGTATCGACAAATGCACGTTATCGCCTAAGCGCTCTTTTAATGAGCGGCTTAAGTTATCTACATAGCGCGACACTTCTGGACGCACGTAGGAGTTCACTACCGTGGTTTCGGTGCGTTCGTATTCTTGCATTTCTGGTACCACTTCGCTCGAAATAGACACCGGTATTTCACCAAATATACCGCGAGCAATATCGCGCGCTTGGCGTTCATGCTCACCGTTTAAATAGGCGTTGATAAAACAAATGGTGAGGGCTTCTACTTGGCCTTTATCTTTAAGCGTTTGCAAATCTCGACTGAGCGCATCTGTATCGAGCGCATCTACCGGCTTACCCTTAGCGTCCATGCGCTCATCGGCCTCAATGGTGAGTTCAAGTGG
>CAYQMI010000002.1:42966-54599 GCA_964418575.1 uncultured Glaciecola sp.
CACACCCACCGACGAATCTTTGGGGGTGGAAGGGACTTTGGCGGTAAAGGTTTCGCCGGTCGTTTCGTTTATTAGCAAAAGGTCTGTAAAAGTCCCTCCTACGTCAACGCCCAATCTAAAACTCATATTTGACTCCTACTTATAATATTTTTCGAGCCACAGCTTGGCTTTACCGCCTGTTGCTGTGCCAGTTAGTTGAATGGCTAAATCTGATGCTTGTAATAATTTTGGAATATCGATGCCGGTATTAAAGCCCATTTGCTCGGCCATCATTACCACATCTTCGGTAGCCACATTGCCACTTGCACCCGGTGCAAAGGGGCAACCGCCTAAGCCGGCAATGGAGGCATCAAACCTTCGCACACCTGCTGTAATTGCCGCGTAAACATTGGCAAGGCCCATAGCGCGTGTGTCGTGAAAATGACAGGCAAATATATCGGGTCCAAAATTTTCAACGAGCAAGCTCATTAGGCTATTCACGCTATCAGGGTTGGCAGCGCCAATGGTATCGGCCACTACAATACGGCTTGCGCCCATCGCAACAAGCTGGCCTGCTACTTCAAGCACATCATGAGCTGCAACCTTGCCTTCAAATGGACATTCCCATGCGGTAGCAACATAAGCCTGCACGGGCGCATTATTTTGCTTGGCCTTAGCAAATACTGACTCGCACACTTCAAGTGCTTTGCTGGTATTCATGCCAATGTTTTTTTCATTCATGGTGTTAGATACCGCCACCACTAAAGAAGATAAACGCACACCTGCATCACGTGCTGCCTCATAGCCGCGCATGTTGGGTATTAAGGCCGAGAGCAGCGTTTCTTCTGGTGTGCTTGCACTTAAAGCGGAGAAAACGTCAGCCGTATTTGCCATCGCTGGCACCGCTTTGGGCGATACAAAGGCGCCAATTTCAATTTCAGGTAGCCCTGCTTCTATAAGCGCCTGAATTAGCGCAATACGTTGCTCTATTGGCAGCACTTTTGCTTGATTTTGCAAACCGTCGCGCGGGCCCACATCATTAATAATAAGGGCGCGCGATTGATTATCAGAAGGGCTCATTTGATCACGCCCTTTTCTCTTAACAGAGCAATAGTATCTGGGTTTTTATTAAGCAGACCTTGCAAGATATCGTCAGTGTCTTGGCCAATATCTGGGCTTGCTGAATAGCTTTCTTCATTGCTACGCGAAAGCTTTATAGGGTTGCCCGGGCCTTTAGTTTTGCTGCCGTCAGGGTGAGTTAGCTCTACCACCATTTTACGGTGCAGCACTTGCTCGTCCGACAGCGCTTGTGAAAATTTATTCACCGGCGCACAAGGAATACGTGCTTTTTCTAGCTGCTCAATCCAATGTTTGGAATCGCGTAAGCTCAATACATTATTCAGCTTTTGATTAATCATTTGCTTGTTGCGCCAGCGGCCGGGCTGAGTATCGAGCTCGGCATCATCAAACTCAGGCACGTTGACCACGCCTTTTAAGTTTTGCCAAAAGTTATCGGTAATAACCGCAATTACAATGTAACCGTCGCTGGTTTGAAAGGTGTCGTAAGGCACGTGTACAAAGTGTGAGTTGCCTATGGGGTATGGGTCTTTGCCCGATAGAAAGTACATGGTGGCCATGTAGTTAAGTAAAGAGATTTGACAGTCAAGCATTGATATATCAACGTCTTGACCAATTCCGCTGGTGGCACGCTCTATCACCGCAGCTTGAATGCCCATTACCGCGAACATGCCGCCACCTAAATCGCCAATTGGAATACCGCCTCTTACCTGCGAGTCTGGTCCGGTGCCGGTGATAGACATACCGCCACCCGTAGCTTGCGCCACTTGGTCGAATGCGGGGCGCTTGTAGTTGGGGCCATTGCTGCCAAAGCCTGTGATTGAGCAGGTAATAATGCGCGGGTTAACCTTGCTCAAATGCTCATAATCAATTTTTAAGCGTGCAGGTACGCCTGCACCAAAGTTATTAATAACCACATCAGATTCTTTCACCAAATCATAAAACAGGGCGAGGCCTTCTTCGGTTTTTAAATCCATGCATACGCTGCGCTTATTGCGATTTAGCGTAATAAAGTAGGCTCCCATGCCGTTTAAAGAGTTTTCAGGATCGGTAGCCAAAAGCTTACGCGTGCCCTCTCCCTGAAGGGGTTCGACCTTGATGGTGTCGGCACCCAAGTCGGCCAATATCATGCTGCAGTATGGCCCCGACAGCATATGTGTCAGGTCAATAATGCGTAAGCCATCAAGCGGCTTATTCATAGCGTGTACTCCGTTTTTACTGAGTTGTGTGTGAATGCAACAAAGCGTAAATATGAAAATCAAAAGGTGTTTTTTCTTTCAGCAATAGTTGTTTCGATAAAGGGGAGCTAGGCTCCCCGTCACTGCTAGAAACGATAGGTAAAATCAACACCATATGAGGCTAAAGCCGATGGATGAATAAATGAGCCACCAAACTCAGGCGCAGGAATTACCTCTTGCAAATATTGCTCGTCAGTAATATTGCGGCCCCACACGGCAACGTTCCAATTTTCGGCATCAAGGCCTACACGCAAATTAAGCGTACTGTATGAGTCACGCGACGCATTGCTGAAGTCTTGAGAATGTGGACCCGGCGGAACGCCACCACCTAAAGTGCCAAAGAAGTCCCAAATAGTCGGTGTTTGCTCTCCTTGAAGTGTATGGAAGAAGGTCTCGCCCACGTATTGCCAATCAAGACGCGTCGTCATTACGATTTCTGAGGTGATGTTGTACTCGTACATCGCACCTAAAGTAATACTAGTCTCTGGCGTTTGCGGCGCTTTGTTCCCCACTGAAAGCGGACGATTGCGGTTTTCTTTAATTTCTGAATCAATCAAACCTAAACCACCATACACTTGGAAATCATCCGTAAGCTGTGCTTGGAAATCCATTTCAAAACCGCGAATAGAAAGCTCATCAATCGTGGTAACTGCTCTTAACAAACCAAATGGGCCAGCGAAGAACTCGAAGAATTGGTTGTCGTCTACCGTGGTGTCAAATACTGCGGAGTTTATGCGTAATTTGTTGTCTAAAAACTTGGCTTTAAAGCCGAGCTCTAGGCTAGAAGTAACCTCTTTATCATATTCGTCAGATACCAATAGCTGAGCATTCACTGCATCTCCTGGTGTTCCCGCGCCAGAGGCGTTAAACCAGAAGTTTAAAGTGTCTTGTGTACCAATGGAGTTAAAGCCGCCGCTTCTAAAACCAATACCGTAAGATGCATACCAGTTAATGTTGTCGTTTTGCTCATACCCTAAGGTAACTTTTGGCTGCCACTGCGCAAATGAACGGCTTCTGTCAGGAATGCCGTTTGGATTGGCGTTGAAAGCTGGGTTAATTGGCCCTACCTGCCCATTTACAATGGTGTTTACGTTCAAACCAGAGGCATTGACGTTTGGTACATTGTTCGAAACTTCTCTGTCTTCGTAGTCATAACGAAGGGCAAAGGCTAATTCCCACTGTGGATTCAGATCGTATTCAACCTGACCAAATGCGGAATACACAGAGGTGTCGAAGGTATCGTCAAACAATAAGTCTGTTGGGTTAGGTCCTGTAGGCGGCACGTAAGCCTGACGCAAAAAGCCTTGGCCTTGGTCGGCACCATAAGCGACAACAACATCGCGCTCAATTTCTGCAAAGTAAAGACCGGCAATCCAGCGTAGGTCAGCGTCGGTGTCATCACTGGTGAAGCGAAGCTCGCCGCTAAAGTCAGTTTGATTGCGCTCTTGGTACTGATATCCATCACACGCGGTTGGCGTATAAGGGCCATACACGCCAGTAAATTCTACGCCTGGGGGAAATACACCAAAGGGGGCAAAAAACTCTCCAAATAAATCGGTTCTATCGGCGCCACCGAGTGCGGTAGGGGTGTTGTTTAAAGTAGCTCTATCGGTTTGACACTGGGAAGTAAGTTCATAGCCATAAAACGAAGCGCTTGTGCCGTCCGATAACAAATATTCTTCTAAATCGTTGTAGGCTAAAACACCCGTTATATCAACACCATCAAGGTCTAAGTCACCTTTAATTGAAAGCTCTGTGGTGGTTTGCTCGTTCTCGCCGGGCACGTTAAAGGCAAACGTAAAGTCATGTTCGTTGACGTTGGCATTGTACGCGGGCTGTGCGAACGCATCCACAAAAGAAGGCAAAGCAAATACCGCATTAAAGTTAATAGCACCGCCTTTTACTTCACTGCGGCTTGCTCTCATATCGAGAGTTAGCAATTCAGTTGCATCCCAAATCAAGCGACCTTTGACCGAAGTATCCTCAAGGAAATCTACTACGTCATCTTGACCGGTAAATATATTTTCATAATGACCATCAAAGGTGCTGTCGGAAACCGTAAGGCGACCAAATAAGGTATCTGAGAAGCCTCCACTCACTGTGCCATTTATTTTACGCAGGCCATTGTTACCCACCGTGGCACGAACGCTACCTTCAAGCTCGTCTGTCGGTTTTTTGGTGGTAACGATGATGGCACCAGCTACCGCATTTCTGCCGTATAGTGCGCCCTGAGGTCCTTTAAGCACCTCTATTTGTGCAACATCTAATAGGTCTTCATTAAAGCTATTTGGGTTGGTCATCAGCACGCCATCAACTACATAAGCAAAGGTAGATTCAGCATCGCGGGTAGAAATAATACCGCGAATGTTTACCTGCGTGTCGCCCACGTTTGCAGCGTCAACAATGCTGACGTTGGGAATTAAGCCAATAAAATCACCGGTGCGTTCAATACCTGCCGTGCGGATATCTTTTTCAGAAAGCGCGGTAACTGCAATCGGTACTTCTTGCAAGGTTTCCGGGCGCTTTCGCGAGATACTGATAATTTCGACATCTTCTTCGCTGGTGGCGCTTGCTTCTTGCGCCATCGCATGGTGACTGAAACTAAGAGCGCTGACCCCTAGCGCTAAGATTACGCTCCCCGCTAGATTATTAAGCTTAAACTTTTGCATGACTTCTCCCGATGTATTTGTTTTTTTATGTTTGATTCATTCTTTTAAGCCTTCGCCATAAAGTGGTTTGGCTCATTCCTAAATATTCCGCTGCTTTTTGTTTGTCTCCCCCAAACATATTTACTGCGTCTGCCACTAAGGCCAGCTCATTGTGTTTTACCAAGCCTTCTGAAGATTCAAAGTTCGCTTCGGTGAACAATTCTGGAGCAATTTGGCGCAAGGTTTTGGGTAAACTTTTTAGATCTGCTTTCATGTGCAAGGTAGCCACAACACGCTCAATGATGTTTTCAAGTTCGCGCACGTTACCAGGCCAGCTGTAATTGCTTAATTCAGCGCTTATCAACTCTAAAACTGCTTTTACATCGAGGTTTAGTGCGTAGCTGTCGAGAAAATACTGAAGCTTCACCTCTGCAATTTTTAGAATGTCTTCGCTGCGCATGCGCAAGGGGGGAATGTCTAGGTTAAAGACGTTGAGTCGAAAGTATAAATCCTCTCTAAATAGGCCTTTACTTACTAACTCTTTAAGCGGCTTATTTGAGGCTGCAACTAACTTTATTGCTACCGGTTTTTCTTTATTGCTGCCAAGCGGGCGGTAGGTTCGCTCTTGTAAAAAGCGGAGCAGCTTTGACTGTTGATCTATTGCGAGTTCGCTAATTTCATCTAAAAAGAGTACGCCGTTTTGCGCCTCTTCAATTAAGCCTTTTCGTCCGCCGCGTCGCGAACCAGTAAATGCGCCGTCGTGATGGCCAAATAGCTCGCCTTCAAACAATTCAGTTGGAATGGCGCTGCAGTTGAGTGCAACAAAACGTCCACTGGAATATTGGCTGTTGCGATGAATTTCTCGTGCGATAAGTTCTTTGCCGGTTCCCGACTCACCGAAAATTAAAACGTTACTTGGTGAGTTTGAAAACGAAGCAACTTTTTCAAGCAAGTCGTGCATTGCCTTTGAGGCGAACACTAAGGGTTTAACACTACTTTGCTTGCTTAAAGATGTTCCAGTAGCCGCTAATACCCCTTGCTTACGACGATACAGCTGGTACATAAACATAGGACGCTGCCCATACAGCACGGTGTCTTGATGAAAAAACCAATCCACGCCATTAATTGTGCATTCACCGTCGCTAGGGCGCTCTTCGTTCAGCGGGTGGATAATCTCCGATAAATCCATCTCAAACTCAAGGCTAAGGTTAAGATCTTCCTTCGCCGCTTTGTTTAACGTTACCGAATCACCCTCTTTGTCGGTTAAAATAATAGGCGTTTTTGACTGATTAATAAGCCAGTAGGTAAGTGCCTTATCAATCTTTTGCGCTCGCGCCTGATGCCCAGCGGCAATTGCTTGCTTGAGCGTCGCTATGCAAGAGGCTTCTGAATAAATAAGAATGGACTGAAATCCGCGCTGAGCCGCGAGGCCGCAAACCAAACTGGCCCCAACAAAGGTAAGTGAGTCATCGGTCTTTGCTGCCGCAATAACATTAAAAAGCTCGCGCGCTTGGTCGGCTGTTTTGTAACAAGCTTCGTTTAAATCAATATTTAAATGACTTTTCAACAGCTCAACAACCGGCGAATGCTCGCCAAAATTGACCAAGCTAATATTTGAAGACAGCTTTGAGGCGCGCGTAACCGCGTTGATAATGTCGGCATCGGTGGTGGCTAAACTTAACACCGGCATGTCGAGACTGGCTTTTAAGTAGGCTGCGTTTGAGCCTGCGCTAATAATCACGTCGGGCTGATACTGGTCTATCAGGGCTTGGACTTCGGAAATACTGCCAACAATGGCATCGAATATTTTAAACTCGGCTTGCCCCTTAAATTCAGGCAATACGCTTGTCATCAACTGGCTAAACTCTTTATGCCCGAAGATTAAAACTTTAACCAAACTGTGTTGATGATGGTAAGCGTTGTTCAATGACCAATCCTGAATTGCTTGTGTCATGACTATGTCCTGTGTATTTGGTTTTCACTAACTATAGTGGACAATTCACAAGCCGATAGTTTGTAACAGCATTTTTATTTTGGGTGTGGTGTTGCACTGAGCGTGCCATATTTAAGGGGGCATAATAATTACTTAAGATATTCAGATGCTTAGGCGTTTTTCTCGGTAAAAAACCTGCTTATTGAACAAAAAAATCCTGAAAATTAATTTCACTATGAAATTAATTATTTCAAGCTGAAATTAAAATGAGTCTTAATTGTTAACATTTTGTTGTGAAATACTGCAACTTGCTTATTCTGTACATAAGATGCATTTATGCGTGTGCCGTGCATTGCGAATTCTCCTAGCTAAGCGCTTTTGATAAAGCAGGGGTGAAATTTTCCTGTAACACTTTCACTAGTCAGCATTTGCAAGAATGCCAATCTAGTCAAAGCTTCTGTTAGCATTAGGGGTAGAAAATCTGATTAATTCTTCCTATACTCGAAATTTACTTGGTTAAGCCAAGTGGGCGCTACAACAGTGGGGATGATATTTGAAACTAAAGTCTAGCATCATAATCGCACTGCTTTTCTCGGTATTACTGCCCTTGGTCCTTAGTTTTTATTATCTCAGTTCTTTCGTCGGCGAGCAGCAAAAGGCGCAAGTTCAAAATAATCTTGCAGCAGTCAGCCAACTGGCTAGAAATAGAATTTTGTCCAGCGTTGATCGTATTATTGAAGGCACAGCGCTGGTCTCTAGCCGAACTCAGCTTAGAAGTAGCTTAAGTGAATTTGTCTCATCTGGTGATATAAGCCATATAGAACGTGTACAGCACATCATAGATGACGCTGCTGAGTCTATTGTGAATATTAAAAACATTGCAGTATTTGATAGTAGCAAAGTACTTGTTGCAAGTTCCTCAAACAATACCTTTCCCTTTGCAATCGACGCGAACCATAGCTTCCCCCAAATTACGCTCAGCCACGACGACCAAGGTACAACGCTCAGCGGTATAGACCAGCTAATTTTTAACGATGCCGTAATTGGTTATATACAGCTCAGCGTTACGCCAAATTTCATCACTGAAATAGTAGAAGAAGGGAGCGATTTAGGAAAAACGGGGGAATGGATCTTAGCTATCAAAAACGAAAGCAACGAGGCGCTGTTTGTTTCACCTACACGCTACAATAACCAAGGCGCTTTTAATAGAACGCTCTCATTTGAAAATACCAATGCTCCCATCATCAGAGCTTTAAACGGTGAAGATGCAATCATTTGGGGAGCACAAGACTACGCTGGAAATACCGTTGTTGCGGCAACGCGATATATCGCTGACTACGAATGGGGCATCGTTGCAAAAATTAACCAAAACGAAGTTATGCAGGATGTTAAGGCGCTGACTGATATTTTTTGGTTTGTTTTAGCTGTCGTATTATTGGTTGTGTTTGCTATCAGTTTATGGGTATCCCACTATCTAGCTGAGCCGCTTGAAACACTAACTAAGCAACTTGGTCAGAATAAAGAAGGTGATTATCAAGCGCTAACTACAACAAGCAAGTTCAAAGAACTTGAGGTGCTGGCTAAAGCCTTTAATGACCTACTTAAAAACGTGCAGGAATTTAATCAAACCTTAAATAAACAAGTGCATGCGCGCACCAGTGAACTGGCAATTGCAAATAAAGAACTGTCGGTAGAAAAACACAGAGCAGAGCTCGCCACCGCTGCAAAATCAATATTTTTAGCAAACATGAGTCATGAAGTACGTACACCTTTGAATAGCATTTACGGCTCTTTACAATTGTTGCGGCGAATGGATTTAGCAGATAAACCTCAACATCTTGTAAAAACAGCGAACTATTCAATAGAGTCTTTGCTGGGGATTATCAATCAAATTCTAGACTTCTCAAAAATTGAGGATGATGCCATTGAGCTTGAGAATGTGTATTTTGACTTTAGCCATATCTGCAAACAAATAAACAACGAAATGAACATTTTGGCGAGCAAAAAAGAAGTGCTCTTGTCGTTTTCAGAGGGCGCAGCGTATCAGGAAGGTTGGATTGGTGACCCGCTTAGGATAAAACAAATATTGGTAAATTTTGTATCCAACGCCATCAAGTTTTCGGAAAAAGGCTCAGTTGATATTTTTTACGACATGAAAACAGTCAACGATTCTCACTTTTTGGAAGTTTCTGTAAAAGATCACGGAACAGGAATGACGCAAGAAGTGATTGATAATATCTATACTCGGTTCTCGCAGGCCGATACCTCAACCACGAGAAAGTATGGTGGTACAGGCTTGGGTATGCCCATTAGTCTCGGACTAGTAAAGCTTATGCAGGGCGAAATCAAAATTGAAAGTGAAGTGGATAAAGGAACAATCTTACGCGCTTCAATCCCCCTTAAAAAGGCCATACCTAGAGCAATGAAAGATGGTCAAATTGCCAGTTTGGCCGCACCTGATTTAAGCAACAAAATAATTCTCCTTGCCGAAGACAATGAGATAAACCAGATTATATTTTGTACCATGCTCGAAGAAACAAAAGCTAAAATTGTAATTGCTAACAATGGACTAGAGGCAGTAGAGCTCTTCAATCAAATTCAGCCCGACATTGTGTTCTTAGACATACAAATGCCTGAGATGGACGGCGTAGAGGCCTGTAATATCATTCGCCCTTTGGCAAACAACATTCCTTTGGTGTCGATAACAGCAAACGTGTCACCGGATGAAACTCAGCAATATCGAAACACTGGCTTTGATTATCAGGTAGGTAAACCAGTAGAGCTACAAGCATTGTATAAAATATTGTGGGCTTTGCTTGAGCGGGAGTAGTAGATTTTTTGCTCGCCCTATTGGTGTTTGTTGTCCTCGCATATCTGCAAAATGGGGCCAAGGCCGTTGGGCGCTTCTAAATCAGCCACTTGCCAGCTTGATAAGCCTTTTCGTGCGCCTGCTGGTGTGATGTGAACGCCATTGTCCGCTAATGCTTTTTCAGTTTGCGCAAGATCATCCGTTGTCAGAGAAAGCAAAAACAAGCCCTCCCCTCGCTGCGCTAAGATTTTACCTACCTCTGAATCGGGGTTGCTTGGGCAGACCAATACTAAATATGTTTGGCCCAATAAAAAGCGAGCCGTTTTCACCTCCCGCAAAGGTAAGTCTTCGTATGTAGGCTCTTGAGAAAGCACCTTTGCAAAGTAGGCGACTGATGCAGTTAAGTCTTTTACCACATAATTTATGTGATGAACGCCGCTAAATGCGCCTTTTTCTAAGCTGCTCACAATAACACGCGCTTACCGTTTGCAGCGGCTGATGCAAACGCGCCCTGCACTACGTGAATATCTTTCATGCCGTCGCTACCCGGCACTAGCACTGGTGTATCATTGATAATAGCTAGAGCGTCATTGTCCATTTGCAAAGTTTGCTGCATGTTAGAAATGGCAGCAAAGCTCTTGCCATCAGATGTTAAACCTTTAACCCCCGAATACTGAGACATAGGGTCAAGCTCATACCAACCGTTCTCACATTCGATTCGCGCGACGTTATACGATTTTACAATGCTGGTGCCGCAGTCGGCGCTTAAGCCATTGGCAAATTCGAGTGTGAAATAGGTGGTTTCATCTACTTCTTTAAAAATATGCGGATGGGATTTTTCGTGGGTGGCGCTTATGGCTACAGGTTCCATTTTCGTTAAATAGCGCGCTCCGTTAAGTGGATATACACCCATGTCGTACATTGCCCCACCGCCCATATCCTTTTTCATACGCCAGTAGTCCTCAGGAAAACCATTTCCTGAGTATCCGGCGCGAGTGAAAACAGAGGTAATATCGCCATAAGGGCTGGCCTTTGCGTATTCGCCAAAACGCATTGTGTTTGGCTCGTGCTGCATGCGGTAGCCAATAGATAGCTTCACTTTGTTTTTATCGCAAGCATCCATTATCGCTTGGCACTCTTGCACGGTCATCGCCATGGGCTTTTCGCACCACACATGTTTCCCTGCATTGGCTGCGGCAACTGAAAATTTCATATGTGTGGAGGTTGGCGTGACGACATATACCACGTCGATGTCGGGATTGTTTGCAAGCTCGTGCATATTGTCGTAAGAATAAACGTTCTTATCTTCTATGCCGTATTTTTCCTGCCATTGAGGAATTTTGCTCGGTGTGCCAGTAACAATGCCTTTTAGCTCACAATGTTGGGTAGCTTGCAATGCCGGGGCTAAAAGACGTTCGCTGTAATTACCAAGCCCTAATAACGCTACTCCAATTTTTCGCTGAGTTTTAGCAAATAGTAAGGGGCTATTAAATGCGCTTAAGAGCGCGAGCGAAGATGAGTATTGTAAAAACTGGCGACGATTTAACTTTGGCATGATTAATCCTTACAAAAAAGTATTCCTCACGAACGGCTATTCTTACAAATAGCCCCTACACATACTTACAGAGTATTCGTAAATCTGACTGTATAAAATCCTAGCTTCTAATACTAGTATGCTTGCCCAGTTAAGGCTAATTTGCAGGAGTCGAAATCGCGCTTTGATATGCCCCAGTACCCCATAAAGGCACGGTGGATAAACTATGTTTAAAGCTACCTGAGGTCTCTTTTGTAGAATACGAAACATACATCAAAGACTGCGATTTGGCATCGTAAATACGTCTTACCTTCATGTTTTTGAAAAAGATGCTTTTTGATTTTTTAAACACCACTTCGCCCGAGGGTGACTTATCAATACTTGCAAACATCGCCAGTGTAATTGGACCGGTTTG
>CAYQMI010000002.1:54699-70829 GCA_964418575.1 uncultured Glaciecola sp.
TTTAATATGATCCCGCCGGATATATTACTAACGAAGAAACGTCATCCTCGCGAAGGCGGGGACCTCGCTAATATTGCTGTAATGCGAAAGTTAACAGTCGATATAGCTTCTTTTGTTGTTTTGGGAGATTACCGCTTTCGCGGTAATGACGGTAAATTGCTTAAACGAACAGCGTTGCGCCTTCGCGGAGATGACAAATAGGCTTTGAATAAGACACTTAGGTTTTAAATAAAATATGGTTTTAGTTCCATCGGCTTGCGTGTAGCATTACGCATCTTGCATTAGCAAACACTTTTAACATAGGAAATTTTATGCGCTTAGCTGCTTATACAGTAATTGCTGCTTTATTTTTTACGTTTGGCTGTTCGAAGAACCCGTCAGCTGAATCAACGAATGTCAGCAGTACACAACAAGAACGCGCTGTTCAGAGCATTAGTTCAAACCGTATTAAGCCCGACCAAGACTATCACTCTTATGCAAATACCGACGAAGTCATGCTTAAGCATATCGACTTGGATCTCACTGCCAACTTTGAAACAAAGCAACTAAACGGAAGCGCATTGCTTACTATTGAACGCGTGCAAAGTAGTGCCAATGAGTTAGTGCTCGATACACGCGCCCTTGATATAAAATCGGTCAGTGCAAATGGAGAAGCACTTAACTACAACTTAGGAAAAAGTGACCCTGATTTAGGCGCGCCCTTGCGTATTGAATTACCTGAGGGTGTTAATCAGGTCAGCATCACTTACTCTACCTCTCCTGAAGCCTCTGGCGTGCAGTGGCTAACCCCAACGCAAACAGCGGGTAAACGCCACCCTTTCTTGTTTACGCAAGCTCAAGCGGTACATGCCCGCAGCTTTATTCCTTTGCAAGATTCACCAAAAGTACGTGTAACCTACAATGCTACCATCCGCACACCCGAGGCCCTGTTGGCAGTAATGAGCGCAGCTAACGACCCTGAAACTGAGCGTGATGGGGTCTACGAATTTACCATGCAACAGCCTATTCCATCTTACTTAATTGCCCTTGCAATTGGCGATTTAGAGTTTAAATCGATGGGCGAGCGCACCGGTGTTTACGCTGAACCTGAATTATTAGAAGCAGCAGCTAAAGAGTTTGAAGACACCGAAAGCATGCTGATTTCTACCGAAGAAAAATATGGGGCATACAGCTGGGACCGCTACGACTTATTAATTTTACCGCCCTCTTTCCCTTTCGGTGGCATGGAAAATCCGCGTTTGTCGTTTATTACACCTACGGTGATTGCGGGCGATAAAAGTCTTGTGTCTTTAATCGCGCACGAATTGGCGCATAGTTGGTCGGGCAACACAGTAACCAATGCCACATGGCGTGATTTGTGGTTGAACGAAGGTTTTACTACCTACCTTACCTACCGCATCATGGAAATGATTTACGGTACTGACCGTTACAATATGGAAGCAGTTTTAGGTTATCAGGATTTGCAGGCCGACATAGCCAGCCTACCGGCAAATGATCAAATTATGGCGATAGACCTTCGCGGCAGAAATCCCGATGATGTATTTTCAAACATTCCTTATGAAAAGGGCGCGCTGTTTTTACGCGAAATTGAACAAAAAATTGGTCGCGATAATTTCGATAGCTTCTTACTTGCGTATTTTGACGAATTTGCTTTTAAAAGCATTACTACAGACCAGTTTATTGCTTACCTAGACGAAACCTTATTAAGCGATTACCCTGATGCGCTCTCAAAAGACCGCATCAATGAGTGGATATTTGAGCCTGGGATCCCAGAGGGTGCGCCTGTACCAGAATCGGACGCCTTTGCAAAAATTGATACTGCTCGCGCTGGGTTTTTAAGCGGTGATTTAAGCCCTAGCGATATTGAAACAGCTAACTGGACGGTGCATGAATGGCTCTATTTCCTGAACAACCTGCCAGAACAATTAAGCGATGAACAACTGCTTGCTTTAGATTCTGCTTTTAATCTCACCGAAAGTCGCAACAACGAAATCGCGCACAGTTGGCTGATGATTGCGGTGGCTAATGAGTACCGCCCTGCCTACGACAGGCTATACAACTATTTAGTATCGATTGGCCGCAATAAATTAGTTAAGCCGCTATACCGGGAGCTGGTGAAAACCGATGAGGGCAAGGCATTTGCAAAACGCGCGTTTGAAGAAGCTAAACCGGGTTATCATCCACTTACTATTAGTGCAAACGAAGGCTACTTCGAATAGCATCCTAGTAAATATGCATTATAATGTTAAGCGCTCGATTGCTATTGGGTAACTGTCGCTTTTATTTTTGTTTAAAGGATACTTGAGCGCGCATGTCGCGTTTATGTTTAAAGGATTATTGAATTATATGAAGTTTGCTTTACCAATAGGCTCTGCGATATGAGTGGTTCAGCTAAATATGTTGGCATTGATGGCGGTGGAACAAAATGCCGCGCAATTGTTTACGATGCTCAGTTTAATGAGTTGAGCAGTGCAATAGCTGGACCGGCAAATGTCGCCAAATATGGCTTGGGTGCCCTTGAAGCAATTATCTCAGCTACCGAAGAAGCCCTACAGGTGCTCGGTAAAGGTATAAATCAAGAATCAGCACAGCTTTTTGTCAGCGCCGGCCTTGCTGGCGTTAATGTCCTATCAGCGGCTGAAGTTTTGGCCGGTTGGAAACACCCTTTCGCGCGCTTTGACTATACAACCGATATTCATACTGCAACACTAGGCGCGCATAGCGGGCAAAATGGTGCTGTGTTAATTGTAGGTACTGGCTCTTGCGCTGCGGCGCTAAAAAACGGGCAACTTACGCAGTTTGGTGGTCATGGTTTTACCTTAGGCGATAAAGGCAGCGGTGCGTGGCTGGGTAAAATGGCACTTAATAAGGTTCTAGAAGCGTTTGACGGCGTTGGCCCGAATACTGCGTTATTGTCGCGCTTGGGCGAACATTTACACATCAGCGAAGCCAGCGACATTGTCGATGTTTACAACCAAGCTGCATCGACTGCTTTTGCAGCGCTTGCGCCCATTGTTATAAGTACAGCCGAAGACGGCGATGATGTTGCGCTGAGCATTGTAAAAGACGGGGCAAAGTACTTGTCGGCTATTTGTGAACAATGCATGGCTATTTCTGGCAAGCGCCTGGCGCTTGTAGGCGGAGTCAGTACTGCTATGCAGCCTTGGCTTTCAAGTTCAGTGTCTCAAAACATTGTTGCCGCCGAGCATGGTCCCGAGCGCGGTGCGCTTATTTATCAGCAGCACTTAATACAAAGTTAAATACCTCGGCGCTGTCAGCATTATGTAACAAAAATAAGTGCATGAGAGCGCTCCTTAGCTCTACCCCATTGCACTGAAGCTCTCACTGCGCGATACTTGAACAAAATAACGTAAACCTTTAGGTTCAAATGTCAGAAAGTCATTTATCCCCTCCTCATAAAAAAAGCTGGCTAAAAATTACCTTAGTCCTTAGCTTTTGGTTAGTCTTAGTTGCTGCAATTATCTTCGCTTTCGTCCGCTCACACCAAGCCTCTGAAGCTCGTCAACAAGAGCTAAGCAGTATAATTTGGGATGACCAACTCTTATCGTGCAACAATATTCAAAGCGCTGAACCTACTGAAGACTTTACAACCTGTGAGGCAATGGCAAAAAACGGCTGGATAGATGCCGCACTTCGCGTCGCTTGGGCCTATTCTCGGGATGGTGAGTATCAAAGCTGGCAGTCGGTTTATGAATGGTTAGTGTGGCTCAGAGATCATGATGAATACGCCAAGTTACTCAGCTACATCGTGTTGTTTGAAATTGGCGAGTCTGAAGAACTTAAGCTTGACGGCGAGCGCGGCATTACTAACATGGCAATCGAAAATCAGCCTGCTGCCAGTACCTATCTCGCTACTATGTATTATTTGGGTTTGAATAGCCTTGAACGTCGCTCAAACATTACATGGTTATTAGAGCGCGCTTATGCCCAGAGCAAATACTGGTTAATGCCCAATGACATTGCGGCAATTTATGGCAACGGTTATTTAGGTGAAGCAAACCCTGAAAAAGCAAAAGTCTTACTGCTTGAAGCGAGCACTGAAGACTTTCCATTCAATGCGAATAATATCGCCTGGCTATTTGCTACTACCGACAACCCAGATTTAGCAGACTTCTCGCAAGCACTTGAACTCTCACAACAGGTGGTCGCTGAGCCAGCATATGCTACAAACTATGTGTATGTTGATACTTTGGCCGCAGCATACGCCGCTAACGGACAATTTGAAAACGCAGTAGAAACCCAAAAAACGGCGCTTGAACTGTTGCTTGAATCTCATGAGAACGCAGATTCTGAGCATCCAGAATTAGATAATTTTAAAACCAGACTGAGCTTATTTCAAAACCAGCAGCGCTATGTCGAACCTGGCATACAAAAAGACGGCGTTGGTTTTTTTGAAGGTTTAAAAGATGATATTGAACAGACTCTCATAGAGAATTTATATGTAGAGCTTCGTCCACCTAAGATTCAACCTGCACAATCCGAGTAGGTAGAATAATCTACCAAGGGCTGAATACCCTGTATTCAGCGCCTAAATATCAGTTGGCTGCACCTCAATATAACCCGCATTCAGCAGATGCATCAGCAGCAGGGCTAATTGATTTGTTTGAGAGTTGTTAAGCATAAGTGGCAGGCTCAGTTTAGCTTCTAAAAGCAGTGCACAAGTGATTGCTTTTATATCTTTTTGCACCGAAAACGGCTCGCCATCGATGTAGAAAATGAAATCTTCAGTCTCTTGCTCACCGTAAATTGCTTTTACACCCGGAAGCAATACAAGGTTGCAATCGCTTTCAATAATGTCGAGTACTTCATCTAATTCAAAAGCAATCTCGGGTGAGCCATCGGGCAAATTCTGACGAGAAATAAAACGCAGTAATGCTTGCTCTGCTTCAGGAGTATTAAGCAAATCGACTAAAGACCGCTTAATCCGTGCCATTTCTGCTTTGGTAACGACTTGAGCTCGCGTATTTTCTGTTCTGTATTGCGCACAATCTGGGTCAGTGTACCGAGTTTGCGAGAGCTGCAGGTTTTCGCCTTCGTCAAGTAAACCATTTAACAATTCAACATTTGTAGGTGCTCTAAAGCCAATCGAGTAGTTTAAACAGGGTGAAATTGTGGTGCCGCTGTGTGGGTGTAATGGTGGAATATAAATCGCATCACCTTGGTCTAAACTTTGGTCGATTACCGCTTCAAATTCAGCTATTTGACTCAGCAGAGGATGTGGCAATACCGTCTCATGCTGAGTGGGTAAACCTACCCGCCATCTGCGGCTACCTTTGCCCTGCACAATAAATACATCGTATTGATCTATGTGCGCACCAACGCCCGCATCAGGAGTAGAAAAGCTCACCATCACATCGTCCATGCGCCAGTGCCCAATTCGACTCACCTTGGCAAACATTGCGTCTACCTCCGGTACGTATCTGTCGACGCCCTGCACTAATAAAGACCACGCACCAACGCAAAGCTCTGTGAAATCGTCTATGGGCCCTTGGGTGACCTTCCATTGATTTTGATGAAGCGAAACCAGTCGACTGTCAACTTCCTCCTCTTGTGCTAAACCCGCTAATTCATGCTCATCGATAGGGTCTTCAAAATGCTCAAAAAAACCTTTTATCATGCAGGGTTTCTTTTGCCAGTATTGCTCTAAAAAGGTCGCCATATTGAAACGCGGCATGACATAGCTGTTGTTGCTCATTGGATACTCTTGAAATGGCGCAAAACATGAAAATTATCAAGCAAACGCACTGAATGATTACAATGCGCTTACCATACGGTATTCATACTCTATTTTTCAATGCCTTTGCCCGTAGCCGCCCAATAAATACCGCCATATAAATGCGCTAGAAATGCATCATCTCTGTAAACCGCCGGAATATGACCTAAAGCCGTATAAAAAGACCGGCCACCGTCAAATTCGTGATACCAGGCAATCGGGTGAAATTCTCCCATGCCGTCTGACTTTTTACTGCCCCAGTCTGCGCTTGCGTCGTAAGTAGACTCATCTATTGTGAGCAAGTAATTCAGGTTTTCAGTGTTTGCTGGTAAAAAGTTGTAAAACTCATCGGTAAATAGGTGGCGCTCTTCAAATGCAGACATGCCAGGAAAGGTATTGTCTTGCTTCACTAGCACGGCGGTTTGGTTGCTCGGGTGTATTTCGAAATAGTGCCCAACCAATTTGCCATACCATTCCCATTCATACTCTGTGTCTGATGCCGCATGCACCCCAACAAAGCCCTTTCCCGATTGAATAAAACGCTGAAATGCTCGCTGCTGTTCTTCATTAAAAATATCACCGGTGGTGTTAATTAATACAACTGCATCGAACTTACTTAAATAATCATCGTTAATCACCAAATCTGCGAATTCATGCCATTCAAGGCCAAAGTCGTGACGTGCCGCTAACTCTCTCATCGCAGTTACACTTTCGTGAATAGATGCGTGATGCCAGCCGGCCGTTTTAGTGAATAAAAGGATATTAAACTGTTTGGCAGATACCGCTGTGACGTTTGCGAGGCTTAAAAGCACCGCTGCAATAATAGCTAAATAAGATTTTTTCATCTTGGTGATTTCCTGTTTTATCGAGTTTCTTTTTAACTCGTGAACGCAGTTTAACGCTAAAACGCGCCCGCATGTAAATGCTGATTTTTAATGCAGTAGTTGTGATTTATATTTAAATTTCGATAACTTTTAGGTCAAAAAAGATGCAAATCAACAGTGGTAAGCTAATTTAAAATGCCTTAAAGTCATGTAACCCGTTGTAAACGCGGTGCAAAAGCACATATAGACCACACTTTTAACTAAGAGAAATCCTATGAAAAATCGTTTATTTAAAACTACCTTGATGCTCGCAATCGTTGCGCTAGTAACAGCATGTGCATCTTCTGGCTCTGGCAGCACTGCAGAAAAACGAACTACCATATTAGACATGCAGCAAGATACTTTATCGAAGCTTTATGCTAAAAAACCTGCAGCAAAAGCTGAAATTGCAGCCTCTCCTGGTTATGCCACCTTCTCTAACGCCAATGTGAATTTGATTTTACTTGCAGCAGGCACTGGATATGGAGTGGTAAACAATCAAGTCAAAGGCGGTAAAACCTACATGAACATGGCAGAAGGTGGTGTTGGTCTTGGTTTAGGTGCAAAAGACTACCGCATCGTCATGGTCTTTCATACCGAAGCAGCTATGAATCAATTCGTTGAAAAAGGCTGGACCTTTGGCGGTAATGCTGATGCAGCTGCAAAAGCCGGAAAAAAAGGCGCATCAATTGAAGGAGAGGCCTATTACGGTGATGTTAGTGTGTACACCATGACTGAAAGCGGAATCGCACTTCAGGCCACGGTAAAAGGAACTAAATTTTGGAAAGACAGCGAACTTAACTAAGCAACAATACAATAATAAAAGGGGCGTTTGTGTCAACAAGCGCCCCTTTTATTGGTTCTAAATATATGCGCTTTATGACTTATTCTGCTTCTTCATCTTTAGGATTCAGCTTGTCACCTAGGCCTAAACCTGTATCAGGCATTGGGTCGTTTCGCGACGCACCCTCAGCTAAATAAGTATCCATCCAGCGCATAAATCTTAATGAATAATCATATTGCGCGGCTGCCTTGCGATTACCGTGCCCTTCGCCTGGGTAAAATACCAAACGCACTGGCGTATCGGTACGCACTTTCATCGAGCGATATAACTCCATCGACTGACTCGGATGCACACGGGTATCCTCCTCACCGTGCATGATTAAGGTTGGCGTAGTGCTCTTGCCAGCATGGTAAATGGGAGAACGCTCTAGTAAATTCATCCAGTTATCTTCCCACGGCCATTTTAATGAATGCACAAGGTGCATTTCGTTAGGGATATCGCTAGTACCAAATTTAGACACTTGATTTGATATACCCACAAAGGCAACCGCCGCGGCAAAATGCTCAGTCAATGCCGTAGCGCCCCACATCGACGCGTATCCGCCATACGAACCGCCCGTAATACCAACGCGGTCTTTATTCACAATGCCTGCTTCTACCAACGCATCTACACCATCAACAAGGTCGTTAAACTCTTTTCCGGCATAGTCATCTTGATGCTGCTTTGCAAAAGCTACACCGCGCCCAGTTGAGCCTCTGTAGTTAGGATAATAAACAGCATAGCCGTCGGCTGCCGCAAACTGACCACCGTCAGAATAGCGCGTGATCCAGCCGTCGCTATAGTGTGCTTCTGGCCCGCCGTGAACGGTTAGAATCAATGGCCAGCCACCAGAGGGTGCTTCGCCATTTGGTGTAATAAGCAAACCTTCAATAGTTTCGCCATCGCGTGCTTCATAGGTAAAGGTGGTTTGTGCTGCTAAATCGAGCTCATTTAACCAAGCATTATGGTCTGACAACTTTTTCGTTTTATTGCGGTCCATCGCAAAAACTTCGCGCGGATGCGCTGGGCTGTCTGCAATAAAGCGTATTTCATCATCACCAATATCAACGCTTCTTACCACGATGTCGTCTGGCGTTTTTAAAGTGCGGTCTTCATCACCATCGGTTTCATAAACGACTAAAGCACTCTCTACACCGCGATGCACTGTTGCTAAAATATCGTCACCTAGCCAGTCGATATCCATTACGCTTTGCGGCTTTTCACTAGTCAGTTGTGTAAAGCTATCGCTGTTGGCTCTCGCCACCATTAGTACGCCTGCTGATGTATCAGAGATATCGGTGCCCGCTAAAAATGCTAAATGATCGCCATCTTCCGATAGTTCAAACGCACCCAGTTTACCGGGAATATCAATTTGTGATTTTACTTCACCCGATTCGATATCAATAAAATATAGGTCTCGACGCATTAATGAATCATCCACTAAATTTGTGGGGGCAGCTGCGAGAACCAAAGTTTCTTCATTTGCTGAGACATCAAAGCTAGACACATGTCCGTCGCTATATACCTTTGTCGCTTCGCTATTTTCATCAACCAAGCTCACCGACCAAAGTGATGCCAAACGCTGGTCTTCCTCATACACAAAAGCCTTAAATCCCTTGTCTTTAAAGTCTTCTTTTTCATCTTTTTCTCGAGCAACAAAATGCAGAGTGGTGCCATCGTTACTGACTCGGTAATCACCAATTGATGTGTCGAATTCAAATACTTTTTGAGCTTCACCACCGGCTAAGGATATTGAATAAAGCGAGGTGTTTTCATCGCCATCTCGCTTGGTTTTGAAAAATAGAGTATTGCTGTCTTGGCTAAATTGCAGAGCAGAAATAGCGCCTTCGCTGCCAATGAACTTAGTTGGTTTACCATCACCTCTTATTAGGTAAAGGTGGGTATCGGCCGTGCCGTCTTCATCACCCGCGAGCAAATCTCGTGGTTGGGAAAGAAGGTAAGCTGTGCTGTTGCCGTCAGGAGAAACAACAATACCACCAGCATGCTGCACTTTTGGCAGATGCTCTATTTCAAAGGTATCAGCCGACGCCGAAAAACTGCTTGCCATGCCAATTGCGGCACATAGCAAAGAGGCTTTAAAGGGGATATTTCGCATATTAGAACTCCGTCGTTTTTATGTTTTATATTCTTATAACGCCTAAAGCATACGCGAAACTGCATAAAACTGTTCAACGGAATTAATGGACAGCTTATCCAGTTTTGCTTTAGCTTAAGACATTAGAATAACAATTCTCAGAGCACATATGCGCAAAAATATTCAAACGTTTTTACCTAACATCCTATCTTCTTTAGTGTGTATCTTTATCGCCTTTGCGATTTTAGACTTCATTTGGCTAGGCCTCATAGCAGCTCAGTGGTATCAAACGGAAATGGCGTCGATGTTACGTGAGGGCTTTATTACATGGCCTTGGCTAGTGTTTTATCTAATGTATGGTTTTGTTTGCTTTGTACTGGCAGTAGTGCCGAATAGAGAAAAGCCCTGGTATTACGCATGCATTGATGGCGCGCTGCTAGGGCTTGCGAGCTATGGCGCATACAACCTTACCAACTACAGTATCCTCGAAGGCTTTACTCTTAAAATCATGCTGATTGATTGGAGTTGGGGGATTTTCTTAAGCGCATGCTCTGCAAGCGCTGGTTGGATTGGCTTTCAGTGGAGGCGTAAATAAGCCTTTTTGCATGTCATCCAGAAAGTTTGACCTAGAACGGTCTTGTGCATAACATCGTCTAATAACATTTTATTAACATGGTGCCGTTGTTTGTTTTCGCCATGTCTTGGAGAGTAGCATGAGTAATAAACACGAAGTCTTGGTTGTGGGTTCTGGTGCAGGCGGAGCTATGGCCGCGTATGTTCTTACAAAAGCCGGACACAAAGTTCTGATGCTAGAAGCCGGCCGCGACTACAACCCCAAAACCGAAACGCCTATGTTTAACACTAACGCGCAGGCGCCACTTATGGGGTCGGGCAATAAAGACAAAGACTTTGGTTTTTTTGATGCCACCGTTGACGGCGGGTGGCAAGTGCCAGGTGAACCTTATACCACGGGCGAGGGCTCTGACTTTTTATGGTGGCGTTCACGCATGTTGGGCGGACGAACTAATCACTGGGGACGATACTCACTGCGTTTTTCTGAGCACGATTTTAAAGGCAAAAGCCGTGATGGACACGGAGCCGACTGGCCCTTTGAATATAGCGAACTTGCGCCTTGGTACGACAAAACCGAAGAACTCGTGGGCGTATGCGGCACCAACACAGGCCTTGACGATATGCCCGCCTCTGCAGAAGGCATATTACAAAAGCCTCCTACCCCACGCATACCAGAGCTTTTAGTAGCCGCTGCAGCAAAAAAACACGGTATTGAACTCGCGCCAATGCATCGCGCAGTTTTAACTGAAGCTAAAGACGACCGCTTGGCCTGTTTTTATGCCACACCCTGCGGCAGAGGATGTTCAATAGGCGCGGCATTTCAAACTACGACTTCTCTTATTCCGATGGCAAAAGCGACCGGAAATTTAGAGGTGATCACTAATGCCATGGTGAAATCGGTGGAAGTAGACGACAAAGGTCGCCCTAATGCAGTAACTTACATTAAGAAACCATCAGGTCAAGCGCATACTGTCGAGGCTCCTATCATTATACTCGCCGCTAGTGCATGTGAGTCTGCTCGCATTATGCTCAATTCGGTGAGTCGTCATCATCCCAAAGGCCTCGCTAATTCAAGCGGGCAACTGGGCAAAAATATCATGGACTCTACCGGTGCATCTCTTGGAGCGATGATCCCAGCGCTTAAAGGTAGACCGCGCTATAACGAAGACGGGCACACTGCCAATCATTTGTTTATTCCTTGGTGGGGGCACAAAGCACAAGCGAATAAGGAGCTTAATTTTCCGCGCGGTTATCACTTTGAAATTGGCAGTGGGTTTAGAATGCCCGGTGCCTCGGTTGCCGGAGATTTACAAGGCTACGGTGCATCACTAAAACAAATTGCACGAGAAAACTACGGTACATATATTGGTTTAGCGCTCAGAGGTGAAATGTTGCCTAATGAGAATTGCTACATGGAAATAGATAAAGAAGTGAAAGACAAGTGGGGCATACCCGTTGCTAAATTTCACTGGGCTTGGTCTGAGCACGAAATTAATCAGGTAGCACACGGACTGCAAACCGCCAAAAAGCTGTTCGAAACTATGGGCGCGACAGTAGACAATCTGCCAAGCCCTGAGCAAGCCATACTCAAAGGTGGACAAATTATTCATGAGGTAGGCGCAACCCGCATGGGCGCATCGCCCGAAGATTCAGTAAGCAATCAATGGGGACAAACCTGGGATTGCGATAATTTATTTGTGATGGATGGCGGCGTGTTTGCATCAAACCCTCACAAGAACTGCACCCTTACCATTATGACTTTGGCTATGAGAAATGCTTCTTGGTTATCTGAGCAACTGCAAAAGCAAGGAGAAAGCTATGTCGCAGCGTAAATCATCAGCGCAATCAAATATTGATGCTCCTGCTGGTTTTGAAAGTCAGCAAAGAAGCGCAGATCACCAGGTTAGCGAGCACCTTGCAAATAAAACTATAAGCCGCCGAGAATCCTTAAAATGGCTAGGCTTAATTGCCGCTGGCAGCGCTGCTGCGCTTACAAGCAGTTTGAGTTCTGATGTTTTGGCATTCAGTAATGAGGGCGAGTCTGGCCACTGGCCCGATCTAAAACTAAAACCAGTTAGTGCCAAAGGCTATGGCAAAGACCCTAATCTCATAGTCCCCCCTGAAATCCCCTGGCCCTTGATCATGTCGGAGCAGGAGCTTGAGTTAACAGAAAAGCTCTGCGAAATTATTGCCCCACGAGAAGGCAATACGCCCTCAGCCGCTGAGCTTGGTGTTGCCGCCGTAATAAATGAGTGGGTCAGCGCACCATACCAATGGCAACAGAGCGACCGGGTGAGCATAATGCATGTTTTAGCATGGATAAACGATGAGTCTCAACATCGCTTTGACCTTGATTTTATTGAGCTTGAACAAGAACAAAAGTTCTTAATTATAGATAGTATTGCCTATATAAACCAAGAAACCCCCGCGCAGTTTATCCGTCCAGCTAAAGCCTTTGCCAGATTACGAAGCTTAATATTAGCCGCCTTTTTTACCACGCCCGAAGGCATGAAAGATATTGGCTACTTGGGCAACGTGCCAATTAGCGGCGAATATCCTGGGCCCACTGAAAGTGCGTATAAACATTTAGATGGTGTGCTGGAAGAGTTGGGCTTGAGTGAGTATAGATACCAGGTGTGACCAACTTAGTCACGCCCTCGATTGCTGATAGGCCGCATAATCAGGCACTCTATATTCGTAATCTTCTTTCAGCATGGGAGAGCTTAGCAAGTAGTCTGCGCTGCTTGGATTACAGGCGACTGGAATATTCCATACTGCGGCAATGCGCAACAAGGCTTTCACGTCGGGATCGTGGGGCATGGATTCGAGGGGATCCCAGAAAAATATTAATACATCTAACTGCTGCTGAGCGATGCGGGCCCCAATCTGCTGATCTCCGCCTAGCGGACCACTAAGCAAAGGTTCTACGTTCAAACCCGTCTCCTGAGCAATTTTAGTGGCGGTAGTTCCAGTGGCATATAGCTCTTGCTGACTTAAATCATCATAGTGCTTTTTACACCACTCACTTAATACTGACTTCATATGATCGTGGGCAACAAGTGCTATTTTTTTGGTGTGCGGAGCTTTTGTAAGGGTAAATTCCATGGTGATTATTTGCCTGATTAACCGATATTGCTCCTTAGCTTTTCACAATATGCGCGTTTCGTCATCTATTTAGGCGGAAAATTTAAATTTCCAATTTACACATACAAGACGCTAGAATTACAAAAAGGATTGGGGATGCCAACGCATAAGACATTAACGGTGCCATTACCAAAAGCATACGCACTTTAAGTAGAGAGTAGATGAACAAAAGCGACAACACCACCGCAGACAGCAAGGAAATAGAGCTAATTGTCGGTAACTCCAATTCCAACTTTTCAGGCGTTACTTCGACCATGCTTCAGGTGCTCTCCCACCAGCGTAAAATGATAAATGTGCGCGTAATGGGAAAGCACTTTTTAAGTGACCAAAGCTTATATATAAGCTTTTGGGAAACCGCCAAGATGTGCCGTAAACCTCTGAAAAATGGAAAATGGCGCATATTCCATGCCCGTCGCGTAGATGAAATGATTCAAGGCGTGATCCTTAGATATGTGTTTCGCGCAAAAATCAAACTGGTGTTTAGTTCAGCAGCGCAGCGCTTTCGATCTGGCCTAACTCTCTGGCTCTCACGCCGCATGGATGGCGTTGTAGCCGTTAGCAATCGTTCTGCTTCGTTTATTCAAGTTCCGGTGGCCATGATTAACCCACACGGTGTGCAAAGCGATGAATACCTTCCTGCGCCAAACAAGCAAGAGGCTTGGGACGCACTCGGTTATGGCGGAAAGTACGGTATTGGTATTCTTGGCAGAGTACGCAAACAAAAAGGCGTTCATTTGTTTGTGCAAGGCTGTATAGATGTACTGAACAAATATCCTGACTACAACGCAGTAGTGGTGGGTGCCATCTCATCCAGTAATCAGGAATTTGTTGATGAGCTTAAACAAAATATTGAAGCGGCAGGGCTTAGCGAGCGAGTCACATTTACTGGTGAGCTAGCATTTGAGAATATCCCAAAAATATTCAGCGCCCTAAGTTTAGTTTGCGCCTTGAGCGACAACGAAGGCTTTGGTTTAACCGTGCTTGAGGCTATGAGCAGCGGCGCAGCAGTGTTGGCGACAGAAGCGGGAGCTTGGGAAGACATTGTACGCCCGGGAGTAGACGGCTACATTGTGCCAGTGAACGACCAACAAGCCGTAAGCGAAAAAATGGATTTACTGCTAAGCGACCCAGATACCTTAGTAACCTTAGGTAAAAATGGCAGAAGCAACGTAGAGGCTCAATACAGTGTTTTTGATGAAGCAAAGCGCTTGGTCGACTACTTCAGAAGCCTTCAATAAAATTTTTAGTTGTGACATAAAAAATATTTTGTTTGTCTTATTTACAGAAAAACCGATATTACGCAGTGAGCATCAAAGTAATTTTGATGTGTATTAGCAAACATAATTACCTGTAATATTGAGATAAGAAAATGAGTAAAGACCACCGCTTCAATAAAAAAGACTATGGTTACGAAGACGAGGGCTCAGGCAGTGAATATGCCTCTACAAAACAAGCCAACGGCATCAAGCAGTTTTTGAAACAGAAGCAAAAACCAAGCTTTAAACGTGTTGATAAGCGCAGTTTGGCATAAACAAACAAGCGATCGACAGCGAGATTTAGGTTTGATCACCTAATAAGTCTCATATAAAACCTAACGGTCCGTAACGAATTTACTTGCGCTGATTAGCATAAAGGGTAATCTTCCAAGCACTGGCTAAGTATTATCAAGGGTAAGTTCGTGGACGTTAGGTTTTTTACTACCTTCCTAGAAGTATCAAAAACAAGGCATTTTTCTAAAGCCGCTGAAAATCTTTATTTGACGCCAGCAGCAGTGAGTGCGCGCATTAAGCAACTCGAAGAATATTTCAACACATCCCTATTTACTCGTGTACGTAATAGCATCCAATTGACCCCAGCCGGCGAGAAGCTTCTGCCATATGCTAACGAAATGGTAGATAAGCTTAAACAAGCACGCAATGCACTTGGTGAGCAAGACGCTGAATTTCTTGCTTGGGGCGCCACGCCAAATGCGGCGAGTTTGATATTGGAACAGGTGCTGTCAGCCTGTAAAGACACACTACCCAATGCAGCTATAACCACTGAAATCCATTGCAGCGAACAGCTTTCAAGGCAGTTGCATGAACGCACGATTGACTTTGCCTTTACTACCGAGCCGCTTAAATCAGCAGATATTGAAAGTATTGAGTTAGATGCTTATCCGCTTTATTTATTTAAGCAAAGTGTTTCTGAAGGCGATCCTTCGGGCAATAACTTTGCGCATGTGATATGGAGTAGCAAAGCGACTACTAGCACTACAGGCTATGACGCTTCGCTTAAACATTATAAGTTAAAAACTAACGACGCCTTAGTGGCAATCAATTACGTTAATCAATATGGTGGTTCTATTTGCCTGCCTAAAGCGCTTGCTCACAAACTCAGCCATACCCTAGGCAATGAGCCCGAAGTTGCAAACATAAGCGTATATTGTGTGCGTTTAAAGGAACGTCCTCAACCACTAATGGATGTGCTTGTTACTCGCCTTAAAAGCCCGACATTAGCATAAAAAAAGCGCCTGTTTTGCGCAAACAAACGCTTTGATAGCTAGGCTTTAGTTGCCCGACTTTAGGCTTTTAGCTTATTTAGGCAATTCAGTTATTGGCTGATACCCTTCAGCTTCAAGTTCGTCGTTTACGCAAGTTAACAAAAATTCAGGTAGCGTTACATCACCCGTGCCTTCGTCTTCTGCTATATCTTCACAAAACTGTTTTAAGTCCATGATAACTTCAATGTCAGCGACCGGCGCGTCGTTTGCGACAACTGAGAATACTGCACCTAAACCTAACAATACGAACAATAAACTGCGTTTCATTTTTAGCTCCAAGGGATAATTTACGTGCGCAACATACACCAAGGGCCATGCTGACTTACAGCAAATTAAATTGCATGTGGAGTTAAAAT
>CAYQMI010000003.1:0-16396 GCA_964418575.1 uncultured Glaciecola sp.
AACAACGCCAGCGATTTATCTAAAAACCCAATAAGCGAGTGCATTATGTTAGATATTAAACCTATTTTTAATTCATTGCGCCGCTCAAAAGCGGGCGCTGTTATGCTCTTAATCCAAATTGCGATAACCCTCGCGATAGTCAGTAATGCCGCCTTTATTATTGTTGATAGGGTTAAATTTTTACAGCAAGAAACGGGCTATCCAGAGGAATCGATTTTTTCTTTTACGGTACTAACCTTTGGCGCAGATGTTGACAAAATACAGCAAGCACAAAATGATGAAAGCATGCTGCGCAATTTACCTGGGGTGGTAAATGCTGTGCATATGAGCGAGATCCCCTTGTCAGGGAGTGGTTCTGCAAGCTCATTTCATTTAGACCCCGACCCGCAAGACAGCAGAGGGGTCCGCGCTGCTTATTCCATGGGCGATGAGAATATCGTTCCCACTTTGGGCGTTAAGATAATAGAAGGTCGAAACTACACTCAAGAAGAAGTAGTAATTCAGTACGACCCTGCTGAAGTACCCACCGTAGGTTTGGTTTCTAAAGCCTTTGCGGATGAAATGTTCCCAGAGGGGGATGCGTTAGAGAGCACTTTATATTTCGGGCCGTATCCTTTAAAAGTAATCGGTATTGTAGAGAAAATGAAAGGACCTTGGTTAAAAGACCGAGCATCCGATAACATGATTATTTTTCCGATGGTCACTGAGCAAAATTTTCAAAAATTTGTTGTGAGAACTGAGCCCGGTGAGCGTACTGCCGTGATGAGACAAATTGAGGATTTAATGCTGGCACAAAACGACCAGCGGGTTATCACAAGTATCAGAGCTATGGATGAATCAAAAGACGATTACAATGCTACTGATATTTTGATGATGCGCATGTTAATCGTGCTTATTTCTGTGCTAGTTTTAGTGACTGCCTTGGGGATATTTGGTCTGACGGTGTTTAATATCAATAAGCGCACAAAGCAAATAGGCACAAGAAGGGCGCTTGGCGCACGAAAATCCGATATCGTACGTTACTTTTTAATTGAAAATAGCATAATCTGTGCTTTGGGCTTAGCTATCGGTTCGGTTGCCGCTATTTATGTTGGTCAGGCGCTGATGCAGCAGTATTCTCTGCCCGCCTTAGATAATAGCTATGTTGTACTGACTGCTGGTTTCGTATTGGTAGTGAGTCTGTTATCAGTATTAATGCCAGCAATTAAAGCGTCGAATATTTCCCCAAGCGTGGCCACAAGGAGCGTTTAACTGTGTTGCTAATAAAAACAATGAGGTTTTTAAATGGATAAAATCCTTATTGTCGATGATACAAAGGCAGTGCTTGAAGCGCTGTCTTTGTTGCTAGAAATTCATGGCTATGACACGCTCGTCGCCTCTTCACAGGAGCAAGCGATTGCTATTATGAACGAGGCACGAGTGTCTCTAGTGATTCAAGATATGAACTTCAGTGCTGATACTACCTCAGGCGATGAAGGTCGTGAGTTGTTTCATCAACTGCGCGCTCTGCGTCCAAATCTCCCTATTATTCTGATTACCGCATGGACTGATTTAGAACAAGCCATCGCTTTAGTAAAGGCGGGGGCAGCTGACTACATTGGCAAACCCTGGGACGACCAAAAGCTATTAACTAGCATTGCAAATCTTATTGAGCTGGGTAAATCAAAACAGCTTAGCGACAAACTAAGTCGCGATGAGCAAACTTATAAAACTAATTTTGACTTAGCACACAAACAAGGTTTGGTTTATGCCAGTGCAGAAATGCAGCGGGTAGTGGATATGGCTCTGCAGCTGGCAAAATCAGATGTATCTGCATTAATTACAGGTGCAAACGGCGCTGGTAAAGAAAAGGTAGCAGAGCTAATTCACGCTAATTCACCCTTAAAAGAAAAGCCTTTTATTCGAGTAAACTGCGCGGCACTGCCTGCCGACTTGATTGAAGCAGAGTTATTTGGTGCAGAAGCAGGTGCATTTACTGGTGCTCATAAAGCGCGCATAGGGCGATTTGAGGCCGCGGATGGTGGAACGCTGTTTTTGGATGAAATTGGTACGCTATCCTACGCCGGCCAAACTAAACTATTGAGAGTACTGCAAACCGGGGAGTTTGAGCGTGTTGGTTCAGTCAAAACGATACGCGTGAATGTACGACTTATTTCAGCCACAAACGCTAATTTACCGGATTTAATACAATCAGGAGAATTTAGAGAAGACTTATACTATCGCTTAAATGTAATTGAAGTATATTTGGCGCCTTTGAAGCAGAGAATTGATGATATCCAACCTTTGTTCAAGCATTTTCTACCCCAGCGCAGTTTGAGTTTAGCTGCAGAGAATGCGCTTATAGGGCATGCATGGCCAGGGAATGTAAGAGAGTTGCAAAACCTATGTAAGCGCTTAGCCGTGCTGAAGCCTGAGGGCCTGATTGAACTGGAAGATTTAGGGCTTAATCAAACCATGGCTAACGCGCAGAATGCGCCTGTGCAGGAACCAGATAGGGAAGCATTGAAAGCTGCCATGAAGCAGTTTGAAGGTGTTATTGCCAAAGTGGCAAGGCATTTTGGCATGAGCAGGCAAGCTTTGTATCGTCGTTTAAATAAATTCGATATTGAGTACTGATGGCGCTAAAACTTATCCATCGCGTGTATATTTTTGCTGGCCTAATCTGCACTTTGGCTATTATTTTAGTCGCCTATTTACTGCCGTGGGAACCCACTTATAAAGTTGTTTTTGCTGGCTTTATTTATGCTATCGGCGCTGCGCTCACTCATCTTATGTTTAAAGATGTCGATGCGGGGCTTGAAGCTTTAAAAATTGGGTTGTTAAACCTAAAAGACGGCGAGTTTTCAAGCACTTTAGCCCATAACAGCGAAGATGAGCTCGGTTACATGTGCCAACTGTATAATCAGACTGTTGAGCAAATGATGCATGAGAAACGTTGGTTGTACCAACGCGAACTGTTGCTTGATAAAATCACGCAAAGCTCTCCAGAAGCGCTATTTTTGGTCGATCACAATCAGCAAGTTGTATTCAGTAATATTGCCGCAAGGCGGTTTTTTAATATTCAACATGGCCTAGAAGGCAGTAACTTAACCGAGCTTTTGATTGACGCACCTAGCGGCTTGCAAAGTGCGATTGAAATTGCAAAAGATGGCTTGTTTAGCATAGATGTGCAGGTGAATAAGCTGGGCAGTGAAAATCAAACTTGGCATATGTCTACAGGCAATTTTGTGCTCAATAATCAAAAGCACAAACTGTATATTCTTAAGCAAATGACCAGAGAGTTGAGTCGCCAGGAAGTCGCAGTTTGGAAAAAAGTCATACGGGTTATTAGTCATGAACTAAATAATAGTTTGGGTCCCATATCCTCAATGTTGCACAGCGGCCGAATTTTGAGTCTAAACGTCAAAGAGGATCGACTAGCTCGTGTTTTCTCAACTATTGATGAGCGCATAAAACACCTAAGTGAATTTGTGCAAGGCTATGGAAGATTTGCAAAAATTCCAGAGCCGAAGATAGAAAAGCTAAGTAGCCTCACGCTTTTGCAGTCTTTGTCAGAACAATGGCGTTTCAAATATGACACAGAGCAAGACCTTGAGCTTTACGCAGATCCGTCTCAGCTGGAGCAACTGCTGATCAATTTAATAAAAAATGCGCATGAATCAGGCTCGCCATTAGAACAAATTGAGCTTCAAATCAGCATTAATAAATCAAAACAAGAATCTCAAATACTGGTAATAGACGCAGGAAAAGGCGTTGCGAGTGCCTCATTAAATAGTGTACTTATTCCTTTTTATTCAACTAAAGCCAACGGCAGCGGTTTGGGCCTCGCCCTTTGCCGGGAGATTGTAGAGGCGCATCACGGTAATATTTCAATTAATAATAGAGAGTCTGGTGGTCTAATTGTAAGGGTCACGCTTCCTTTGTTTAGTAAGTTAGGTAATTGACTCACTTAAGCTTAAGAGCCAAACACCGACCAACCCGTTTTACTTGCCAGCATCTCTAAGGCTTGTGTGCCTAATTTGCTATTGCCAATGGTGTCTAAGCCGGGAGACCAAACGGCAATTGACGCCTTTCCTGGAGCCACTGCAAGTATTCCTCCGCCTACACCGCTTTTGCCTGGTAGGCCTACTCGATAGGCAAACTCCCCTGAACCATCGTAGTGCCCACACGTCAGCATGAGTGCATTGATGCGCTTGGCGCGCTTAGCCGATACCACCGCATAGCCTGTTTCTGGGTTGACGCCATTGTTTGCTAAAAAAAGTCCGGCTTTCGCAAGCTGCTTTGTATTCATCGCAATAGAACAATGATGAAAATAGGTGCCCAATACTTTTTCAACAGGGCTCTCAAAATGTCCAAATGAAGCCATGAAATATGCGAGAGCGCTGTTTCTGGCGCCGGTATCAAGTTCAGACTTGACGACTTTCTCATCTATTGAGATGCTTTCGTCGTTTGCTAATAGCCGAATAAAGCGCATGATTTCACCCAGCGCTTCTTTTGGCTCATGACCTTGCATAATGACGTCTGCAATTGCTATTGCACCTGCATTTATAAAAGGATTACGGGGTCTACCGTACTCATGCTCTAGCTGCACGATAGAGTTAAATGGGTCGCCAGATGGTTCGCGGCCAACTCTTGCCCAAACGTTCTCTCCCATTTTCCCTAACGCTAGGGTTAAAGTGAAAACTTTCGATATACTTTGAATGGAAAATAGTTCATCAGCACATCCCGCGCTGTATACCTCTTGGTTAGGCAGTGCAACCGTAATAGCAAATTGGTTTGGGTCTACTTCAGCGAGTTGAGGTATGTAAGTAGCCACTTTTCCTTTATCGCTTGTTTCCAGCATCTCTTGTGCTATGTCATCTAACAATTTCTGCACTAAATTAGACCTTGTTCAATTGCTTTTAATACAGCTCGAGTTCGGTCTCGAACGCCTAGCTTAGCAAGTATACTAGATACTTGATTCTTGATGGTACCTTGCGAGCGAAACAAGCTATCGGCCATTTCTTTATTGCTGCAGCCTGCAGCCATCAATCGAAGGATTTCAGTTTCACGAGGTGAGAGCGGTTCAGGGCTTTCAGCCGATTCGAAAGTTGATGCTTTGCCTTGCAGGCCCGCAATTAATCTTTCAGTGATAGCTGGTTGTATTAAGGTTTTACCAGCGTGCACCGTTTCAATGCTTTGCACCAGCGTATCGAGGGATACATCTTTAAGCAGATAGCCTTTAGCGCCAGCTTTTATTGCATGCATAACAGATTCATGATCATCGAATGTTGTAAGCATGATAACGGGAGGCGCATTTTCATTTTGGTTTAGTTCACGCAATGCCTCTATTCCACTCATAACCGGCATCCTTATATCCATAAGAATCAATTCAATATCGGGATGTAGTTTTTGTTTATCAATGGCTGTTTGGCCGTTCTCAGCCTCAGCAACAACCTCTACTTTATCCGATAGAGCTAGCAGGCTTTTGATACCTTCTCGCACCAACATTTGATCATCTACAAGCATTAGTTTAATCATGCTATTTGCTCGTCTGCATACGGAATAAGAATCTCGGTTATAAGTGAGTCTGCTTGCAATACAAAATCTATTTTTCCGCTCAGTAGTTCAATACGCTCTTGCATGCCTTTTAAGCCGTTACCAAGCACTAACTTACTTGGCATTCTCCCTTCGCTTTGAATTTTTAAGCTCAAATCTTGATTTTGTTGGGACACGTAAATTGATAACTTTTTACCGTGTGCATGCTTAATTGTATTGGTTATGGATTCTTGGATGCATTTCATCAGCGTGTCTGCAATCTCAATGTCGTCGATGCGTAGCGTATCACTAAAATTTAAATCGATATTGAGCGAAGGCACTTGCTCAGCCATGCTTTTAATTGCTGACTGTAAATCGACCTGGCTTTTATCGCGTATATCGCTAACCGCTTCGCGTACATCACTAAGCAGTAGTTTTGCGAGCTGATGACATTGGTCTATATTTTGTTTTACGTCCCCTTCAGCTTTGATGCTCGCTACCTGCAAGTTTATAGTAAGCGCGGTTAAGTGATGGCCTAGCAAATCATGGATATTGCGAGCAATGCGCACTCGCTCGCTTTGTTTACTCGCCTCCCGAAGAAGTGCCTGCGTGCTCACCAATTGCCGATTGCTCTCTTCTGCTTTCTCGCGTGCGAGCCTTTCATTTACGGTCGAGTTAACCATGATGATGGCGAACATGTTGAATGTCCAAAACAACGACGCTGTTAAAAAGACATATTCATTTCCCCAGTAATAGGTGTACACGAAGTACAGAGGCAATGACGCAATAGTACCAATAACAAGAGCTCGCTTAACATTCATGAAATAGGGCAAAGCGCCGGAAATTATACCCAGTAGAATGCTATTGAATGATAGTGGAACGGTGAAATAAATGCCGAGTACTATCGCAAAAAGTATGCAGAGCATTGCGACTCGATATTTCGTATCGTCTATATAATCTCGTTCCCGAATCATCAGCAGCCAAAGCACTATATAAGTCACATACAGACTTGCAGCCAACAAGATATGAGAGCTCGGGAAATCGTTATTGTGCATAACAAAGAGGCTCATACCAGTTACTACCGCCCACGTAACAATGCCTGAGACTTTGTCTAGGGAAAACACATCTTTGATTTTTGAATAGCTTAGCATCGTAAACCTTATTGTTACCTTAAGCCTCAAGACTAGCAGGTAATAAACTGCGATGAATATAGGTAAAAAGTCACAAATAATAATATGACCAATGGCACTTATTCTTCATAGCCTAGGTTTGTAAAGTATTGCTCATAATCAAATAAGGCAGCAAAGTTGCTTTTATCAGTCCTTACCTAACAGGAGTTATTATGGCACAGCTTCACTCTTTTACTTTCATTCTTCATATTATATTTGGTTCTATCGCGTTGGTACTATTTTGGGTGCCAATATTTACTAAAAAAGGGCAATTGAATCACCGCAAATTTGGCCAGTATTATAAAAATGCTATGTATGCAGTAGCGCTCACTGGCGTAATTATGGCGATGCTGGTATTAGGTGCACCATTAACAATTAAGCATGAGTATGCAAATCATCAACATGCTGGTGAGATTGCAGAGACCTTTCGCTACTTTAGTATGTTTTTGCTGTACTTAGCCCTTTTGAACTTTACCGCTACTCGTCATGGCATTGAAGTGCTCAGAATAAAAGACGCGAGAAATGCCCTGCGAAGATTCAATTACATCATACCAATCTGGGCGCTAACTTTGGGTGGAACAGGAATATTTGCCATGGGTTTATTGCGTGAAAATACCCTATTTATGATCTTCGGTATTTTCGGAAGTATTATCGGCGGACTTATGCTTAGATATTGCTTGCGTCAAAACGTGCCAAAAAACACTTGGATCCTCGAACATATTGGTAGCATGATCGGTTCAGGGATTGGCGCATACACTGCTTTCCTTGCATTTGGCGGTCGTACTCTGTTTAGTGAATTAGGACAATGGCAGATGGTGTTTTGGATAGCGCCCGGTGTTATCGGCGCTACAGCGTCCTATTTATTTTGTAAGCGCTACGAGAAAGTGTTCAAAATCAATGCGCGCGCAGTGAGTACAAATGTAGCAAATAATTAAGAGGTGTATCTTGCGAGTTTTAGCCTGCTTGCTTTACGCAACCAAACCCTTCGCTAAAACTCTATTGGATAAAAGTGAAAGTAGCTCAAGCTCTTCATCGCTTCTCTTTCCGTCGGCGGCGGTTATATCCATTGCCACTTCAAATGATTTCGCCGCGTCTATGTTAAGGTCATTACCTAAGGCTTTAAGATATTCGCGGGCGTTTCTTGTAGAAATAGCTTCTCTGGCTTCGTGAATCGCTTGATTGATAAAACTCGGTAAGACTGTACCGCTGCTCCATTCAAGTGATTGAGCGACACTGTCAAAGTAATCTTGTTCGGTGAGGGTTACTTTTCCGTCGATTTGATAAAATAAAACCGCCATTCTCACGAGTGCTTCATTAAACCGCTGCTTTTTAGCACGTGCGTACTCAAGTTCGTTTGACATATCAATCACCGTAAAATATTTGTCAGTGTAAGACCCAATTTACTCGTTCAGGTTCCCTAATTTATCCGAAAACCTGGTGCTATTTGGGGATTTTCAATGTGATCAAGTACTTGCGTGTTTTTTAGGGCAAGTTGGCAGCCCTGATTCAAAATTCTTGCGTCACTGGAGCAGTCTACTTGCCACTGCCTGAGAATATATGCCGCTAACGCAGCTCTTACGCGCATCGATTTTTCGCCGTTTTGCATGGCAAAGTCCATTTCGATGGCTCGGGGGTTATCGATACTCGGATGAGGTATGAGCACGAGATCTACAAAACTGTTAAATTGCAAATCTGCTTTTGCTAATTCATGGCTTTCGCTACTTGCACCGAGTTCGGTAACTTCAGTAAAGCGCGTGCAAACAAAATCTCTAAAGGATTTTGTTTTGCCATCAAAGCCTCTAACATGCCACCGATGGCCGTTGTTGATCATAGCGTGGGGCACTAAGCGGCGCTGGCGTTCGCCAGAACTTACTGAAACATATTTGGCGATGCAAGCCTGTTGATTGTGAATGGCGCGCATCAGCGTAGCAATAATTTCTACGTCTGGGTGAATGAGTTGTATAGCTTCAAAGCAATGGGTGGATGGCAGGGAGTCGCTAATTATCCCATCGCTAAAACCTTTGCTTACAGATTGTAAAATTGCATCTGCGGTAAATGCGAATAGCGGTTTAAAATCGCTTGTTCGATAATATTGCTTGGTTGAATGATCCAAAGCTAAATTATGTTCTGCAATTTCTCTGTATGCTGCAAAGTCACGAGTGCTGGCCGCAAGCCCCGTTTTGAAACGAGAAATAATATCGCCACGAGAAATTTTGCCAAAAAATTGCAGGTTAAAATCGATAAACGCCAATCGCTCTCTTTGCGAAAGTGACAGTTTATTCAAGTGTTGTTCGATTAGGTCATGAGTGGCCGACAGGGTCATTACTCACCATTTATGCTACTGTTGATTTGTACAGAGTGTACTGGATGTATAATCAGTGTGCAATCATTTTGATTACTATAGTGCTGCAGGTCTAATAATAAGGCTTGAGCTAATACACGCCAGCGGCTTTGAATAGCTGAATATGCACCTCCACAAGTGCAGCAATATCGCGCTGATAGCCACCTCCAATAACGGCTGCAACCGGAAGTTTCCGATTTGCGCAGGTGTCAAATACAAACTTATCGCGTTTAAAAATCCCTTCTGTGGATATTTGCAGATGACCTAAGTCATCATTTTCATGGATGTCAACGCCCGCATCGTAAATCACCGCATCAGGTTGAGCGTAATTGAGTGCCATTTCGAGGGCCTGTTCCACGGTTGAGAGGTAATCAGCATCTTCGGTGCCTTTCTCAATAGGAAAATCTAAATCTGAGATTTGTTTGCGATGCGGAAAGTTCTTTTCACCGTGCAAAGACACCGTGTAAACCGCTGGATTATTTGCAGCTAACTTTGCAGTACCATCGCCCTGATGTACGTCGCAATCAAAAATGAGTACTTTATCTATGTTTGCATTTTCGAGCATTTTGAGCGCCGCAAGATATAAGTCGTTGACCATACAAAAACCCGAGCCGTAATTGGCAAACGCGTGATGATAGCCTCCGGTCAAATTTAATGCTCGACCATGCTCGAGTGCTAATTCGGCAGTGAGAACTGTCCCAGCGGCTGCGGTAAAAGTCCTTTTTACTAATTGCTCAGACCAAGGAAAACCAATACGCCGCATCGCTTTAGGGTCCAAATTACCTGATTGAAGTTCTTGTATGTAGCTTGGGTCATATACCTGTTGCAGCATCTCAAGTGAAAGCGCTTGTGGTTGATAAAAATTCGACTCACTCACTCCCAGGTCAAGCAGTCTATCTTTAATGCCCTGGTATTTTTGAATGGGAAAACGATGGCGGATGGGCAATTCCAACTGGCTATATATGGGGTGAAAGACAAGCGGAATATTTTGCATAATGAGGTTTTTATCAATTTCTTATGCAGTAACTACTGGATTCAGGCATTTGTGGATTAATAGTTAGGCCTTGAACAAGTTTGTAAAAGTCACGTATATATTTAAAAAGACTAATAATTAACTGTTTATTAGTAACAAATTGCTCATTGTTTAATCTAAAGTATCTGAGGTATAATAAGTGGTAAGACGTCTAGCGGTGTTTAGAGTAATTATACTCAGCGATGTAGTCTCGGCGACAGTAAAATATTGAAAGGAAGAATATGAAGTTATTTCATGGCATATGTATTGCGGGATTTTTATTATCGTCGGTCATCGTGAAGGCTCAACAATTTGACGAGGCCGCCAATTTTCCAATCGGGAGTTTTGACGTTACTCCAACAGTTGACTTAGGTTTACGCTATGACGACAACATCACCCGCGCCAATGTAGACGAAATTAGCAGCTGGTCACGAATTATTTCTCCGCATATTGTGATTGAAAATAGCCAAGGCGCAAGTCAGTTTACTTTTGCCTATCGACTCAGAAACGAAGAATATTTTAGCAGTCCAGAAGACGACTACACAGACCATTTCTTGCTTGTACAAGCCGACATGGAGTTTAATTCGCGCAATCGCTTGGTTGCAACTGTAAACTTCGAAGACGGACACGATGCTCGAGGTAGTAACTTCTCTATTGGTCAAGGCGCTGATTTAACCGAGCCTGATACTTATAAGCAATCGGAAATCGATTTACTTTATTCTTACGGTGCTTTCAACGCTCAGGGCCGGTTAGAAGTCAATTTCGACATTCGCGACCTAGATTACGACATTGATACCCCTTTGTATCGAGCGCGGGATAGAGATCTAACTAGTCTAGGTGGCACTTTCTTTTACCGAATAGGTGTGGTTACTGATGCGGTGTTTGAGGCGCGATACACCTCAATTGATTATCAATTTGCACTAGACCCGTTGAGCACACTTGATAGTGATGAGATATCTTATTTAGTGGGTGTAGAGTGGCGTGCGACAGCGCAGACTTCAGGCGGCATTAAGTTTGGGTATCAAGAAAAGGACTTTGAGTCTCGTTTACGAGAGGACTTTCAGGGCTTTGATTGGGAGATAGGCGTAAAGTGGGAGCCCTTGGATTACTCTAGCTTTGAGTTTTTGACAAGTTCAGGAACCAACGAAACCAATGGTGAGGGTAACTTCATTAAAGACAACTCGTATTCTTTGAAGTGGAACCATGATTGGTTAGAAAGAATGCGTTCTGTTGTGCATTTCAGCGTGAATAACGATACTTACGAAGGATTGAGGGGACAAGGCTTTGATACTCGTAAAGACGACAACAGACGTTTAAGAGCATCAATGTATTACCAATTCAGGCGCTGGCTTAACTTCGAGCTTAGTTACATTTACGAAGAGCGTGACAGTAACCGAGATATCATCGATTTTGATCGTAATCAGTTCATTTTTAATGCATTGGTTACCTTATAACCATTAACTCAGCGTTTTGTAAGCGAGACATCACTGTATGCTTACATGGGTTAATTAAGGCGGCCAAATGTTAAGGTCTAGGATGTTGAATACATATTTTAAAAGCCTGCGAATCAAGCAGGCGTTTCTTCTTATAGCATTGGCGTTTCTATCGCCAATGCTTTGTGCACAAATATCTAATCAAAGCATTAAGAGTCAGTATGCCTTAGGCAGCGGCGACGTCATAAAAATTAGCGTTTTTGGTCAAGAAGACCTGTCTTTAGAGACACGTTTATCAAATACAGGCGTCATTCGTTATCCTTTTCTTGGAGACATTCGACTCGTTGGAAAAACCATGAATGAAGTTGAACTCCTGATTGACAAAGGCCTGCGGGGCGACTATTTGATTGACCCATCGGTCTCAGTCACGGTGGTAGAGTATCGCCCTTTCTTCATTGATGGCGAAGTATCAAAGCCAGGAGGATATCCTTATCAACCGGGTTTGACGGTGGCAAAGGCTGCAGCAGTTGCCGGTGGCTATACTGAGAGAGCTTCAAAAAGCACGGTAACTATATTACGCAGTGTGACGGGAGAAGAAGTATCTATTGAGGCTGCGCCGCAAGAAATTGTGATGCCGGGCGATATCATCACTGTACCTCAACGATTCTTTTAGGTGGATACTTTTAATTCATGACAAACACCCAGCAAGGCAACGTAGACACAAAGTCTGATGAAATAGAATTCATCGACTTAAGTCACTATTTTCGAGTAATTAAGCGCTCAATGTGGAGAATTTTGGGCTTAGCTTTTGCGCTTACCACTTTAGTTGCTCTCATTACCCTGACGCTTACACCACAATATTCAGCAAAAGTATCGCTTCTTATCGCTGCTGAACAAACCAACGTTGTCTCAATCAGCGAAGTCTATGGGCTCGATTCAAATCGACGTGGGTATTTTGAAACGCAATACGAGATTCTGCGCTCAAGGCAGATTGCGGCGCGCGTCGTTGATAGGCTTAATTTGCAAGAAAATGAGTTTTTTAACATTGAAGCCAATAAAGAGGAAGAGGGCGATAGCACTAGTCTAATGGACGACGCAAAATCCGCTATCAAATCAATGTTGCCCTTCCTACCTCAAGAAGAAGTGGTGGAAGTAACACCAGAGGATAAAGCCCAAAGAAAGCGAGATTATGCCATTAATCTGCTAATGGATAGAACGCAAATTCTGCCGATGTATCATACTCAGGTCGTTGAAATTGTTGTGCAAACGCCAGATCCTGAATTAAGTGCCGAGCTTGCCAATAATGTGGCGGATGTGTATATCGAAAACTATCTTGTTGCCAAACTGGAAATGACTGAAAAGGCAACGAAGTGGCTCAATGAAAGCTTACAAGGGCTTAGAGCAAACTTAGATGAGTCTGAAAAAAAGCTTGCTGAATTTGATGAATCAAAGCAGCTGGTCAATATTGACGGCGTAGTTAGTCTTGCATCAGATGAGCTTCAGCAGCTAAGCGACCAGTTGATTGAGGCTCAAGTCGCTCTAAAGCGTAATCAAGCGATTTTTGAGCAAGTTAATCGTCAGGGTGTATCGGTAAGCGAGTTATCGAGTGTGCCTGAGGTACTTAATCATCCATCTATTCAATCAATAAAGCGTGAAGAAGTGCTTGCCGAGAGTAAGGTCTCAGAATTGCGTGAGGTCTATGGACCTAAGCACCCAGTGATGATTGCAGCAAATGCCGAACTTAACTCCATTAAGTCGAGTTTAGGACAACAAATTAGTCGTTTGGTGTCGGGCATCACTAGCGAGTATCGTTCTACCCAAGCAAAGGTTGAAGCCCTACAGAACGATATTACGAGAGCTAGAGCTGAGTTCAGAGCTTTATCGAGCCTAGAAAATCAGCGCAGAGCGATGCAGCGTGATCTCGACATTAATCAACAGCTCTATGATTCTTTCTTCACGCGATTGAAAGAGACAGATCAACTAGGTGGCTTTGAATCGGTTCATGCGCGCATCCTTGATGAGGCTAAGCCCCCCTTATATGCCTCTGCACCGCAAAAGCGGCTCATTGTTATTATCGCGTTTATTTTAAGTCTAGGTTTAGGGGTTACTCTTGCGCTCGTGCTTGAGGCAATAAATAGCGGCATTCGCTCTTCAGAAGACGTTGAGCGCAAGCTTTCACAGCGTATGTTAGGCATCATTCCATTGCAAGCACGCCGCAAGAAAGACGATTTATCGCTAAGACATTACTTTGAACCAAGCCAGCATGTTTTCAGCGAATCAGTAAGAACACTTCGCACTGGCTTGCAACTGCTCAATCTCGACAGGCTATCGCAAACTATTTTAGTGACCTCTAGCGTGCCAGAGGAGGGCAAAAGCACAGTATCGATAAACCTTGCATTCGCACTTGGGCAGTTAGAGAAAGTATTGCTGATTGACACGGATTTACGCCGACCGTCTATAGCGAAACAATTTTCTCTGCCTGGTTTTCAACCTGGCTTATCGAATGTGGTCTCAGGCAGTCACACTATCGATGAATGTATCGTTACCGACGAAGAGTCTGGTATCGACATACTGTGCGCGGGAACCTTACCACCCAACCCACAAGAGCTACTTGCGTCATCTAAATTTAGCGAGCTTATCAAAGCGCTACGAGAAAACTATACGCATATTGTAATTGATAGCGCGCCTACTCTTGCGGTGAGTGATGCAGTTTTAGTGTCTAAACACAGTGATTCACTGGTTTACGTAGTGCGTGCTGACCATACCAGCGATAAAGTGATTAGAAATGGTTTGAGTCGATATAGTGAAATAGGGCAGCGCATCGACGGCGTTGTGCTCAATCAAGTCGACCTTAAAAAAGCAAAGAAAGCCGAAAGCTACTCTGGATATTATGATCAGTATGGCTACAACAGTTATCAAGCAAGTGAAGAAAAGTCTTGATAGATTTACATAGCCATCTTTTACCTGCTATTGACGATGGCGCAAGAACCATACAAGACAGTGTTGACCTAGCCTATCAGGCAATGGAGCAAGGCGTTACTCATATGGTGTGTACGCCGCATATCCATCCGAGAGTATTTAACAACGATATACAAAATATTCGCGAAAGTTTTGAACAAACGCTCGTAGCCTTTCGAGAGAAGGGTATCGAACTTAAGCTTAGTTTCGCTTGTGAAGTAAGACTAAGCATTGAAGTCAGCCAATGGATTGCCCAAAACAAGCTGCCTTTCTTGGGCGATTGGAATGACAAGTCTGCGTTACTGCTCGAACTTCCTCATAGCCATGTTCCCGTTGGCGCTGATACTTTAATAAAATGGTTACTTAAAAAAGGTATACAGCCGATTATCCCGCATCCAGAGCGGAATCGAGAGGTGATGGCTGATTACAGCAAAGCATCGTGGCTTAAGGGGCAGGGCGCACTCTTTCAAGCAACGGCGGGTGCTTTTCTTGGTAGTTTTGGAGAGCAAGCGGAGCAAATAGCATGGCGTCTTCTAGATGATGATCTAATCACTTATGTAGCATCAGACATGCACAATTTGTCAAAACGACCCAACCAGATGATGGCGGCTTATGAGAAAATACAGCAATTAAAAGGTGACGATATAGCAGATGAGTTGTTTTTCACGGTGCCTCAAAAAATCACGCAAAATACGCAGTGGCATTAAATATGGTCAATAAAAGTCAGCTCTTTGAGCAATTAAAACAAGAACTAAATAAAAAGAGAGCTTTTGCTATTCTGATGCTTTTTATCTGCATTATAGGTGTGTTTAACGCCTTTCGTTTTGGCGCTGCCTCTTTGGACTATTACACAGTCAGAAATATCATTGAAGTATGGCAAAGTAGCGAAAAACAAACACCAGAGCAGTTTATGATAGCCACTGATGCTGTTGATGCTGCAACTTTTTTTCACTCATCACACCCCTTATACAGAGACTTATCTGGGCAAGTTCAAGAGTGGGGGGTGCTTAGTGAGAATTTACCCGAAGAAGCGCTCCTATTAGCCAAAGATAATTACATTGAAGCGACGAAAATGCGCCCAAGTTGGCCGGTAACATGGGCCTCGTTGGCGATGATAAAGTGGCGTCTTCAAGAGTATGACGCTCAAATGCTAGAGTATTTAAATGCTGCAGATAACTTGGGCGACAGAACACCGGAAGTCCACATTCTTTTTACGGAACTGGGTTTGACCCTATACGAAGCAAACCATCCCTTTTATCGCAATATCAACAAGCAAACTCAAGAGCGACTACTGCTGGGCCTGAAAAATCCTCGAAGTCGTAAGCGTGTGTTGCAAGCTATAAGAAGCAATGATGCTAAGGATACGGCATGCAATTGGACGAGATTAAACGACAGCCATGTTTACGAAAAGATACTTAAATGTAGCTGAGCATTATTAGGCTCTAGTTACTTTTCGTTTTAACTTAAGGCTGTTTGCTATCATCGCCAAGGCAATAAAAACCACAAAATAACTCGCGTTAGCAAAGGCTTGCAGCGGGAAATCAACCGTCATGTGAATACACATACCCAGCGTTGCTACAGCGACTGCGAAAGACGTGCCTTTGAATATTGAATTTCGACGTTTATGCATAGCTCTAAAAGCTTTGTAAAAAGTGAATAGCAGTATTACTAGCAATACAAAGGCGCCAGCCAAACCAAACTCAATGGCGAATTGAAGATAGTCGTTGTGAGCGTGATCATAGAAGGGCGTGACCTCTAAGCGTTTATAACTTGGAAATATACCGTAAAAACTTCCCCCGCCAGAACCAAAAATTGGGAAGTCTTGAATAATTGGAAAAGCATCTCTCACCACTTCATCCCTTGACTCTTGGTCTAAGCTCGTTTGCGACAAACGCTCTTTGACCCGCGCTAAACCAAAGTAAGCACTTACAATTACTAAGTCGATAATGAACATGCTGACAACAAA
>CAYQMI010000003.1:16496-33845 GCA_964418575.1 uncultured Glaciecola sp.
GCTTGAAATGTGCCGCTCGCTAGCATCGTAATAAGCAAAAAACGTATGCGTTGTTCTGAGTTAACCAGTTGCATGGTTAAAATAAGCAGGCAAAACAAGCTTAATAGCTTTATAAAATTTATCATGCTTTGGCCAGGGTCAATCGATAGGTAGAATGTATCAGCGGACGCTAAGCGATATAATTCTGCAGAGCTAGGGGACAAAATATCGACTAATACCGGTGGAAGCGGTGTTATTTGTATAAGTGCAATAGCGATAAACACTAACCAGATAAAAATCATGCTTTTGTAAGAGGACACTCCAATGTCCTTTTGTGCACGCAGTTTGAAAGTCACATAAAAACTCAAACAAAATATTGCTAGCTGGAAAATGCTCCATGCCCAAGGTCTATTTGCGCCTAATGGAATCGGAAGCAAAAATAATATGCCAAGAAAAATATAGAATGGTATGCGAAGTTTGTTGTCAGCGTGCATTTGAATTACATAACCTTGTTATCGTTTTTATTGTAATTGTGTGTCGCAAAAAAAAGCCCCTAATAAAGGGGCTTTATTGCCATTTAAGACTGATTAATTTGTTGATGCGGTAGTATCTCCGCCGCCTGAGCCACCGGCTCCAATACCTGTTCCAACCGGCGTAACAGTGACGACTACAGGTCCTGCTGTGAAAGTAGATTCATCGCCTGCTGCTGGAGCATCACTTACAGAAGAGGGGTCTGCACCTGCCTGAATAGCTGCTACCAATATATCATCAGATGCCATAACACCCGTTAGCGCTGCGCCATCAAATACATCTTGTGCGTGGTCAGGATAAAGTGTAACGCCTAGTGTAATCGTGTGCACAGCTTTGTCGGGGGACTGTTCAATAAGCTTTTTAGTTACATCGATTAAACTGTTGTTTTCACTCATGTGGTTATAGAACTGCCCTGCATGTTCAACATCGAACGCTACGCTCGCTTTTGCCTTCCCACCGAGCAGAGTATCATCATCTTCAAGTGCTGCTTCTATTGCAGCGTTTATAGCCGCTTGATCTTCAATGCCGCCTAAATGTTTCTCTACAATTCGTTGATGAAGCTTATGACCAGGCTGTTCGCTGTTACCGAAAAGATTGTCTGTATATTTTATTAATGCTAATGCAGGATTGATAAAAAGCATTAAACAAACTGAAACAATGGTTAAATGGCGTAAAGATTTCATGGGTATTCCTTGTATGGGGGCTAAACTCACTTCGTTTAACATTGATGCCATTTTACGATTTGTTCAATACTTAATCAACTTAAGTTTGTGCTAATTGCCACTCGCTGTGATTACCTCAGTAGGTTGTGCTAAATAGTAACCTTGGGCGCCATCAATCCCATTATTTACGAGCCACTCATGCTCTTGTTTTGACTCTACTTTCTCTGCGATTATCTTAATATCGAGTCCATGTGCAATGTTTATTAAAGATTTTACAAAGAGTTGATTATCGACTTCTGTATGTATTGCGCGAGTAAATCTGCCGTCTATTTTTAAGTAATCAGGCATAATTTGTCTGATATGCGTTATGCCAGCGAGCTGAGCACCAAAGTGCTCAATGCAGATGCTAATACCATAAGATTTAAGTTGTTTTGTTAAAGTGCTTAGCGCGACTATGTCGTGAACCAAAGCTCGTTCAGGTATCTCTAGCGTGATTTTATGGCAAGTTGAGCGATAAACGTTCAGTTTTTCCATAAACCAATCGATGAAGGCTTTATCAAATAAAGATATTCGACTGATGTTAATGCCCACTCGAGACTCAAGCTCTGAGGCTTTTACAAAAATATTTTGAATGATAAGTTTATCGATTTGTTGCGCGTAGTCTAAGCGGATAGAGGCTGGAATAAGCTGAACCATAGGCACAAGTTCTTTAGTTTGACTATCTAATAATCGTGCAAACCACTCTGAATATATTGTCTTGTTATCACTGTCTAAAATATGTTGAGCAACAAAGTCAGCTTTGCCTATTTTAATGATCCCAGCAAGCATTTCTCGCCACTCTTCATTTGAGTTAGACACTTTGAGTTGGCTTGATAGCTCCCAGCGCTGCTCCGCTATACTTGCATTGAGCAGTGCGCTATCAACTCTATGCATGATGTCTTTATACTTGTCTTCGCAAGAAACGTGCGTTGCGCCAATATGCGCGACACCAGCACGGTGCTCATTTTTCTCCAAGCGTTTGGTGTATATGGCAATAAGCTGCGCCATCGCTTTGGCATGACTTTCACGAAGGTTTTCTATCATTAGCGCAAAGTCAGCACCATTTATACGGTAGATGGCAAAGTGATCATATTCTGCGGAGGCGGCCTCTTTAATAGCTTGGCATACTGACTTTAGGTATTTATCACCGGCCTCGCCTCCAAATTTGGTATGAATATCCTTAAGGCTACTGGCTCGAATTACAAACAAATAAGCTTCAGAGTTCTTTTCAGAATCATTAATTAATTCGTTTATAGCGAGTTCATATGCCCGGCGATTTCCCACGCCAGTAACAAAATCTACATATGCAAATCGGCGGTACTCTTCAGACTGGTTAGTCATCTTTTTGAACATAACGAACAGTTTTTCAGACATTATGTTGATTGCATTTACAATGCTGAAGAGCTCTTTGGTAGTAGGAACATGCTGAATTTGTTCAAATTGCTTTTTACTGATTGAGTCAGCTTGCTGTATTACTCTGTTGATAGGTAGCGTGATTACGCGCTTTACAAGGTACCAAACAAAAAACAAGGCGAATATTAGCGCTACCGAAGTGACGACTAAGCTTTGTACTGCGTTTTGCCATAGCTGGCGATAGCCAAAACCGTCATTACTCACTACCTTGAGTGAGCCTTTTACGTTCCAACCATCGTTTATCTCGGTGCTAGCGCTCGGAGCTAAAATAGGAAAGCGTGCAGTAAACCATTGAGGAACGTCGATTTGACTATTTCGGTTCTGCTTTTCGATGAGTAGTTTGCCACTTTCATCAAAGAGTGAAATAGACTGGTAGTAACCGCGATCAAAGATTGCGTTTACCATTGTCTCAATGACCGCGATGTTCTCTTCGTCACCAATATAGGGAGAAATTGATAAACCTAGAGACGTCGCGGTGTCTTGTGCGTGGGAGCTTAGCTGCTGTTCGATAAAGGCACGAGTATTTTGTGTATTCATCCACAAAGTGCCCAAAAAGCTAATCAACAGTACAAAGAAAAAGCCTAAACCTAATTGTTTCGATAAGGACATTGTAATGCTTACTCCCTGATATTGATTAAGAAATATACCATTAGTTTACTCATTCGTAATCTTGTTTCATTCTTTTGTTAAGGTCATTCCATAACGAGTTATTGCTTTTTTGCTGCATCTTTCTTCCTTGTCCCTGTTGCCGAGCGAGCCACAGTCCGTCGCCGTTAAAACTGTAAATTGGCAATAGGTCGCCCCTCTGTGATGCCGGCAATATACGTTTATTGATATTATCCAAAACGTAGGGAACTGCATTAGGACTTGAGTAGTATGCAAGTACCATATGTGCCTGGCGAGGTCGTGTAGCCGTTACGTACATTAACCTGAGCTTTTCGGTGGCAACGCCGAGTTCAATTAAAGTGAAGTATTTAGCGATGGTAAAGTCCTCGCAATCCCCGCCATTACTTCCTAAAAACTCTATAGGTGTTGCCCAATAATCAGTTTGTTTCCAATGTTCAATATCGTCAATAAACTCGACCCGATTAAAGAATTGATTTACTTCGTAAAGCTTCTCGTCGATTGGCGCCTTTCTATTTACTTCGATTAAACGCTGCCATTGCTCCATTCTATTGAGTGCATCGCTACCGTATGTTTTCTCTACTTTAAGCAATATTTTTTGGCTAAAGTTCAGAGCGGAACTCACAGGCGAAGGCACTAGCAAAAAAGCAAGCAAAATCAAGGCCAAAAAGGTAAACGATACGCTTATACGAAACTGCATAAAGTTTCAAAGGGGTGGTTTGCAATATCTCATATATAGGTAATCGCATAAAAACCACAAAACATTAGTTTTTGAATGAGTTAGGGTGAAAAACTGAGGTTGCTGATGCAATTCACATGAACTTAGTCATGATGAAAAGATGAAGGTTGAGGGTAGGAAAGTGTTCGATTAATCAAAAATTGCAGTGTGAGTACTCTTCACAAAATACTCACACTGACAGAATAACTACTTAACGCGGCCGTAACGATCAGAAAAGCGCACAATGTCATCTTCACCCAAATAACTTCCCGATTGAACCTCAATAAGCTCAAGGGAGATTTTGCCTGGATTCTCGAGTGCATGAACCTCACCTACCGGAATGTAAACGGATTCATTCTCAGTCACGAGCTGTGTTTTTTCTCCAACTGTGACACTTGCTGTGCCGCTCACTACTATCCAGTGTTCTGCGCGATGATGATGCATCTGCACTGATAGCTTTTCTCCTGGTTTAACGCTAATTCTTTTTACCTGATAGCGAGTGCCATTGTCGATGGAGTCGTAGCTACCCCATGGACGAAATACTTCTCTGTGAAATTCAAACTCTGGTCTGTGCTGAGCTTTGAGTGTATTGACGATACTTTTAATATCTTGCACTTTGTTTCGGTTGGCTACCATTACGGCATCTTTGGTTTCTACCACTACCACATCATCCAAACCAATCACTGACACCAAACGTTGCTCCGCGTTTACGTAGCTATTGTTGACACCTTCGAGCATAACATCGCCGATACAAACATTGCCTTTATCGTCTTTTGCACTGCTGGTGTCCCACAATGAACTCCAACTGCCGACATCATTCCAGCCAGCGTCAAGGCTTACCATAACGGCTTGCTCAGTTTTTTCCATTACCGCGTAATCGACCGACTCATCCGGGCATTTCGCGAAAGCATCTTCGTTTATTCTAACGAAATCTAAATCGGCCTCGGTAGATGCACTAGCGGCTTCGCAAGCTTGGTAAATATCTGGGCGGTGCTGCTTAAGCTCCTGCAAGTATACACTTGCTTTGAACATAAACATGCCGCTGTTCCAATAGTATTTGCCTGAGGCTAAATATTCTTGTGCAGTAGCAAGCTGCGGTTTCTCAACAAATTCAGCAACTTGGAAACCTTCTCCTTGGGCTGAGCCGGCTCTAATATATCCATATCCGGTATGTGCTTCACTTGGTACGATGCCAAAGGTCACTAGCTTGTTATCATCCGCTAGCGTTTTTGCTTTGGAAATAGCTGCAGCAAAAGCCTCATGGTTTTCAATTAGATGATCTGCAGCAAGTACTAATAAAGTCGGGTCATCTCCTGACTTTATGGCGAGCATGGCGGCTAAAGCAATAGCGGGCGCAGTGTTTCGCCCAACGGGTTCAAGTAAAATGCCGTCGTGAGATATGCCGGCCCGAAGCATTTGCTCAGCGGCCAAAAAGCGATGATTTTCATTACAAATAATCAGTGGCGGCGTCATTTGCTCGCGCGGCAGCCTTAAGATAGTGTCTTGCAACATTGTTTTTTCGCAGGTTAGTGCAAGAAACTGCTTAGGGAGGGCTGCTCTTGATTTCGGCCATAGACGACTTCCACTGCCGCCTGCAAGCACAACTGGCTTTATCATGGTAATTACTTCCTTGAGGTGAATGCGATTATCTCGCGCATAAACTAATACTGTTTATCATATCAATCTTTATATTAAAGGAGTAGGTTTCATGCGCTATTTTGATTGGTTTGTATCCAGGCGATAAGGTCATTTCTTGGTATAGGCTTGCAGATTAAGTAGCCTTGTCCCCACTCACAGCCAAACTCGGTCAGAATTTGCATGCTGGCTTCATCTTCAATACCCTCAGCTACCACATTCATCTGAAGGTTTTGCGCCAATGTTAGTATCGTTTTGCAGATTGCTTGTAACTGCTCGCGCTGAGCAAGCTCAAATACGAAGCTCTTATCGATTTTAAGAATGTCGATAGGGAGTTGCGTTAAATAAGACAGGGAAGAATATCCAGTACCAAAGTCATCAATGGCGATTTTAAAGCCTGCATCTTTTAACTCATGTAAACGTTTAATAGAACGCTCTGGATTTTTAACGATTACACGCTCGGTGAGCTCTAGCAGAACATTGTTCGGACTGAGTCCCGCATCTTTCAGTAGTTCTTGTAAATAGGGCAATAAAGAAACGTCTAAAACATCATCGGCACTTATGTTGACAGCAATGTTAACTTCAAGTCCTGCCTCTTTAAACGCAATTAAATCAGCGATGACAGTTTTGATTACCCAACGAGTGAGCACTCGTATAAATCCTGCATGCTCGGCCACACTAACAAATTCATCAGGAGCAACTTTGCCTAGCGCAGGATTATTCCATCGCGCCAATGCCTCTATGTAAACCGCATTGTCAATTTGTTTAGTGAGATTTTGTTTCAATTCTACCTTAGGTTGGTAAGCTAAGCTGAGTTGCCCATCATTTTGGTCAAGTGTATTTTTAAGCTCGCTTACAATGGAAAGACGTCGCAAATATCTTAGCTCTTGTGAATCTCTGTAGCGGAGTAAAAATGTTTTTGTCGCGTGTGCTTCATCAATCACGATATTCATTCGTCGATATAAGTCTTCCGCGCTTTTAGCGTCGCTTGGCAAACTCATGACACCAATGACGATTTTTAAGTTTATTGATATCCCTTTAATCGATATATCGCTTTCTAGATCCTTTTGTAAGCTAATAAGTGAATCATGTGTGTGTTCGTCTTTTGGCAGCCAAATGATTTCTCCACCTGTGACTCGCGCGGCAATCCCTTCTAAGCTACTTACTCTTTGTGCGATGAGCTTTAAGCAAGCGTCACCTACTTCGTAACCAAATACGTCATTAATACTTCTAAACCCTCGGATATTTATTCCAACCGCTTGAAAATTTGACTGATTTTGTAAGCGTTCAGAAATAATTACTTTTAAATAACCGCGGTTAAATAATTCAGTTAAGGGATCTATCTGTACTTGCCTTGTAATCGTTTTCTCTCTTTCTTTTACCGCGTCGCGCATGGCTTCAAAAGCATCGGTAAGGGCGTTAATTTCAGAAGGAGCCTTGCTTAATTTGAGCTCTCCAGAGTAGTCTCCCTGTGCAATACTTTTTGCAGATGAAACCAGCTTCTTTAGAGGTGAGATGATCCTTTTGACGGAATAAACACTCAAGGAAATGGCTATCATAACTGCCAATAGGCTAACTAAAGCAATTGTGCTAAGTAGACTTGTAAAGTTACTTGCGACTCGCTGAGCATTAATCGCTAAGTAGGTAGATGCTTTATCATTTTTGATGTTTTCTATGGGAATTCGTTTGGTGTAGAGCTCTTGCAGTCCGATTATTACTTTGGGATTAAACAGCCCCAAGTAATTGTCTGATAGTTGCCACGCGTATAATTGTTCAGGACTAGTATCGCTTTCTAAAGTGCTAACAACTCTCGACTCTTCTTGCCCAAAAACGATGGCGATGCGCATACCAAACGATTTAGAGAGTTGTTCAATAAGTGCATTGTCAAAGCGATAGGCCACTAAGAGGCATTTTTCTTCGTTTAAACTCCCGCCAGGCGCAGTGAGCAACAAATACATCTTATCTTCCATGGTGTAAAAAAATGCACCAGAACTGCGCTGCTCAGATGCCTTGATCATTTCCTCTAGGACGTCGTTTGGTAACTTCCTTTCATTTGCAGATAGCACAGTGTTTGTGGCGTCAGTCGAGTCGTTTATTGCGACAAAGTTTGCTTCAAGTTCTAAGCTAATATCTTGGAGGGCTTTTTGTTGAATGGATTTGCTCGCGCTATTTAATGCTTGCATGTATTCATCGTTTTCTAGCATGAGTTCAATTTTTTCAACTTTGCTAGTTTGGAAATCGTTCAACTCTCGTTTATATAGCCTTTCCGTTGCGTTGAGACCGGCAGTGATATTTTTATGAACGGTTTTACTTAAGTTGTCCCACACCACAGCCAAAATCACGATGGCAGTGCACAGTACCATGATGGCAATCAATCTTGCGATCCGTATGTATATAGAACGATTCATACTATATGTGAGTCACCTTTTTACGAAATACAGCTTAGGACCATTTGCCCACCAATATTCATAACTTAATACAAGCAGGGTCAACACTCCACATTTAAATCGGCTTAATTAAAACTAACATTAGCCGATATCCTTCAATACAAATAAATTTGCCGAGCTTTTTCTTTAAGGATTAACAATGACGAGTAGCGACATTACTGATGTTATCAATGCGGTCCAAAGCCAGGAGGGTATTGTACTTGATATGTCATTTGTTAAATTAAGAGCGCGCTTGCTCGCTTGTGTAAAGCATCGCTTCCGATATGACTGACATTCAAAAATATCAGCGCAGAATAGATCGTGAACGAGCCGCTAGGAAAGAGGCTGAACGTTTATTAGAAGAAAAAAGTGCTGCACTTTATGATAAAAACATGGAGCTGTTTTCTCTTAGCGAAAGTTTAGAAAAACTAGTTGCTGAACGTACCGCCCAGATGCAAAAAGCGCGTGATGATGCTTTAGCCGCGCTGCGAATCAAATCTGATTTTATCGCAAATATGAGTCATGAACTTCGAACACCGATGAATGGAGTACTTGGGGTGTTGGAGCTACTGCAAAGTGAAACACTCAATCCCGAACAGAGTGAACTGCTGGGTGTTGCTCAGTCCTCTGGTAAGCATTTGCTTGAAGTAATAAACGATATCTTAGATTTTTCGAAAATTGAAGCGAACAAGATCAGCATTGAACTAGCCCCTCTAGAAATCCGCCCGTATATAAAAGAAGTTATGACACCATTTGCATTGCAGGCTAAGCAAAAAGGCTTGCTTGTGAGTTATCAGGTAGCTGAAGACGTAGAGCAGGCCTTGGTTACAGATAAACTGCGTTTAACACAAATTATTTCCAACCTGTTGTCGAACGCGATTAAATTTACGCATTCTGGTGAAGTGAGCCTTGCCTTTGAGAAACTGAGCGAGGAGCAATATCGCCTCACAGTGACAGATACTGGCATTGGTATTAGCGCTGAAAACATCAATTCAGTGTTTACAGCTTTTGAGCAAGCAGATAGCAGCATCACGCGCGAGTTTGGTGGCACCGGACTAGGCATGAATATCACCAAACGCCTGGTAGATATGCTCCACGGTAGTATTGCTATTGAAAGCGAGCTTGGTATAGGTACATCCTTTTCTTTGGATATTCATATGCAGGTAGCGCAGCTTGAGGCTTCTGATAACTCTAGCCTCTCGCGCTTTGGTGAGTCTGAGGACGCCGTAAAGCTTTTATTAGTTGAAGATCATCAAGTGAATCAAATGGTGGCTAAACGATTGTTAGAGAACTGGGGCTTTGAGGTAGTACTCGCTGAAAACGGCGCTCATGCAATTGAAATTGCCCAGCAAGCTAGCTTCGACGGCATTTTGATGGACCTTCAGATGCCGGTAATGGGAGGCGTAGAGGCTGCAAAAACCTTGCGCAAGCAGGGGTTGATAAGCGTATCTGTTCCCATTATTGCGATGACTGCACATAGCAGCGATGAGCATATTAAGGAGTGCTTAGCAGCAGGCATGCAAGCCCACGTTTCTAAGCCTTTGAACAAGGCGCGACTATTAGCCGTACTACAAGACCATATTAAAAACGAGCTTCTAAGCGCAGAGTCGACTTCAGGTAAAGCAAACAGTGAGCATTTTTCTATGCCGCATATACATATCAGGCATTTAGAGTTAGCTGATGGTTTGCAGCGTGTGGGCGGTGATTGGAATGTAATGCATGGTTTGCTTAAACGTTTTCTTGATGAGTTTAGAGACTTCTATGCGGTTTTTAGCCAAGCCAAGGCGGATAATATGAATGACTATGGAATATCTATGCTGCATAAATTAAAAGGCAGCGGCGGGAATTTAGGTTTTCATTCACTTAATACGCTAGCGTCACGAACTGAAGCAATGTTGATTGACCAAGATGCATGGCCTGAAGACACTGAAATTGCTCAATTGGACAAGATATTGAGTGAAGCGCACGCAGATTTTGAGCAAATAGGTGCAACACAAGAGCAAAATGTGAGTCAGCAAAAGCCACAGAAGAAAGCAGTTACAGATGAAGAGTTGCTGTTACAAATATCGCAAACACAAGAAAGCTTGAAACAAGACGTTTTTGCAGCACAAGCTGCATTAGATGAATTACTGACCTTTGATTTGAGCGCCGAGCTCCTTGGCGCGATGAATCAGGCTCATACGGCGCTACAAAATTTTGATACCGATACGGTGACAAAAATATTGGCTAAAGCCCGACTTATGATGGAATAAAAAATGAATAAACACCGTATTTTATTGGTTGATGACTCCCCAAACGAACTGCGCATTCTAATGGAAGTCTTGAAGCACAAGTATGCAATTGTTGTAGCCACCTCAGGTGAGCAAGCAATCAATATGGTTAAGGAAGATAAGCAAATTGAATTGGTCTTACTCGATGTCAATATGCCACTGAAAAACGGATACGACACTTGCAAAGAGATCCTCGAAATTTCGCCAGAATTGCCCGTGGTATTTGTTTCTGCTAACGATTCGACCGATGAAATTCTCAAAGGTTTTGACGTGGGCGGGGTCGACTATCTTACCAAGCCCATCGATACCAATGTGGTGGCTCGAAAGGTAGACGTGATTGTTCATGAACGTGATTTATTGCACAAGTTACAAGACGAGCATAAAAGCACCTCTGACATGGTCATGTCTGTTATTGCAAGCGCGGGTCATTTGGGCACGGTGCTTGGGTTTTTGCGGGCAGGCTTGAAGATAAAAACACACGAAGGTTTATTAAGTGCCTTATTTGACGTGTTTGATGGATTAAACATGGACGTATGCGTGCAGTTGAGAACACCTAAACTCAAGATGAATAGGGCGACAAGGGGTAAGCTCACACCACTAGAAGAGGACCTACTCGACCGCGCTGCCAATATGCAAGGGCGTTTTCTAGAAAAAGGAAGCCGATATATTGTGAATTTTGAAAGCATTTCGGTGATCATCAAAAATATGCCCGAAGACGAGGTGTTAAAAGGCGATCTGCGCGATAACTTGATGATGATTTTGGAAGATACCGATGCTCTCAGTCATAAGTTAGGCAATGCGTCAAAGGACAGTTCAAACAGCGTCGACATTAAAGCATTACGTGATCAAATTTTGGACGCGACAAGCACCTTAGATATGTTATCGAAACAATATCAAAGCAATAAGTCGACCATCGTCAATTTGATTGAGGATATGAATGTTGAGTTTGAACAAGCATTTTTTAAGCTTGGCTTGCTGGAGCAGCAAGAAGATGAACTTACTAATATTGTTGCATCAAAAACTGAGCAGTTTAATCAAAGCATGACGCAAAGCGAAGAAATGAAACAGGCTATATTCTCGATTCAGGAACAGCTTAAACATATTGTACAGAAGCTATAAAAACCATTGCGCAGCATTATAACGCGATGGGCCTAAATGAATTCTATCACTGATTTAGAAGCGTAAAATAAACGTGAAAACATGTCTGCGCATAGTTTATTGTTTATTTTGTTTAGTTTATACTGAACAAAATAAATGGGAGCTTGAATTTATGCAGCCAAACACACAAATTGTCGTTGATGAATTTGTTGAGAAGATGGGATTGATAACTCAGGCAGACGGATTACCGAGAATAGCAGGGCGTGTCCTTGCTGTGCTTTTAATACACGATGAGCCTTTTAGCTTCTCCCAGTTAAGTGAAAAGCTTTCGGTAAGTCGAGGAAGTATTTCAACAAACACCCGACTTTTAGTTAATCTCGGAGTAATCGAACGCACAACAAAGCGGGGCGAGAGACAAGACTACTTTAAACTCAAAGAAAAGCCTTATGTTAGCCTAATTCAGGGAGTCCAAGCTCGTCTTGCAAATGCGTCAGAAGTTCTGGCGCGAACGCAATCACAGCTGCCAGATGAATTAAGCGGTGCGAAAAAGCGCTTGCACGATATGCAGGATTTTTATCGAGACTTTGCAAAGGCGATTGAGTCTTTAGTGTAAATATCGGTGAAAAATGGTTTTAACGAGTTAAACAAGCATGATATTGCAAATTAGGATGTGCAAATTAATATGAAAAACTCTTACATAGTAGCAGCGGTATGCTCCCTGTTATTGGTTATTTGGATGGTGTCAGGCATGGTTTTTGAGTCTGATGAGGCCAACATCGAGGCGTCAAAACCAGATAATCAAGCATCTGACGCATTGTTTAAAGTTGCTGTACAAGTAATGGAAGCACGTGCTACTCAACTTTTTGTAAGCGCCAACGGTCAAGTAGAGCCCAACAGAGTGGTGCAGGTTAGAGCGCAAACACAAGGCCAAGTTGACGCCGTATTTGCCCAAGAGGGCGAACGCATAGAGCAAGGCGAAGTCATTGCCAATATCGCAATGAACGACCGCGAAATTCGCTTAAATCAAGAGCAGGCATTACTAGAATCACGCGTTAATACATTAAAACGTCAAGAACAATTGGCTCAGCGCAACTATCAATCACAAAGTGACTTAGACCGCGCTAAAGCCGAGCTTAAAGCCTCTCAAGCGGCAATTGCCAGCATAGAACTCGATATTCAGCATACAAAGGTAGTCGCCCCTTTTACTGGTACTATAGAGCGTTTAGTTGCTGAGCAGGGTGATTTTGTACAGGTAAACGCGCCTGTAGCGGTTTTACTAGAACAGTCGCCTTTACTGGTAACTTTGCCCATTGCACAGCAAGATATTAATCGTTTGAGTATGGGCAACACTGCACAAATTGCCTTGTCTACCGGGGAGACCGTTGAGGGGCGTTTGCGCTATATCTCTCCGCGTGCGAATGAGCAAACTCGTACCTTCGATGTTGAGATAGAAATTGACAATTCCGATGGTAAGTTGCGCAGTGGAATGAGTGCAAATGCAAGAATTGCTACTGAGGAAGTGCTTGCTCACTTTATTTCTCCGGCTCTGTTTTCACTTGGGAGCGATGGCGACATTGGCGTGAAAATAGTCGATAGCGAAGACACGGTAAGGTTTTATCCAGTAACGATTTTACAGAGCAATACGCAGGGTGCATGGGTAGCGGGTTTACCCAAACAAGTGCGAGTGATCACCAAAGGTCAAGGCTTTGTTACTGACGGCAATGTTGTGAGAGTCGAAGAACTTCCAATGCAAGAGTCTCGATAATATGAACGCAATTATTGATGCTGCATTTACGCGGGCTCGGACAATTGCTTTAGTATTTGTCATGCTAATAATTGCCGGCGCGAGCTCTTATTTTTCAATTCCAAAAGAAGCCGAGCCAGACGTTACGATTCCCATCGTGTATGTTTCGGTGATTTACGATGGCATCTCTCCAGAGGATTCTGAACGACTGTTAATTCGCCCCCTCGAAAAAGAATTGCAAACCATCGAAGGGCTCAGAGAGATGAAAGCCACGGGTTCACAGGGTTTTGCATCGGTGACCTTAGAGTTTGATGCGGGATTTGATGCAGACCAAGCTTTGCAGGACGTCCGAGAAAAGGTCGATATCGCGAAAGCAGAACTTCCGCCAGGCAGTGAAGAGCCACGAGTCGCGGAAGTAAACATTTCACTTTTCCCGGTTTTAACTGTGATTTTATCGGGCGAGATGCCTGAACGCGCTTTGCTTAATATTGCTCAAAACCTTAAAGACCGCATGGAGGCGCTTGCTGGTGTGCTTGAGGTGGATATAGGTGGGGAGAGAGAGGAACTGCTTGAGGTAATAGTCGACCCAACGGCGCTTGAAACTTATCAACTTTCGTTTACCGATGTATTTAATTTTGTAAGTGCAAATAACCGCCTAGTTGCTGCCGGTGCGCTCGATACTGGAGCAGGGAGAATGGTATTTAAAGTGCCAGGTGTAATTGAGACGATGGAAGATTTATCAACACTTCCGGTTAAAAAAGTGGGCGATAATATTGTGACTTTTTCAGATGTTGCAAGTATTCGCCGCACCTTTAAAGATCCAACATCTTTTGCTCGTATACAGGGCGAGCCCGCACTAGCCCTAGAAGTCAAAAAACGCTCAGGGGCCAATATTATTGAAACGGTTGCCGAGGTGCGAGCTTTAGTCTCTCAAGCTCAGGAGGCGTGGCCTTCAACTGTGCGAGTAAATTACCTGCAAGATAAATCTGATCAAATCAAAACTATGTTGGGTGACTTAGAAAATAATGTCATCACCGCCATTATATTGGTGATGATAGTGATTGTTGCGGTATTGGGTGTGCGCCCGTCAATACTGGTTGGCTTGGCTATTCCTGGGTCATTTTTGACCGCCATGGTAGTAATTAATTTCTTTGGTTTTACGCTGAATATCGTTGTTTTATTTAGTTTGATATTAGTTGTTGGCATGCTGGTAGATGGCGCCATTGTGACTATTGAGTTAGCCGACCGATATATGCAAGATGGCGAATCACCACTGACCGCATTTGCATCAGCATCTAAACGTATGTCGTGGCCAATAATCGCATCAACAGCTACTACGCTCATGGTATTTGCCCCGCTGTTGGTTTGGCCAGGTTTAGTGGGCGAATTCATGAAGTTTTTACCGATCACGGTGATTATCACCTTAGTTGCATCTTTATTCATGGCCTTAATTTTTATACCGGTGTTGGGAGCTGTGATCTCTTCGAAAGGACAGAAAACCTCTAAAAGCAGCGCCTCGCAGCTAAAAGCAAATGCAGACATTCACGCAGCTGAAAGTGGCGATTTAGCAACAATTGAGGGCTGGGTTGGTCGATATTTAAAAATACTCAATGGTTTATTGTCGCATCCCGGTAAAAGCGTAGCGTGTGCAGTACTGGCCCTGATGGTTGCCTATACAGCTTACTTTATGCAAGGCAAAGGCGTAGAGTTTTTTCCTGAAATAGAACCTGAATTTTTACAGGTTCAGGTTCAAGCTCGAGGTGATTTGTCGATTACTGAACGAGACGCTCTAGTGGCACAAGTTGAGCAAGTACTGTTGCTTCAAGAGCACATCGACTCGGTTTACACCAAAACACTCGGTGCCGGCATGCAGTCGCAATCCGATATGCCTGAAGATGTAATTGGCGTTATTCAACTCGATTTAGCTGATTGGCAGAGCCGCCCTGATTCGGTTACGTTAATTGATGAGATGCGAGAAAAAGTAAAAGATATTGCCGGCATTAAAGTACAGGTGAGAGAACAGCAGTCAGGTCCATCAGCTGGAAAACCTGTGCAGTTGGATGTCAACGCTAGTCGTCCGGAGCTATTAGAAAGCGCGGTTGCTCACATTCGAGAATTGATGAATGACATTGGTGGCTTTGTAGATACAGAGGATTCGCGCGCGCTGCCTAGCATAGAGTGGCGTTTGAAAGTAGACCGAGAACTGGCTGCTAAGTACGATGTGAATGTAACCTTACTGGGCAACGCCGTGACTCTTATTACCAACGGTGCGCTGCTAGCAGAGTACCGCCCAGATGACGTAGAAGACGAAGTCGAAATTCGCTTGCGCTTTCCTTTGGAAAGTCGGAATTTAGAGCAGCTTTTTGCATTGAATATCCCAACAAGCGAGGGCTTAGTTCCCATCCGAAATTTTGTGAGCGTGGAGCCAGCTCAAAAAATGGGGAGGATATCCCGCGTAAACAGTGAGCGGGCAATCTCAATTAAGTCTAGTGTGCGAGAAGATTTATTAGCAGACGCACAGGTTAAAAAGTTACGCGAAGCCTTAGCTGAAAACCCGCTTCCAGCAGGAGTGAACGTTAAATTCAAAGGGCAAGACGAAGACTCACAAGAAGCGATGGTGTTTTTAAGCAATGCATTTATCGTTGCCATCTTTTTGATGTTAGTGATTTTATTGACCCAATTTAATAGTTTTTACCAAGCATTTATTGTGTTAAGCGCAATTGTATTCTCAACTGCTGGCGTGCTGCTTGGCTTAATTGCTACCGGGCAAGCGTTTGGTATAGTGATGGGAGGAATTGGTGTTATTGCCTTGGCCGGTATAGTGGTTAACAACAACATTGTACTGATTGATACCTACAACGATTTGAAGTCAAAAGGTATGGCAACAAAAGAGGCTATATTGCGCACATCAGCCCAGCGTATTCGGCCCGTCTTATTAACATCAGTTACCACTATATTAGGTTTAATGCCCATGGTATTTGCGCTAACTATCGACGTAATAGACCGCAATATATCCGTCGGTGCGCCCTCTGCGCAGTGGTGGACTACTCTGGCGAGCACAATTGCTGGAGGACTTACCTTTGCTACTGTATTGACGCTGCTCATAACGCCCAGTTTGTTGATGTTAGGTGATAAAATAAGCAAAAAGGTGAAAGATAAAACATAAACAAATAAGCATATCCTGCAATACACATTACTTTGTACACAGGCGGTGCTCTGTTATTTTTATGAGCACTTGTCCTATTTAAGTAAATTGGTTTTTGCACAATGGAATATTTAGATACTGCGGTTGACGTTTCTGCGTCTGATATTGACGCTTACCAAAAAAATGGTCACATCAAGCTATCTCAGGTCTGCGACAGTAAACATATTCCTATGTTTAGAGAGCAAGTAAACAAGGGAGTCGATAAAAGAAAGGCCTCTATTGAACTACTCCCTTTCGAAAAGCGCGATACCTACGGTAAAGCGTTTTTGCAAATCATGAACCTATGGGTAGAAAACTCAGAGCTTGCTAAATGGGTATTAAGTAAGCGCTTCGCCAGTGCGGCAGCAAAATTAATGGGCGTAGATCGGGTTCGTATTTATCATGACCAAGCCCTATTTAAAGAGCCAAATGGCGGCTTGACACCGTGGCATCAAGACCAGCATTATTGGCCGCTCGACACTGATAAATGCATCACGATGTGGATGCCGCTAATGGATGTCACTGCAGCAATGGGGACTTTGAATTTTGCCAGCGGAACTTCGCAAGTGGGTTATCTTGGTGATATGCCCATATCTGATGATTCTGAAAGTAAGCTTAGTCAAATGTGCAAAGATAAAGGATTTGATATAGTCAATTATAAAGACATGAATGCCGGTGATGCTACATTCCACTCAGGCTGGTGTTTGCATGGTGCACCAAGGAATCAGACCAATACACTTCGTGAAGTCATGACCATAATTTGGTACGAAGATTCTGCAAAAATTATTGAGAAACCAGATCCACAGAATCGGTGGAACAAATCCAGAGAAAATGACCTAGCGACTTGGTTGCCCAATTGCCAACCAGGCGAGCTTGCTGCAAGTAAAATTAATCCAGTTATAAAGCCTTTTGAATAAAGAGTGGGTGAGCACGTAAAAGAGCTAAAATATTATTACGCTTTCACCTAAAAGATTTGCATTATTGTATCGGCTCTTGTGTGTCAAAGCGTTTTTTTGAGCCCTCCAA
>CAYQMI010000003.1:33945-69653 GCA_964418575.1 uncultured Glaciecola sp.
CCTCCAAGGAATTTTCATGTTATACCAAATACTAATTGGGTCCCTCGTAATATTTGGTACGGTATTCGTTCAAAGTGCATGTATTAATCTTCTAGACCGAGTTCTAAAACACTGGTCATCTTTATTGCGCAATCACGGCGGCTTTGCCAAGAATACAGCCTTACTCTGGTTCATTGTATTATGGCTGGTACTAGGCTTGACTGTAACTTGTTGGGTCTGGGCCTATGTATTTGTGCAGCTAGACATTTTTGCTAGTTTAGAAGAGTCCCTCTATTTCTCTATTGTTACCTTCGCAACCTTAGGTTATGGAGATATTGTGCTGGATGCTAACTGGCGAATATTAAGCAGCATTACCGCCTTAAATGGCTTGATTTTAGTAGGGCTTAATACGGCATATCTCGCGCAAACATTTACTGGTATTAAGCGAGCTCAAGCGCGCTCTGAGCAAGAACCTTAATTCGCCGCTTTAAGGCTCAATCTCTTGCTGATTACGACTAATTTTCGTAATCGCTTTGTAAAACTCAGGCTTTGAAGTGAGTGTGTTTTTTATGCGAACCTATATTTTTAAAAGTGCTTAGGTTTGTGTATGAAATGTTTATTTAGTCTCCCATCTGTCTTCAACCAGCGTTTATCCTCTCTTTTTCTAGCAGCGTGCCTTTGCTTAAGCTCTGCATTTTATGCAGGTGCCCAAAGCACTCAGTCCTTGCAACTGCTAAAAGAACAGCTTCCAGCAGATATCCAACTCACTATTTTTATTGACGATACCTCAGCAAATACCCTCTCGGTAGGCGGAAATAATGAATTAAATAGCTATGAGTGGCTCGCTTCTCAAGACGGTCAGTTTGCTGACTTTTTACGAGTGAATGTTAACGAAGCTGGGCAAAATACATGGGATGTTACTGCTAAATCAATTGGCAATCAGGAGCCCATTAAAAAAGGCGATTGGGTATATGCTAGCTACTATGCTAGAGCGTCAGGTGAAACTGAAAGCATTAACATAAGAGGGTTTATAGAGCGCAGTGTACCAAGCTGGATGATGATCTCTGATGCCAGTGTTGCAGCAGGCAGCAAATGGACGCGTGTGGTTGCCAGTGGCAAAGCACCAGAAGACTTAGCGAAAGACTCGGTTTATATCTCTTTGCATTTAGCGGCAAAAAAACAAAGTCTCGATATCGCAAATATCGTATTTGTCAGCGCGCCCGGCAATATCGAACAAAATCTCTTCCCGGTCACCGAGCTTTCTTATTCTGGCATGGAAGAGAGCGCGCCGTGGCGAACAAAAGCTAAACAGATGATAAAGCAGCATCGTGAGGGAAGCTTTCAAATATTTGTGCTCAACCAACAGGGCGAAGCAATACCCAATGCTGAAGTCAGTATTCAGATGCAAGATGTAGATTACGAACTTGGCAGTATGGCGCACGGTTTGTTGGTTGAAGATAGCGAGATAGGGCAGCAATATCGTAAGTGGTTTGCGCAGTTTTTTAACTACGCCACCGCCACTATTTATTGGGCTGATTGGGGTTGGGAAAATCCAGAGGTACGCGAATCATACCTTAAGAAAATGACATACTTCCAAGAACAAAACATTGATATGCGCGGGCATGTGTTGCTCTACCCCGCATTTCGATTTAGCCCTCAAGTGCTTATCGATTTGCAAGACGACAAACAAGCGTTTATCGCACGCGTTAACCAGCAAATTGATGAAATTGTGCCATTACTTAAAGCCTTTGGCATGAACGAATACGATGTGATTAATGAGCTCAGAGCAGAAAAAGAATGGCTAGATATAGTCGGCATGGAGACCGTTGTGGACTGGTACAAACGAGTCCATGCTTTGCACCCCGAAGCGATTTTATATATTAACGAAAACTCTATTTTAACCGACGGCGGCGACAATACTGGCCAAAAAGACCATTACTATGATCTTATTACCGAGCTATTAGAAAAAGGCGCACCTATTCACGGCATTGGCATGCAGGGGCATTTCAATGGCATCGTTACGCCGGTCGATAAGATGTGGAAGATTTTAGATAGATTCGCGAGCTTTAATTTACCTATCAGAATTACCGAATACGACACCGATACTCGCGATGTTCAAGGACAAGCATTGTTTGATACCGACTTTTACGAGGCAATGTACGCTCACCCCGCAACCGTTGGTGTAACTCGATGGGGCTTTTACGAGCCTGTGATGTGGCGTCCCGCTGGCGCTTTAATTGATTCGCAAAATGATTTTAAGCCGAATGCGCAGGCTTACATGGACTGGTTATACGCCCTTCGCGACTTTCAGCAAACTCTCATTTCAGATAAACAAGGCTCGTTAAGCTTTGCTGGCAAATATGGCAGGTATCGCGTTACTGCGCAAGGCGAAGAGTTTAGCTGTGAGTTTACTCAGCCGCCTACGCATCAAGATATCAAACCCTTTAGTCAGAGCTGCACGCTTCGTATGGCAAAATAACAAACTGGGGTTCAGCTGACCTTGTTTTTTTTAAACGCCCATTGACCTTACTAACAATATATACGATATTTCACATATGTGTTATATCGTATATGTGTCGCTTTAATGAACTCTATAAATCCATGCACGCTGTTTAAGTGTTTAGCGGATGAAACTCGCTTAAAGTCAGTTCTATTGATTGCGCTAGATACCGAAGCTTGCGTTTGCGATTTGATGACAGCCCTAGAACTGGATCAAGCAAAAATTTCTCGTCACCTTGCACAACTTCGAAAATGCGGCATTTTACTCGATGAAAGACGGGGTAAATGGGTTTTTTACAAAGTGCACCCAATGCTTCCAGCTTGGGCAAAAGAGATTATTGATAATGCAGCAAGGAATAACGACGAGTATATTCAGTTGCCGCTTAAAAGATTAATTGCGTCCAAATCTTCGGCCGCTTCATGCTGTTAACACTGCCATGTAAATCACATCTGTCTAATCATAATTAATACTAGCGAACATATTTATGAAAATACTCTACATCTGCACGCACAACCGCTGCCGAAGCATACTATCTGAAGCCATCACAAACGCCAAGGGCGAGCATTATTTGATTGCAAAAAGTGCCGGCAGCCAGCCAAGTGGGCAGGTACACCCACTTTCATTAAAGTACTTAGAGCGCGAGGGCTATTCGATTGATGGTTTGCAAAGCCAATCGTGGGATGATTTTAAAGATTTTAAGCCTGATGTTGTGGTGACAGTCTGTGACTCAGCGGCAGGCGAGAGTTGCCCTGTATATTTGCACGATAGCCTGAGAGTGCACTGGGGCCTGAGCGATCCGTCTAAAAAGCAGGGCAGTGAACAGGAAATAGAGCAAGCTTTTTTATCATGCATCGAAGAAATAGCACTTAGAGTAGAAAAGCTCAATGATATTGCAATAAAACATTTCGCCAACAAAGACATGCCGCCAAGCAAAGCAGTGCTTGCTAAAGCACTAAATAAAGCGGGCGCAAAGTAATATGTTTGCAGGCTATTTGACCAGTAAAATCGATTATTAACACATGTATTTTTACCAGCACAATAGGAATTAAAATGGGATTGTTTGAGCGCTATTTATCGCTGTGGGTAGGTATGGCAATAGTTGTCGGTATTGTAGCAGGCAGCTTATCGCCCAGTATCTTTGCACTGGTCGCAGAGTTAGAGTTTGCTCATGTAAATATCGTCATTGCCATATTAATTTGGCTAATGATTTATCCGATGATGGTACAAGTAGACTTTTCGTCTTTAAAAGATGTGGGTAAAAAACCGAAGGGTTTAGTGCTAACACTGGTGATTAACTGGTTAATTAAGCCATTTACCATGGCATTTTTGGGCTGGTTGTTTTTTAAAGTCTTATTTGTTGACTGGGTCGACCCACAAACCGCGACGCAATATATTGCCGGTATGATTTTACTTGGAGTGGCCCCTTGCACAGCAATGGTGTTTGTGTGGAGTCAGCTAACTAAAGGCGATGCTAATTACACTTTGGTGCAGGTATCGATAAACGACATCATCATGATATTTGCTTTTGCTCCAATAGCCGGCTTATTACTTGGCGTGACGGACATTACTGTACCTTGGGATACCTTAATGTTGTCGGTACTGTTATATGTGGTGGTGCCTTTATTAGCAGGCGCACTTACCCGACATAGCCTCAGTAAGAGCACTGAGAACGAAAATAAGAATCTACGTATAGAGCGTTTCTTGGCCTTGATGAAGCCATGGTCTATTGTAGGCTTACTCGCCACGGTAACCTTGCTGTTTGGATTTCAAGCAGAAACCATTTTGTCAAAACCCGAAGCAATAGTGCTAATTGCTATTCCTTTATTAATTCAAACCTACGGTATATTTGCTATTGCGTATTACATGGCAAAGCGCATGAAACTCCCTCATAAGGTAGCAGCACCAGCTTGTATGATTGGCACCTCAAACTTCTTTGAGCTTGCCGTTGCAGTGGCGATATCATTGTTTGGTTTGCACTCAGGCGCAGCCCTGGCAACGGTGGTAGGAGTGTTGGTTGAAGTACCAGTCATGCTTTCTTTAGTTTGGTTTGCCAATAAGACTCGCCATTGGTTTAACTAAATGGCTTTCAATCAATGCAAATGATATTAATTATCATTTGCATTACTAAATTTGTTTTTGTAACATCGCTTCTTGAAATTTTTAATCAACGGAAGCGATTTACAAGAAATGACACACTTTTTAAGCCACAAGACTAAATACAAAGCGATTAGCTTAAGCATTTTATTTGCTCTTCATACACAATATGCAGTGGGCGCAGAGGAAGGTGCAGATATTGAACAAGCTAGCGGTGGCGCAGAAGCCGATATTGAGCATATCACCGTTACTGGCAGTTATCTGCAGGGCTACAACGCCCACAGTGCAAGTGGCGCTTCGCGGATGGAGCTGGCCATCCGCGACATTCCGCAGTCGGTTTCGGTGATCACCAGCGCGCAGCTACAAGACTTTCAACTAACCGATATTAACCTTGCGCTAGATACCGCTACCGGTGTAAACGTAGAGCGTATCGAGACTGACCGCACCTATTACACTGCTCGTGGATTCGATATCACTAATTTCCAAATTGACGGTATTGGCTTACCTCTTACCTCAGGTAACAACCACGCGGGTGACGACACCGCTGTATACGACAGAATTGAAGTGATTAGAGGCGCTAATGGACTTATGACCGGTGTGGGCAATCCTTCGGCAACGGTAAATTACATTCGAAAGCGTCCAACAGCCGATAACAATCTAGTCCTCAGAGGTACAGCTGGCAGCGACGATTTGTATCGCCTTGAAGCAGACGGCTCATACCAGTTTAACGAGACATTTTCAGCAAGAGCAGTCTTGGTGAGTCAAGATCAAAACTCCTACCTCGACCGCTATGGCAGAGAAAGCCAATTAGCCTACGTATTTGTAAACGCAAACTTAAGTGAAAATACAGACTTATCGTTTAGTCATAGTTACAACAACAGCGATGCTACTGGCAATCTGTGGGGCGCTTTACCCTTGTTTTACACAGACGGCAGCGCGACAAATTACGACCGCAGCACCAGCACGTCAGCCGATTGGTCTAACTGGCAAGTGGTGACCAATAATTCAGTATTGGAGCTTAATCATACTTTCAATGCCGATTGGAGACTGCGCGCAACCTATTCTAAAAAGCGCACCGACGAGGACAGTGAACTGTTTTATGTATTTGGTACACCCGACGCAGATACAGAACTTGGGCTCACAGGCTATGCCAGCGAATATGTGCTCAATGATGAAAGCGATTTATACGATATTTATGTAGACGGCGATTTTTCATTATTCGGGCGCGACCACCAATTAGTTGCAGGGCTTAATTATTCAACGCTTAGTTACACTGATCAGTCTCTTTATGACTTTACAACAGGCAACGGCTTCCCGCCTATTCCTAATTTAAATGAGTGGAATGGTGATGCTGTATTTCCAACGCTTACAGATGGTGCTGCAGGCAGCGACGTAGAGCAGAAACAAAAAGCCGCCTATTTTACCGGGCGCTTTAACCTATTTGACGGTTTTTATTTTATGGCCGGTGGGCGCTACAACGACTGGGAAGCGCAAGGCGAATCATATGGCGTGAATCGAAACGTGAGTGATTCTGACTTTATACCCTATGTCGGCGCAGTCTATGCGATTACCGATGACATCAATGCATACGCCAGCTATACCGAAACTTTCCAAGCTCAGAATGAGCTAGATATAAATAACGAGCAGCTCGACCCTGTGGTGGGTAAAAGCCAAGAAGTAGGCGTGAAGGTAAGTTTATTTGAAGACTCTGCAGTCGCGAGCTTTACCTATTTTGACGTTCAGCAAACCAACCTCGCCATTGTAGACCCAAGCACCGTGGCCTTGCCGCCAGGCGAACAGCGTTTTATTGGCAGCGATGGCATCAGTAGTCATGGTTTTGAAATGGATATTGCTGGTGAAATACTGCCTAATTTAAATGCCAGTATTGGTATTACCGATTTTAGTATTTCAGGTGAAGAGCTGGTTGCTGATTATACACCTGAGACCATGGTTAAACTTGCTGCTGTATATGATGTGCCGCAAGCAGATGGGCTTTCACTAGGTTTAAATCTGCGCTGGCAAAGCGATATCTCTCGTAATCAAGGCGTTGTGGGAGAAGGTTTTGCAAATGCCGGGCAAGATATCATCACGCGTCAAGATGCCTATGCAATTACAGATTTATTGATTAAGTATGAGCTTAACGATGCAGTAGCGTTTAACTTCAACGTGTTTAACCTTGCTAATGAAAAATACCTCACAAGCTTGTATTGGGCACAGGGCTACTACGGTGCGCCGCGTACCATCAGTGCTAGCGTTTCCTGGGCATTTTAATTGTGCGCAAGTCTCTATTTAAGTGGCATTCGCTGCTAGCCTTATGGCTGATGTTGCCGGTGCTCATCGTATCGATTACCGGCAGTATTTTAGTCTTTAAGGTCGAAATAGACAGCTTGCTGCGCCCTCACCATATGGTTATTGCGGGCGATGAGAGTAGCTCTCGCTTAAGCCTAGATGCCCTCATGCAAAACATCAATCACGAGTATCCAGAATTTGTACTAGCGGGTTGGGAATTGTTTGATGATAAGGAGCGCTCAGACACTGCATACGCCATTAAAAAGCACAGCGATACTTGGTATAAAATCTACATTGACCAGTACTCTGGCGAAATACTATCAAGCCCGCAAACCATGGAGCATTATATTACCGACTGGTTGTTAGAGCTGCATTATGCCTTTTTGCTGCACTTTAATGGCACCATTATTGGCGCGATAGTTGGCTTAGTTATGCTGTTTTTGGGCATCAGCGGTATTGTTTTGTACCGCGGGTTTTGGCGCAAGTTATTTACCTTACGCCTTAATGCAGCCAAGCGGATGTTGTTTAGCGATATACATAAATTTATTGGTATTTTAACCAGCCCGATATTTATTTTGATATCGTTCACGGGGGTGTATTGGAATGTTTCAATTATTTTGCATGAAACCCTTGAGCATGGCTTTGAAGAGCAGCATCCGGCAATTACCGCTCCCTACCACTCGCCTGGTATCTCGTTTGAAGGGCTGCGTGAAAACGCGAGTGAATTAGTATCGAGCTTTAACGCGACTTATCTTGCGATCCCCAACGAGCCTGATATGCACATCACCTTTTTTGGTGAAGTTAACACCGGCAACCCTTTACTAAGTCAATATGCTAGCGCGATTACTTTCGATAAAAACAGTGGAGATTTGATGTCTTCCTACGATATTCGAGAGCAAGGTGTATTAGCTAAATTTGACGATAGCACACGTAAGCTGCATTTTGGATATTTCGCGGGGATTTGGTCAAAAGTACTTTGGTCTTTGGTTGGTCTAGCGCCTTTATTTTTGAGCATAACAGGACTGCTTATGTTTATGCTTAGACCTAGAGCTAAAAAGCGACTTTCTCGCTCTAGTCTTGCTGCAGGTATCAAGCCTAGCTAACATAAAAAAGAGCCACGCAAAGTGGCTCATTTCTTCTTTCAAACAAGCCTTAGATTCTATGTTTGGTTGATAAACTTCATATTAAAACCAGTAGGCGAATTATCATCTTTCTCAAAAATCAAAAACTGCTCACTGCTATCTTCATCCACCGTCAACAGCGCTCCGTCTAAAATTATATCTCGATTATCAATATTTGCGATTGCGTATACCTCATAGGTGTTGTTGCGAAGCACCACGCTTTGCGAACTCGCTAACCCTACAGTTCGGCGAGTATCGGCAGTTTCGATGCTTTCATCGCTTTTTACAAAGTAAAAGCTGACTCCGGTAAACTCATCAGAATCGACTAAATTAACAATTTCAACTTCATGGTCATATAATCGATTGAGGCTGCTGTTATTCACCACTAGGGTCTGAATGATAGCTTCTGTCTCGTCAATAATACCGTCCCCGTTCTCATCGATATCTCCATCGCCATCTTCATCAACAGACGATTCACTTGTATAGTAAAACAAGGTTCGTTGTACGTTTGCAGGTAAGCTTATTAATTGATTCTGCAGTAAAAAATTATCCGCATCGCTGGCTTTAACATTAAATTCGTAATCTCCGTTTTCTACCACGAATGTTTCGGTAAATTCGCCCTCACTTAATTGTTCAGTGAGCTGTAAAAAACTGTCTTCAGGATACAGCGGCATCGCAGAGCTTACTTCAATGTTGCCATTGTAGCTTGGGATTAAATCGCTTATCTGTATTCCATTATATAAGCGAAATGTAGCCTGTGCATTGCTGGCTTGATACTCAACATTTGAAGTGTTGGTAATATTATCAATCACAAAAGGAGTGGTATCAGCACCAAAGTTAGGACGTATCGCCAATACATTTTGATTTGAAAAGGGATAGGATATTTCAACAGAAGTAAACAGTATCTCAGAACCACCTGCTTCAGTAATATATACAATATATTGGTCTTCATCTAGCTTATTGTTGTCTGACAAGCTCAAATAAGACTGGGTGCCCATCAGCACAGCTTCATTGAATGTTTCGTCCGACTTAGACATATAGACATCAATGTCGGAGTAGTCTGGGTGAAGATTCAAAAAGCGTAAATTGAAGATGTCATCATCGGTATCATCATCATCGTCAATTACTGGGATACTGTACTCGGTGATGACTGGATTGGGAAAGTTTTCCGTCAGCACATACAAAATTATTGTTTCGGCCGGAACATATAAGCTGGTCTCGAAAATAATTTCTAGGTCGGTACGCAGGCTACTGTCTTCATCTTGCCAGGCTAGTTCTACGTTGTAGTCTCGGGTAGGTACTTCTGCGTTTCGCAATGCTTCAGCGTAACCCACCGAAGAATATGTTACCTCAACTTCATCATCCCAATCATCATCTAGGTCTTCGTCTAAAGTTAAAAATATATCAGGTGAGTTTGGCGATGCATTGTAAAGCTTTATATAGCCCACATCATCACTATCATCGCTTGAGCCACAGGCGGCTAGACCAAGAAGAAATACGCTCAGGACGCATCCTTTTATTAGCTGAGATTGAAGCGATGATTGAAGCGGCCTTCTTTTTGCCGCGAAGGTCTTATTCATTGTTGTTATCCTTATGGTCAAGCGGCACAGCTACTAGTTGGTCATGAATGAGCCTGCATGTTCCCTCGACCGCGTCGCCGCGTCGTGTTTCGAAGCTCACTGAATCACCTTCAGCCTTATCTGTGCATGCGTCAAAGGCTTCCTGAGGTGGTTTGCCTCGTTGTGGTCTCTCCTGTGCGAGCGCTTGAGTAGAAACCACAAATGCAATCATAGTGGCTGCAAATAATGCATCGCTTGTGAGTTTGATAAATTTCGCTCTAGAAGTATTAGGATTATTTTGTTCGGTTTGAATACCTTTCATTACATCTTTCCTTGTGAAGAATTGGTCAGTGCTCTAAATCTTATGCAGCAGGCTGTATGGTGTTTTTAGAACTCACACCTATCGTAATCTTCAAATGTGCAGTTTGCGTGCAGGCAGTGGACAAAAGCTTCGTATATTAGAGTAAGGGCTGGTGAGAAGGGAATTAGCATTTATAATGCAGTCATGAATATATCTAAAAAACTATTTTTATCCCTTATTGGTCTCACCAGTATCATCTTGCTAGTACCATTGTTATTAGCGCGTTGGAGCTTTGCGCATGGCTTTTCTGATTTTATTAGATCCCTAGAGCAACAGCGCTTGAGTCGGCTTGGCGATTCTGTAAGTCAGATTTATCAAGAGGCAGGTGGAAATTGGCAAGCGGCTTCCCTATTAGAACTCGAACAAATGCTTAATAGAACCAATATGCATGGGCCTGATGTGGGGAGAGAACGCCTCCCAAGGCCAATTGATAAGCCTAAAAAAGACTACACCCCAGGAAGAGCCGCAAATAAATACGGCGAAAATACAGAGCGAGAAGCTGAGCGCAACCCAAAAAGACCGCCGCCTCCGCCAAGATTCGTGGCATCAGCTAGTATTGTTACCGTGCTCTACGGGCTTGATGATAATAGAATCGCCGGACCTGATATTGAGGCAGTCCAAGGCATTGGAATGATTGTCACTGAATATACGGTGATGGCGGACGGAGAGGAAATCGCGCGTTTAAAGAGTTGGAATACCGAGCGCTTTGGTTCTAGCCTCGGCAGTGAGTTTAGGTCACAGCAAATCGCAGCCACCATATGGATTGGTTTAATATGCTTAATGTTGGCAGGGGTGCTGTCATTTTATTGGTCTAAAGTCATCCTCAATCCTATTCAGTCTGTGATGCAGGGCATTAAGCGCTTATCTAGTGGTAACTACAAAGACAGTATTCAGCACCAAAGAAAGGACGAGTTTGGGGCGCTAATCGACGACGTAAATGCCTTAGCCCATACGCTTGAGCAGACAAAATCAGCAAAAAGCCGTTGGTTTGCCGATATTTCTCATGAGCTACGCACTCCTCTTTCTGTTCTATTGGGCGAAATTGAAGCGATGCAGGCCGGCATTCGGCCGATGAACGAGCAAAACATGCGCTCACTCGAACAAGAGGCGCTCTTGCTGAAGCGACTCGTAGACGATTTATTCCAACTCTCTGTATCGGATATTGGGGCCTTACGATATGAATTTCAGGCTTTTGATATATCAGCTCTCGCTACCCGATATTGTGAAAGTACGCAAGCCAGCGCTCAACGAGCTAATATCAGTTTCAGCTGCCATATTGATGAGGGGCTTATATTCAGAGGTGACGAAAATCGTATCTCGCAGTTAATGAGCAACCTATTAAATAATTCGGTGAAGTATACTGATATTGGCGGAATAATTCGTTTTAGTGTTAAAAAGCAAAGTAAACATATTCTAATCTTGCTTGAAGATTCAGCGCCAAGTGTCAGCTTAGAGGTGTGTCAATTTTTGTTTGAACCTTTGTACCGAATCGAGAAATCGCGCAATAGGAATCAAGGTGGTGCGGGTCTGGGTTTAGCTATCTGTAAAAATATCGTAAGTGCCCACAAAGGGAGCATTAGTGCGGCTCCTTCTGCACTAGGTGGTTTGCGCATAGAAGTGTTGCTACCTTTGCATTGAACACAACAGGTTAAAGCAACGAGTATGCTTAAGTAAATCTGGGTTAGCTAAAAGACTATAGATAGTCAACAGTGAATAAAATAACGGGCAAAAAATGAAGCAAACACGAACGATATTAATTGTAGAAGATGAGATAAAAATCGCGCAAGTGCTCGCTGATTTTCTGACTGCTGATGGCTTTAAAACGCATATGGTTCATGACGGTAATGAGGTTATTGAATATGTAAAAAGCTCACCACCGGACTTGATAATACTGGATCTTATGTTACCTAACAAAGACGGCCTCACACTTTGCAAGGAAATTCGTCAGTTCTCGGAGTTGCCCATACTAATGCTGACTGCCAGAGTTGATGAAATAGACCGCCTGATGGGACTGGGCTTTGGTGCAGATGATTATGTGTGCAAGCCATTTTCATCGCGAGAAGTGGTAGCAAGAGTACATGCAATCTTAAAACGCTTTAGTAAAAGTGAAGTGAATGCAGAGGCTAAGGAAGTCCCTTTAAATTATTTATCAATCAGCTTGGATGAGCAAAAATTCTTATGTTTGGTTAACACACAGAAAGTCGACTTGACGCCTGTTGAGTTTAACTTATTGAGAGCACTTATAAGCAGACCCGGTCGAGTATTCTCGCGCACAGTGCTAATGGAAAATAGTTACAATGATTCGCGAATTGTTAGCAACCGCACTATCGACAGCCACATGAAAAACCTACGCGCCAAAATCAATGAGCACGATGACCGAGACTTAATCCATACTATTTATGGTGTTGGATATAAGCTTGAGTAGAGCACTTTAAAACTGCTGAACATTTTAGCATCTCGGTGTTATGCTTTCTGCGTATTGTCAATTGTGCGCTATAAAGACGAGGGATATATTAATGCTCAGCCAAAATCAAAAAGACGCATATCAAGAGCAAGGCTATTTAGTGTTAAATAGACTTTTTAGCCAGCAACAGATGGACACTCTGCGTCAGTCGGCGCTAGACATAGTAGATAATTTTGATCCAGACTCAACGCGTTCTATTTTTTCCACTGACAATGCAGATACCAACCGCGATGACTATTTTTTAGATTCAGGTGATAAGATCCGCTGCTTTTTTGAAGAGGAAGCTTTTTCCGCCAGTGGCGAGCTGAAGCAAGATAAGTCCCTGAGCATAAATAAAATCGGTCATGCTTTGCATAAACTTTCTCCTGAGTTTAAAAATTTCAGTCATTCCAAGGTAGTTGCTGATATTGCGAAAGACTTAGGCGTGTCATCCCCTGAGATACGCCAGTCCATGTATATTTTTAAGCAGCCTAAAATAGGCGGGGCGATACGCTGGCATCAGGATGCGACTTATTTTTATACCACGCCTCTATCGGTAGTCACTTTTTGGCTTGCGATTGAGGATGCCACAAATGAAAACGGCTGCTTGCAAATCGATAAAGAGGGCGCTAATTACCCCTTAAAAGAGCAGTTTAAACGCTACGCGAACAACAACACTCAACTCGAGCAACTAAATGAGATTGAGTGGCCAAGTAACGACCGTGCTATGGCCTTAGAGGTCAAAGCTGGATCACTGGTCGTATTTAACGGTGTATTGCCTCACTTTAGCGATTCAAATCGCTCCAATAAGTCACGTCACGCATTTACTTTGCATATCACGAGTGCAGAGGCCTATTATGATGAGCTTAATTGGTTACAAGCAGCTCCATCGCCAATCTAAATCTTCTTTTATTCATACGACAAGTCAATAATTGACGCAGCTGGCCGAGGGGCTTTAGTTTGCCAAGTATCGGGGTTTGCGCCCATTTGTTCGCCTAACTCTACCAATCGCTGCATTATGTCCTTATCAAAAATGTTTGAGCTTAAGGTCATCTCAAAATCTTGAGGGATGGCGACAAAACGCATTTCAACATCAAGTTCAGGTCGCTGGTTGGCCGCTTTAGTAAAGGTCTCTGCACTTTGGATGGTCTGCAGTATTGAGCTATGTAGTAAAGAACGAATGCTTCTTTTTGTAATTTCTGACCAAGTTGGGCTTATTGCATCAGGGTCGAGTTCTAGTTTGTTGTTGATTATCAGCCAAATTCTTACTTTTAAAGGCTTATCTACGCTTACGTAATTAAAATGCGCATCTTGATTATATAACCATGTGAGGTCGTCTATGCCTGTTAGCATTTGCATAGATGCGCCGCCATCAACGTATAAATAGTCGTTAATTTCGACAGGAGAAAATGCGCCTGGAATAGCAGATGAGGCAATTAGACGGGTCGTTATATCTTCTTTTGCTTTTGCCACAACAGGGTGGGTAGCAAAATCGGATAAGTCCCAAGCTCGCATCACGCCGTAATCGAGGTTTGTAGCGCCCACTAATAAAACCTTATTCTGTTTAGCCTTTTGCGCAATTTCACTTACATAATTGTTGGTGATGCTGTTACGTATTTGTTGATGTAACTTTGTCGTGTCAAAGTAAGGGGCGTTGCCCGCCAAGAATGCCAGTAGCATGCGCTTGCTAACTATGTCCTCGCTAGGATTTCGATAAATTTCAACGATATCGCTGTACGCTTCCTCTGTGCCAACGAATGCAAAGGGCGCAATTAGTGCACCTGCGCTTATGCCGGTGACGCTATCAAAGTGCGGCCGCTGGTGCTCACCCTCTTGTACCTTTCCCCAACCTTTCAAAAAACCAGCGCCAAAAGCGCCACGCTCGCCGCCGCCAGAGAGCACGAGCACGTCGTAACTTTGCTCTTCACCTTGAGGATTAAGATATTCTTGTCGAAGCCGTTTTGCGCTTTTGTTTGAGATTTGCTCAAGTTCTTTTTGGTAACTCAGGGCAAACTCAGCTTTGCTATTCACAATGTCTGTTTGACTTAAGGTTCTAGTGGGTGACGCACAAGCAGCTAAAAGGCTAATTGCGAGCAGTAGGAGGACTAAACGATTATTCATGCGGTCTCAAGGCTAAGTTCTATGATTCACGTTCTATTGTTGAGTAATTTATCGTTGATTTAGCATTTAAAGTCAAACTTGCCGCGTATATACCTTTGAATATGCAAAAAGTTGCTGTAAAAACATCAGCCTAGACAAGGTAAGTGTGTCTGAGTATGCTTTTACAACGATGTAACGAAAAATGATCTTAGCATGAGCGACTCGAAATCTAATCCTGACCTTCAATATCTCTGGCCCACGCCATTTTTACGAACAATATTTCCTGATCATCAAAACGTAAATAAAGCCTTAGCTAAACTATTTATCGAACATCGAAAACGCTCTGACAAATTAAACGCGCCAGTTTATTCCAGTACTGATGATTTATTGATGCGCTATAACGATCCTGATTTAAATGCTTTGTTCACCTTTATTTCTGATCAGCTATTTAAAATGTCTACCGAGGTTAATGCCAAGCTTTGGCAATACAGCCGCTCTACCAAGCTGCAGATGAATGTTGTTGGCGCGTGGTTTCAAATTCAAAATGGGCACGGTTTTCATGAGACTCACAACCATGGAAACTGCGCTTGGTCAGGGGTGTACTACGTACAGGTCGATGACGAAAAGTCTCGAGTAGAAAACAAAGAACTCGGTGAAATGAATGGGGTAACCCGGTTTTATGGTCAACATATGGACGTTTGCGGCGGTGGATATATGGATTCAGGGAATTTATATTTACAAGATAATAGTTTTGATTCGCCGCCAGAGGAGGGAGTATTGTGCATTTTCCCATCCCATTTAAAGCATATGGCGATGCCGTACATTGGTAAAAAAGACCGGATTATCGTGTCGTTTAATATTCAGGTGCATGGTGACCAAGGTGACGGGCTGTTTGACTATAGCTTTACAAATAAAATATAGCTGAGCAAAGCGCTAACGCTCAGAAGCTCTTTGGTTTTGTGCTTGGCAGCGATATATATCTTGTAATAGCTGCGCTGCAAACGCACAGCCTTCACAACACATGCTATGGTTTTGATTATTGATAAGCAGTATTCTTGCAGGCTCACCACGATTCACCTGTTTGCAATGCGCACATTCATAGTTTAGAGATTCTCTTAAGGCGGCACTATGCATGGCATTCCTCCAAGCCCTCAGCAAAGGCTCGCCAACACAACATAAGGCATTTTTTTCGCACAGGGTGATGCCTTACCGCATCGAGAGCGGCTAGGGTTTCTGGTATGTATTCACGCTCGCCCGCAATCCACTGATGCACATCGTGGCTAAGTGCATCGGCATCGCTGACATTCAAACCTTGCAAGGCTTCGGTCATCATTGATGCAGAGGCGATGCATACCGAACAACCTCGCCCTCTAAATTCAATGCGCTGGATGGCATTTTCAACCACATTAAAGCCTATTTCGATGTCGTCACCGCAGCTTGGGTTAGAGCCGCGTTTTATAAATTGCATGTGGCTCAAATCACCCGCAGCTTTATTTCTTGGCCGCTTAAAGTGCTCAAGTAACTGCGCTTTATAAAGCTGAGTATCTGACATTATGCAAATACCTCTTCGGCATATTCGAGGGCTTTTACCGCCGCATGGATGTCTTGTTCCGTGTTGTAAGCGGTAACGCTAATACGCAAGGTTGAGCTTATATCTAATTGCCTTAATAAAGGCTGCGCGCAATGATGCCCAGCTCGTACGGCAATATTTGCATCACCTAAAATTTGGGCTAGGTCGTGAGCGTGGATAATATCGTGATAAAAACTCACGATGCCCGACGATAGGTGCGTTTTAGGCGTGACTATGTGCAAATGAGACCGTAGCTTTTTGTTTGTCGTCAACTGTTTGTAGAGCAAGGTAGAAAGGTGTTGGTTATGCGCTTTGATATTGTATTGTCCGAGCGTTTCAACAAAGTCGCAGGCCGCGGCAAAGCCTACCGCGCCAATTAAATTAGGAGAGCCAGCCTCAAAGCAATGCGGCGCTTCGCTAAAGCTGGTATCTCCAATACTATCGCCTACAAAATCTACCATGCCTCCGCCTAGGCGGGCTGCTTGCATTTGCTTAATTCTCTCTGGTGCGATGTACAATAAACCAATGCCTGTAGGTCCAAACATCTTATGCGCCGAAAATGCCAGAAAGTCGCAGCCGAGAGTCGCTACATCGAGTTTTTGACTGCAAATTGCTTGGGCTGCATCTACTAAAACAGGGATATCATAACCCTTAGCTTTGCTACAAATATTTTGAATATTGTTAGTTACGCCCAACACGTTGGATGTATAACAAAGCGCAATCATTGCGGTATTTTCTGAAAATAAATCAGGGCAGTTGTCAATGTTGAGCTCAGAGTGCTCATCAAGCTCTATTATTCTTAGATTTGCGCCAGATTTATCACAAACTGCCTGCCAAGGTAAAAAGTTAGCATGATGCTCCATGCGTGTAACCCATACATTTTGTCCGGCTTTCAAACGCGGCAATAAAAAGCCCTGCGCTACTTGGTTAATGCTATCTGTGGCACCGCTGGTGAATATACAAGAGCTTGAATTAGCCGCGCCAATAAATGACTGCAGTTTGGCGCGAGCTTGTTCGTAGTGATTGCTGCTTTGTTCGGCTAAGGCATAAAAGCCGCGATGAACTGGACTATGAAAGACACGCATGGCTTGGTCCATAGTTTTGATAACGGACTCCGGTTTTTGCGTGGTCGCAGCGTTGTCTAGGTAGCTTAAATCTTTACTAAAGGTATTATCGAAAAATATCGGAAACTGCGCTTTCACCGCTTGAGGGTTTAAGCGTTTATCGCATAAGTCTGTTGTGCGCTCTTTGTTTAAAATCGCATCTTCAGACATCATAGTTTACTCGTTCACTGCGCGAGCGTGCGCTGCTATCTCAGCATCTTCAGCCACTAATTTATCGCAATTTCTGATGCCGCTTCCACCACGGCGTAGCATAGTAATTTCACTCAAAATGCAAAGCGCTATTTCTTCTGGCGTTTTTGGACCTAAATCTAGTCCGGAGGGCGCAACCACTCGTTTAATGTCATCCTCTGAGATGTTTTCATCGCGTAAATAATCAAGCACCAAACGAGCACGTTTGCGACTGGCGATGAGGGCGATGTATCCCGCGTTGCATTTAAGTGCCTGACGAATAGATTCGTGATCGCCTTTATGTTGAGTCGCAATAATTACATAATCATTTTGCTTTGGTTGAAGCTGAGTGTAGTCAAGGTCGTCGGTGATAATTTCAGCGGCCATTGGGAATTTGTCGCGAGTGGCGCCGTGATCGTTAACGACGACGCGGTAGCCTAGGGTATCTCCCATTGAGCAAATCACTTCAGCCACACGACCATGCCCCATTATCCACAAGCTTGGCTCAGGTAAAACTGGCTCTACGTACACTTTCATACCTCCTCCACAGGGCATGCCTGCCCCGAGCATTTCGTCGTCTAGGTCGATATCCATCATGGCGGTTTTGTTATTTTGCATGCACTCTACAGCTTGCTCGCAGGTGCTTGATTCGGCGCAGCCGCCGCCAATCCATCCCATTAACACTTTGCCATTTGCATCAATAATGGCTTTTGATGAGGTTTTAGCAGAAACAGAACCATAGGTGTCCACCACCGTGGCAATAGCAAAAGGCTGTTGTTTTTGTTGCAATTCATTCATTAAATGAAAAATACTTCTTGCCATTGTTCACTCTCTTTGTGCTGTTTGTTTAGCTTGCTCTGTTTTAAGCTTCTGTTGTTAGGTTTTGTTTGTTGAGGCGCAGTTTTAAAGCATCTAAAGCCTCTGGAGTATCCAAATCAAAAGTAACATGATCATTTTCAGCGTAGAAGATACTTACCTCTTGGGGGTTCTTTTCAATCAACTTACGGCAGCCTAGATTTTTTTCGCCGCCTAGTATTGCCTCGCGTTGCGAATGACTCAAGATAATCGGATTACCCCGTGCCCCTTTGTACTTTGGCACTAATATTGATGTTTCGCAGTGATCAAATGCCTCATGTAAGGCCTGTAAATCAGAGTGCTCTAAAAGTACCAAATCAGACAAACATATCATGATGCCGTCGCTCTTTTCATTGAGTGCTTTAATGCCAGTATGCACGGAAGTCATTTGACCTTCGGCGTAATCATTGTTTATTACGATTTTAAGCGGTAAATCTATCAATTCTTTTCTAAGCAACTGTGCCTCGTGCCCTAGCACCACGACTAACTCAGCAAAGCCATAGCCCGCTAACAAATGTGCGGTTTTACGCACTAATGACTGCCCATTTATGTCAATCAATAGTTTATTTTGCTCACCCATTCTCGAAGATAGCCCCGCGGCTAATAAAACGCAGGATAGTTTTTTAGTGGGCTTGGTAGTTTTCATTTTGAACCACAGCAACCGGTAGACTGCGGTGAATTAACAGGTGCATCATTTTGTGTAGTGTCTGGTTTAGCCTTTGCATTACTTTTTTGTTGTGCATTATCTGTCAATTCAGAGCGAGTAAAAGGCGGTGTGTGCATATCCAAACCCCCTTTATTTTTGACCTCTATAAGCTGCGCCAATAAAGACACCGCAATTTCGTCTGGAGTATTAGCGCCTATTGGGATGCCCGCAGGAAACTTCACCTTAGCGATTGCTTCAGGGGAGGCTTTTGAGCTCGCTGCCTCTAATAATTTTTTTCCTTTTTTCGTGCTGGCAATTAAGGCCGTATAGGGCGAGGCAATATTCAAAGCTGAATTTAAACCTGCGCTATCGCCTTTACCTTGAGTTGAAATGACCACATAGGGCATGCGATTAAAATACATATCGGGTATCTCAAAGCTGTCTAGTAAACTTACTTGGTCGCTGAATAAGTTCGCATCAATGTTTTGTGCAGCCACCGTGACTTCAAAACCTGATATCGCAGCAATATTTGATAGGGCCTGGGCAACAGGAGAGGCCCCTAAAATGAGTAGCATGGGCTTCATGGTCAAAGGCTCAATAAAAATGTCTAGGGTACCGCCAGAATGGCAGGCCATGTTAAATTTAACGATGCCATCTTCCACATCGGTTTGTTGTGTAGGTGTGACGCGAATAAGCTGGGCTTGCCCGCTTTGTATGCATTCGCGTACCGTTTTTTTGACCGCAGGCTGGGCGCAACCACCACCAATCCAACCGAAAATTTCGCCTTCAAAAGTCACTAGCGCTTTCGCGCCAGGTTTTGCCGAAGTAGGCGATTGGCAACGAACAACAGTGGCCAATGTAAAGTGCTTACCTTGTTCGGTGAGTTCCTTGGCTTTTGCTTCAAGACCCGACAAATTCATCATATACTTTCCTTTGCCATTACCATGTTTTGGTCAGCGCACTTTCAAGTGCGGCTAATGACGCTAAGTTGTTAGCCGGCGCAAATAAATCAACATAGGGCAGGGCGGCAGACATACCCGCCGCGACAGGTTCATAACCTTCTTGGCCTAACAGCGGGTTCAACCAGATAATTTTTCTGCTTTTACGTTTGAGTTTTTGCATTTGCTGTTTTAACTCATCACTCGAACCAGAATCGAGGCCATCGCTGATGATCATGACCATTGAGCGTTTATTCACGCTTTGCCCATACCGCTGATTAAATTTTTGCAGGCTCTCGCCAATTTTTGTGCCGCCCGACCAGCCCTCAGACATCATTGCAAGGCTGTTTCTAACGCGCATTAAATCGGTTTGTTTGAGTGCATCAGTAATAGGTAAAAGATGCGTGTGATAAGCAAAGGCCTGCACATCTTTAAAGACGCTAATTAAGCCTCTGGCAAAGCGCAAAAATAAAAAGCTATACATAGCCATGGAGCGGCTTACATCCACAATAATAATAAGCTTTGGTGTTTCAGGTTTAAGGCGCTTTCGGCAGAGCTCTAGGGGTGTGCCGCCATAGCGCAAGCTTTTACGCATAGTTTTGCGAAGGTCAATTATGCCTTTGTTCGACTGGTACTGATAGCGCCTGGAAATTCGCTTTTTCATTTGCTTAGCCAAGCGTTCGATTAAACGCTCCATTTTTCGCATTTCGTCTGGGTCTTTTATGGAGTGAAAGTCTTCTTTGGCTAAGTTGGCCCTTGAGCTAGCGCCTTCTTTGGTTCCGCTAGCTTCAGGCACTTCATCGTGTTCGGCTTGCGCGTTAGTATCTGCTGAGGATGGCTTAGGCGTTTGTCTATTGCCGCCCTCAGCTTGCTGTTTGCTTTGCTCCGGTGCTTTTTTCTTTGCGGCAGGAGTCTGGCTCGATTGCACAAACTGCTTAACATTTGAGGCCATCCAATAGGCATCAAACATTTCATCAAATTTTTTCCAGTCTTCTTCGTCAGAGCAAACTAAGGACTTAAGCCCTAGCTTAAACGCATATTTGTCGCGCATGTCGCAGTATTCTGCAATTCTTAATGCGTCTGCTTGTTCTGCCAAACCAACTCGATAATTGTTGTTGCGGGCATGACGAATAAAATCCACTACCTTGGCGTTTAGGTGCTGTGGAAGTTCGTCTAATGATGCTGGGACCGAGTCTAGTGCCATAAACCGCTCTTAAACTGCTCGCGCAATGAGGCGCTCAATTTCAAAGCTTTCCAGGCGCGTTGTATCTTCTCGGGTTTTCAATAAGCAAACCAAGCTATCTTGAATACTTTCCAAGTCTTGGTCCAAGCTATTGACGCCGAGGTTAAGTAAAGCTGAAGCCCAGTCGAGTGTTTCCGCAACGCCGGGTGTTTTTTGTAAGTCGATTTTGCGTAAATCTTGAATGAACGCAACGATTTGACGGGCGAGTTGCGGGCCTACCTCAGGCAAGCGAGCGTTTACAATTTGCAGCTCTTTATCAAAGCTTGGGTAATCAACATAATGATAAAAGCACCTTCTACGCAGAGCATCACTTAATTCTCTGGTGCCATTTGATGTGAGCACAACGTAGGGTTTTGATTTTGCTTCTATGGTACCAATTTCGGGGATACTAACTTGGAAGTCTGAGAGGAGTTCGAGTAAATAGGCTTCAAACTCTTCATCAGCGCGGTCAATTTCATCAATTAACAACACCGGAGATTTTTCTTGCATGATCGCCGCAAGAAGAGGGCGTTCCAACAAATACTTTTTACTAAACAGGGCATTTTCAATTGAATCAATTTGTGAGTCTTGCTGCTTTTCAAGCATTTTTATCGAAAGCAGTTGATGCTGATAATTCCATTCATATACAGCAGAATTTACATCAAGACCCTCATAGCACTGCAGGCGAATCAGTGGGCAGTCATGCAGTTGCGATATAACGCGGGCAATTTCAGTTTTGCCCACACCTGCATCTCCCTCTAAAAGCAATGGGCGTTTCATCTCGGAAAACAGCAAAAGGCTGGCAGACAAGTTACGCTCTGCGATGTAGCCTAAATTTGCTAGTTTTCCTTGAAACTCGGAAATACGATTAGTCGTGCTCATGGGCTTAGTGATGACTTATTTCTTTGAGCCAAATAAGCTTTTAAGCCAGCCCACAAATACCGACCAACCAAAGGCTAAGCCATTAAGCTCGGCAGGTTGTTCAGATATTTGTTCCCGTGCTTGTTCGGCTTCTTCGCCTTCGCCCATGCTCGCGATATTATTGGCGAAGTTTTTACCAAATTGATTGAGTATTTGGTCAGATACTTGTGTCATCATGCGTCCACCTAAGCTGGCCGCTTTGCCGGTGACGGTAACCGATGCATCGCCTTTCAATACGCTTTTTCCATCATCGGTATCTTCTACCCACGCGCGCAAATCCATGGTGGCAGAAGAAGAACCTTTTGTGTCTTGGCCTTTGCCAATCATGTGCATTTCGCGTTTTTCTGGATCTACGCTTTGCACGACTATGTCGCCATTAAAGGCCATTGTTGCTGGGCCAATTTTTGCTTTTACTTTGCCCTTATACTTACCGTCTCCTAAATCTTCGGTAATTTCAGCACCTGGCATGCAGCTAGCAACGCCGCTAATGTCTTGCAAAAATGTCCATGCTTGAGCGCCAGAGCCAGGTAATACAAATTCTTTATTTAAATCAACTTTCATTTTATACCACTTTTAATAATGACTAGATTTTGGATGAATTAACTAGTGCGGCCACATTAAAAAGTGGCCGCCTTGAACCGAAGTTTAATTATCGAGCAAACCAAGCTCTTTGACTTTTTTCCACACGCGGTATGCGTTGTGGGGCATGTCCATGTGCGTCACATCCAAATGAGCAAATGCATCCACTATTGCAGAAGTGAAAGTTGGGATGCTACCTACGTGCGGTGACTCTGCAACACCTTTCGCTCCAATCGGATGATGTGGCGATGGCGTAACGGTATAATCAGTTTCCCATTTAGGCGTTTCTACAAAGGTAGGCAGGAAATAATCCATTAAGGTATTCCCAAGCAGGTTACCTTGCTCGTCGTAAGGTAACTCTTGTCCCATTGCGACCGCGTAACCTTCGTTTAAGCCGCCGTGTATTTGCCCGTCAATAATCATAGGGTTAATACGCGTACCGCAGTCGTCTAATGCGTAGAATCTACGGATATGGGTAACACCGGTATCTTTATCGATATCTACCACACAAAGATACACGCCATACGGATAAGTAAAGTTAGGTGGATCGTAATAATCAACCGCCTCAAGACCAGGCTCCATGCCATCGGGCACATTGTTATAAGCTGCCCATGCAATATCTTTCATGGTTTTTTCTTGCCCCGGTACACCTTTCACTTTAAACCGGTCGACTTCCCATTCAAGGTCGTCTTCGCTGACTTCAAGCAAATGAGCTGCAATCTTTTTCGCTTTTGCTTTGATTTTTCTTGCTGCTACTGCGGTTGCGGCGCCGCCAACAGGAGTAGAGCGAGAGCCGTAAGTACCTAAGCCATAAGGTGCGGTGTCGGTATCGCCTTCTTCAATGGATATTTCATCTGAATTTATGCCTAATTCAGAAGCAATAATCTGCGCGTAGGTGGTTTGGTGACCTTGTCCTTGGGTGATGGTACCCATTCGAGCAATGGCAGAGCCGGTTGGATGTATTCTGATTTCGGCACTGTCAAACATGCCAACACCTAAAATATCGCAAGACTTAGATGGACCCGCACCAACTATTTCCGTAAAAGTGACCAGACCTATTCCCATCAACTCGCCTTTGGCGCGTTTCTCCTGTTGTTCTTGCCGCAAGCCTTTATAGTCAACGGCGTCGAGCACTTTCTCCAGCGCGGTGTGGTAATCGCCTGAATCTAACTCAAAGCCCAAGCAGGTTTTGTAGGGAAAGTGTTCTTTTTTCACAAAGTTACGACGACGTATTTCGGCCTTGTCGATATTTAACTTTTGTGCGAGCACGTCCATGGTTCGTTCAATGACGTAAACCGCTTCGGTCACCCTGAATGAGCAGCGATACGAAACGCCTCCCGGCGCTTTATTGGTATAAACCCCATCCACATTTAAATGGGCAACCGGCACATCATAAGAGCCTGTACAAATGTGCATAAAGCCCGCTGGGAATTTAGATGGGTCTGCACATGAATCAAATGCGCCGTGGTCGGCTAACACGTTAACGCGTAATCCTTTGATGATGCCGTTGCTGTCGGCAGCAATTTCGCCACGCATATGATAGTCACGTGCAAATGCGGTAGAAGATAAGTTTTCCATGCGATCTTCAACCCATTTCACAGGGACACCCAATACAATTGAAGCAACAATTGAGGCAACGTAGCCAGGGTAAATCCCTACTTTGTTACCAAAACCGCCGCCAATGTCGGGTGATACGATGCGAACGCTGCTCTCGGGTAAACCCGACAACATCGATACCACTGTGCGCACTACGTGAGGCGCTTGGGAAGTTAAGTAAACCGTGAGCTTACCGTTTATTTTGTCCATCGAGGCAACGCAGCCGCAAGTCTCAAGTGGGCAAGGATGCACGCGGTGATACAGCATATCTTGCGATACGGTAACTTCGGCAGATTCAAACACGCGGTCTGTTGCTTCTTTCTCACCTGCTTGCCAGTTAAATATATGATTGTTGTGCTCACGAGTGCTGTGCGCGCCATCCATTTTACCTATGAGATCTTCGCGTAAAATAGGAGCGTCTTCGGCCATGGATTTATGTGGGTCGACAATTACTGGTAGTTCTTCATATTCGACTTCAACTAAGTCGATAGCATCAGCAGCAATATAACGGTCATCGGCAACTACTAACGCCACTTCTTGATACTGAAAATGCACTTTCTCGTCGGCTAAAACGGCTTGCACATCGCCTGCTAATGTAGGCATCCAATGAAGATTAAGCGGTTTTAAGTCTTCCGCAGTGATTACTGCGTGAACACCTGGCAAGGCTAGTGCTCTTTCTTTATTAATGCTCTTTATTCGAGCATGAGCGTAGGGACTTCTGACCATATCGGCAAATAACATCCCCGGAAGTTTAATGTCGTCGGTGTAGTTACCTTTACCTTGAATAAAGCGTGAGTCTTCTTTGCGTTTACGAGAACAGCCAATGCCGTTGAGCGAATCTTCGCGTTCTTTTTTATCTGCTACTGTATCCATTACTCGCTACCTCACGCTTGTTGTAAGTTTTTAGCGGCAGTTTGCACCGCCTTGATAATATTCTGGTAGCCGGTGCAACGACACAAATTGCCCGACATACCCCAGCGAATTTCTTCTTCTGTAGGGTCTGGATTCTCCTGCAGCAAGTTGTGCGCACGCATCAACATACCCGGCGTGCAAAATCCGCACTGCAAACCATGCTCTTCAACAAAGGCTTGCTGCACTACATGTAAACCGTCGGCGGTGGCCATGCCTTCTACGCTGTCTACTCTTGAGCCTGCTGCTTGCACTGTTAACATAGTGCAAGATTTTACTGACTTACCGTCTACATCCACTGTACACGCTCCGCAATGCGAGCTTTCGCAGCCAATGTGCGCGCCAGTGTGCATTAAGTTTTCTCTTAAGGTGTGTATTAGGAGCTCGCGTGGCTCAACAAGTACATCAACTGCTTTTCCGTTTAAATTAAATGAAACTGCTTGCTTAGCCATGATTACCCCTTAGCGTGTTCAATAGCTTGAATGATTGAGCGACGAGCCATAATGGACGCCATATAAGATTTGTATTCTTCGTCTCCGCGCAAATCGACAGCGGGGTCGCAGGCTTCAACCACGGCTTTCTCGGCCGCTTTTAAAAGCGCCTCATCCAGTCTATTGCCTCTTAATATGTTTTCAGCCTCTTCGGCACGAATTGCCATTGGCGCGACATTGGTAAGACCTATGCGGATATCACGAATCACTTCACCATCCATTTCGACCACTACAGGAGAGCCTGCCACTGCGTAGTCACCAGTTTTGCGCTTGAGTTTATTGTAACCATGGCCTACGCCGGGCTTTAAAACCGGTACTTTGATAGCGACTAAAATGTCGTGCTCTTCTAATGAAGTCCAATATGTGCCCAAGAAAAATCCATTGGCAGGAATTGTGCGCTCGCCGTCTGGCCCATGAATAACAAGTTGTGCGTCTAGTGCTAGCATTACCGCTGGATGGTCGTTACCCGGGTCGCCATGAGCAACATCTCCGCCTATCGTGCCTCTGTTTCTTACCTGAGGGTCAGCAACAAGCTTTGCAGCCTGCACGAGCAATGGGCAATGTTTTTGTAAAACCTCAGAGTCGATTAACTCGTTTTCAGTTACCATGGCACCAATGGTTATGGTATCGCCATCAACAGAGATGCCTCTTAATTCCTCTATGCCATTTATATCTACAAGAAACGGAGACTCTGCAAAACGCAGCTTCATCATTGGCAGCAAACTATGCCCGCCGGCAAGTAGCTTAGCGTCCTCATTTTCTTGAAGTCTGGCAACAGCATCACTTACGCTTGTCGCTTTGTGGTAGTCAAAACTCGATGGGATCATGTAGGCCTCACATTTATTGGTTGTTATTGAGCTCACGCATTTATCAAAAGCTAAGTGGTTGAAACTCGTTAAAATCGCGTCTTGTTATGCGAAGCTGGTCAAAAAACCGAGGGCTACAGTGCATGTGTAAGATGCAATTTGTTAATAAATAAGAAAAGATGTTAATAAATATAGGCAATAAAGTTGAAAAAAGAACAAAAAAACAACAAATTTTTTTTTGAATGTCTCTTTGAACTTAGCTTAATGTGTTATTTGGAGAGGGATGGCGTGATAAATAAATATAAAGAAAGTTATTGCCAGCGTTGTGCGTCTTTTTTATCGGAATCTTTGGCAGCGACCCAAATACTTTTTTCCGTAAGCATTTCTTTTTTCCATAGCGGAACTTCTGATTTTAAATAGTCCATAATAAACTCACAGGCTTCAAAAGCTGCTCGTCGATGTTTTGAGCTAACACCAACAAACACGATTTGTTCATGGGCTAATATTTTGCCGACTCGATGGATAATTCTTATTTCGCCTATCGCCCACTTTTGTCGAGCTAGCTCGCAAATCTTAGAAAGAGATTTTTGCGTCATTTCAGGATAATGCTCTAACTCTATACCAATGACTTTGTCGTCTGAGTTAAAGTCTCTTACTATACCGGTAAAGGTGACAATAGCGCCGTCGCTATCCGCTTTTTTTCGCAGATCTTCGTACTCTGTGCCTTGTGAAAAGTCTTCAGTTTGAATTGAGATCATAAATTTGCTCATACGTAATTATAATTAAGTTACTTGCGCGGTGTGCTAACAGAATTAAGCGCTATGCAGAAATTTAGGGAACAACCATAAACACAAAATATAACGAAGTAAATATGTGCCTGAAAGTAGTGCTGTACGAACAACTACGCTACTTTAAAGTGCTATTTTATTTAAATGCGAACACTCGAAAAACAATTAGAAGTTTGAATATTTGCAATGCACAAAATAACGTGCGACCTTAACTCTAAGTGCATTGATTAAGTGCCAACTCGTAAAAATATTGTTAAATTTTTGATCAAAAGTATAGGAGTGAAGCTATAGTTTAATAGCGAAACCAATAATTAAGACTCGAAGCCATTAAGTCTAAGGTTAAACGTAGCCATCGTTAACTATGATTTTTTGGCCGCGGCCTTGAGTCGCCGGGGTAAACGAGAAATGGTTTGCCCTCCCGCAGAGCGTATGCTCACAACTTTTTGAATTTGGAAAGGGTCGTATAGATGTTACAAGATAATTTTGGCAGACAATTTCATTACTTGCGATTGTCCATCACTGAGATGTGTAATTTTAGGTGCAACTACTGCCTCCCTAACGGCAATGAGTGCGACACCTCTAAAGACAACATGAATTTAGACGAAATTACGACTTTAGTTCGTGCATTCGCTCGATTAGGCACCAGCAAAATACGTATCACAGGCGGCGAACCAAGCCTTCGTAAAGACCTAGTCGATATCATTCAAATTTGTAAAAGTACCCCAGGTATCGAAAAAGTCGCGATGACTACTAATGCTTTCCGCCTTAAAAAAGACGTTCAAAAATATAAAGACGCAGGACTTGATGCCCTCAATGTTAGCGCCGACAGTTTGGATCCTAGATTGTTCGCAGCAATAACGGGAAAAGATAAATTACTCGATATTCTTGCGGGTGTAGACGCTGCGGTAGAGGCAGGGATAAAGCACATTAAATTTAACTCCGTGATATTAAAACAGCACAATTTCGGTGGCTTTCAACAGTTTTTAGATTATTTAAAGACCCATCCTGTTACCTGGCGGTTTATTGAGCTAATGCAGACGGGTGATAACGCACAGTTTTTTGCTCAAAACCATGTTCAAGGCGAGACTATAAAACAAGATTTGCTGGCTAAGGGCTGGCAGCGCGTTGTTAGAGAGAAACACGCCGGTCCGGCTCAAGAATTTAGTCACCCCGATTATTTAGGTAACTTGGGCTTGATCATGCCCTACAGTAAAGATTTCTGTAGCACGTGCAATCGTTTGCGGGTATCAAGCTCAGGCAAATTGCATTTGTGTTTGTTTTCAGAAACTGGTTTAAATATAAGAGACAGTTTGACCGCATGTGACGTAGATGCGACATGCGAGGCATTAAAATCGCATTTGGCGCTAAAGACGGCTAGCCACGAACTTCAAAAAGGTTTTACTGGCGCAACGAAGCAACTGGCTATGCTGGGCGGCTAGCAGGCAGTTAAACATGCACTAAATAAACGACACCACAAAAAATACATTCCCAATTAACCCAAATGCACCTTTAGTGAAGGAGAAGATGCATGAGTTCAGCCTCCAAGGCTTTTAAAGCGCTTAATATTGCGGTACTGACTATTTCTGATACCCGCACAATAGATACCGATACATCGGGCGACTATTTATTTAATCAAGCTAGCAACGCTGGGCACAATATTGTGGCGCGTCATATTATTATTGACGATATATATGAAATTCGAGCAGTAGCCTCCGCGCTTATTGCAGATAAAAACGTGCAGGCAATTTTAGTAACCGGGGGCACTGGTTTTACTCAAAGAGACTCAACCCCTGAAGCGCTGACCCCACTTTTTGATAAACAAATTGAAGGCTTTGGTGAGCTATTTAGATATATATCTTACAAAGAAATTGGCACATCAACTGTGCAGTCGCGCGCTTTCGCCGGCATGGCAAATCAAACCATTATTTTTTGTATGCCAGGGTCAACTGGCGCCTGCAAAACCGCGTGGGAAGGAATTTTAAAAGAGCAGTTAGACTCAACTCACAGACCATGTAATTTTGCTCCACATGTTTGATATCACACTCCAAAGGAATTTAGATTGACTGATAATATCCTGACTCACATAGACCAAAGCGGTAACGCGAACATGGTAGACGTGAGCGAAAAGCAAGCCAGTACTCGTATAGCTATTGCAACTGGAAGCGTCAAAATGCGAAAGCAAACACTCGCTTTGATAAAGGCAAATGACTTAAAAAAAGGCGATGTTCTGGCGACCGCTCGTATTGCAGGGATTCAAGGCGCAAAGCAGTGTCCTGCTTTAATACCGCTGTGTCACCCTTTGATGATATCGAAAGTCAGTATTGAGTTTGAGTACGACGACGTTAATTCAAAAGTCGATATAAGCTGCGAATGTAGGTTGGTAGGAAAAACAGGCGTTGAGATGGAAGCGCTAACCGGCGTATCTGTTGCTGCGCTTACCATTTTTGATATGTGCAAAGCTGTCGACCCTGGAATGATAATTGGCGACATTAAAGTGCAGCAAAAGACGGGTGGAAAAAGCGGCAATTGGGAGCGTGATGCACAATGACAAAATTAAAACTGTTTGCTTCATTGAGAGAGGCGGTTGGCATAAGCGAAATTGATATTGATGGCATGGAAGGGCAAAGCTTGGCGAGCGTGAAACAGTCTTTGATAGACCAAGGCGAGCCATGGAGTGCGCTAGATGGACAGGAAATAATATTTGCTGTAAATCACGCAATATGTGCACCTGATACGTTAGTAAAACAAGGCGATGAGTTAGCCATGTTCCCGCCTGTCACCGGTGGGTAAAGGCAAAAGAAGCTGAAGTTTGTGTAAACTCAGCTTCTTTGCACATTGACTACTGCCTGAAACCTTCAACCAATGCTGGAATACCCGGCAATAAGCCTACCATTGCCATCACACCTGTTAGTACAACAAACATCACACCAGGAATAATCCAACGACTCATTTTAGTCAGTTCTGCACTTCTCTCTTTGCAGCCAATTAGCCCAAGATTGTCGAGTAACATAGTCAAGGACCAACCAAATGCAGGATTGACCAAGGCAGAGGCAAATACAACAATGGCTGCTGATTGGGTGGTTTTACCTTCTCGCGTCATTTCCATACCAGCTTCGAGTAGCGGGATAAACACACCGACTACTAATGCCACGCACAACACTGGCTGCCAAATTGCTAAGTCCATGGGGTAGCCCCACAAGCCGGCAATGATGCAAAATAGTGCGGTTAATATTGCGCCTGCAGGAATAGGGCGTTTTGCGATTGATGCCGGTACTAGGTATGTTCCCCATGAAGAGGTGAAGTTTGCGCCGCCCATCAATGAGCCAAAGGTTTGTCTAGCAGAGGCACTTATCATGGTATCGTCGATGTTCATTTGGACTTTTTCAGAGCGCTCAGGATAGCTAATTTTCTGAAATACCTGATGCCCTAAAAAGTCGGGAGACCACATCGCAACGGCAAGCACCGCGAAGGGCAATACAACAATAAAGCTTTCAACGGTGGGTAAACCCAGCATCCAACCGGTATTTTCGCCCCACCAATACATAGGGTTCATATTTGGAAAGCCTGGGCCAGTTTTAAACTCAAAGGGTGCGCCCAGCAAAAAGGCAGTTCCGCCGCCAATTAAACAGCTTAAAGGCACAGCCAGCCAGCGCTTACGCCAGTGCTCAAGCAAGGCGTAAAGTAATATTGTGGCAAGGATCACGATAAACGCGATATGCGTCATTTGAATACTCTCAGCCCATGCAAAGAGCTTATTAACCTGTGAGATAGTGCCAATAAATCCAAGGTAGAGCAGCAATCCGCCGCACACGCCTTTGCTGGTCAGTCGTGCCAGCAAACTGCCTCCTTTACTGATGGCAAGCAATAGGCCAAATGCGCCAATTAATAGGCCAAATGCCATAGGGTGACCACCTGCAGCAACCACAATGGGAATAAGCGGAATAAGCGGGCCGTGGGTGCCGGCTAGGTTTGCTGTTGGCAAAATAAAGCCAGAAAATATAAGAATAAAGATTGAGACAAGAATAAGCTCATAGCGCACGTTTTCTAGAACGAAGCCGTCACTTAAACCTAAGGGACCTGCAAAGGTAGCCGCAATTGCGCCAACCATCACTACTTTGCCAATGGTACCTGCCATTGCAGGAATTGTGTCTTCTATTTCAAATCGATAGTCACGGAAGGGCAAATTTGGCCGCCATCGTTTTGGCTGCATAATTTGTAATTCGTGATTTAAATAATCTTCCCGGCTGTCAAACTCTGAACTTGGTTTATGCAAACCCTGATAGCTATCAGGGTCGACTGTATTGTCTTTATGTGCATCACCTTGGAGTTCAGACGCCGTGTTTTGCGTACTGTTCATGAGTTGCTCCAACTTTTTTTGATTGCTGTTTTACAATCGATAATGCGTCTTAAGACGATGCGCCAACGTTAAGCGCAAATGAATGCTAAAAGATTTGCAGGAAAATTGATAAGCGGCTTTAGTCTAATACAAGAAGAATTTAGGGGAAGATTTGGCCAAGTCACAACTGCAAAAACATGGCTGCAATAACTTGGCCATAGAGCACTAGAGTAAGCTGGCGTCAAACATCTGAATGTTAACGGTTTCACCAGCCTCAACTCTTCCTCTCTCGCGCTCAAGCACGATGTAGCAATTGCTATTTAAAAAGCTAGAGAATATCCCTGAACCCTGCGGTCCGGTGGATTCAACGCATAACTGACCTTGTTCATCAACAAAGCAACGGCCTCTTTGGAAATCTACTCTTCCGGGTTGCTTTCTTAACATGCCAATGCTTTTTGCAGAAAAACTTGGCGCCTGCACCGGCTTGCTTCCCGACATTAGCCTTAGCGCATCCGCAGCAATTTGATTAAAAGTAACAAAGGATGAAACCGGATTACCGGGTAAGCCAAAAAAGAAACTGTTAGGCAGGCGTCCAAAGGCCAGTGGTTTACCCGGTTTAATCGCAATTTTCCAAAAATCAATTTGGCCTAGTTCAGCTAAAATATCTTTTATGAAGTCGGCTTCACCCACTGACACGCCACCGGAGGTGATGACGCAATCTGCCTGACTATCAGCATCGAGCATAGTTTCTCGAATTGCATCTTTGTCATCAGCAATGATGCCGAAATCAATAACTTCACAATTAAGCTTGGTAAGAAGTGCGATAATGGAAGGGCGGTTACCGTCATAAATTTTATGACTTTGATAGCTTTCACCCACTCTCATGAGTTCGTCTCCAGTAGAGAACATTGCCACTTTAAGTTTGCGATACACACTTACCGTTTCGCAACCTAAAGTGGCAAGTAAGCCAATGTCTGCGGCGCATACTTTTTTACCTTCTGGGCAAACTAAACTGCCTTTTTTAATACTTTCACCAGCTAAACGTACATCATTGCCAAGTTCAGGAAGCTTAGTGAATGAAATCTGTTCTGAATCAACAATAGCATTTTCTTGCATCATCACGGTGTCTGCGCCTTCAGGCAATATTGCACCGGTCATAATGCGGATACATTCCCCCTTTTGCAGCGTTTTAGAATAAGCGTTACCTGCGAGGCTTTTACCGACTAAGCGAAGTGTTGAGAGCTCCTTTAAATCCTTTAAGCAAAATGCGTAGCCATCCATCGCTGAATTGTTAAAGCCGGGCACGTTGATGTTTGAATGCACATCTTGCGCGAGCACCCTGTCTAAGCTCTGTTCGAGAGGTATGAGTTCAGTTTCACTGACGCATTTCACCAGTTGAGAAATTTTCAGTTTTGCTTCTTCTATGGCCATAAGTCCGGGACGGGCGCATGGGTCGGTCATCACACTTGCTCTTTATTCAAACATAGATAGTAAAAACAATAGTGGCTACTTCTTCGCAATGCAACTCAAGCAGAAGCGGTTTATAGAAGTATTTGATTTATAAGAGTACGTCGATGCAGTGCATTTTAACGGCTACAGTTCGTTGCATGCTACGCTATAGTTAAATTAATACACTTCTTCCGCAAGATTAATTAAACTGCTATTGTTGAAGCTAAGCGTTTGACTTTACCCGTTAAATTCCAAAAATTTTTTGATGAGAACGTTCAATATGACTTTTTCGTGTCACAAATCTAACTCAGGTCAGTTAGGTGATTGCATATGAGTGTACTAAATAAGCCCTTCACATTTGGCTCGACACTGTCGCTTTCGGTCTTGACGGGATGCTTTCTCTGCAGCTTTTTTGCTTTTTCACAAACGCCTTTGTCGTACAATCAAGCCAAACAAATCCTCCGCCAGCAGTCAGATGCAATTCAAGCCTCTCAACTAGAAATTGATAGTAAACAAAGCGCCGTGGAGTCTTTAGAAGGACTAAACTATCCCACCCTTAGCATTGAAGCAGGCGTCCTTGCCTATGGCCTAGACCGTGATTTAAACATTGATCCCTTGCGAGAAGCTGCTGGCGATTTGATACCCGGGGCCGAGCAATTCATTCGCAGCTCAGTCAACTTCGATTTTGGAGATACCAACCCGCAAGCGGCGCTGATTTCAACTTGGACGCTTTATTCGGGTAACCGAATAAGTGCAGCTCAGCGCGCCGCGAATGCAATGGTTACTGAGGCGAAAGCCCTTCGTGAAGCGACTTTGGAGGAGCAAGAAAAGCTGCTGGCAACGGTATATTTTGGCCATTTACTGGCTAAAAACCTTCTCGATATTCGTGTTGGTGTAAGAGATGATATTCAGCGGCATTTGCATCAAGCCATTCGCTTTGAAGACAATGGCGTGCTTTCGAAGGTTGAGCGTTTGCACGCTCAGGTAGCTTTTGACGAGGCAAGACGTAATTTAGAACAAGCGAAAGCTGATTATGGTATCGCAGATGCGAGCCTGAAACGTCTTCTCAGGTCTCAGGATCCTATCAAGCCTTTAACTCAGTTATTTGTTATCACTGAAGATTTGGCACCGATGTCGCAGTTTATTCAAGCGGGTTTAGAAAACCACAGTGAACTGCAGGTAATCAGAGCAAAAGGCGAGCAAGCAAAGCAAGCCAAAGAAATAGAAGAGGGTCGCTTTAAACCAACTGTGGTTGCTTATGGTACTTATAATTTAGCTCAGCAAAATGCAGATTTTTCTGACCCGCTTCCATTACTCGAACCCGATTGGATAGTTGGGGTCAACGTAAGTTACAAGCTTTTTGACAGTACTAATAGGCAAAGCGCAGTAAATGCTGCAGACCTTCAGGTGCAGCGAGTCAATGCGCTTGAGCGCGAGTTTAAAATGGGTTTGAGCACTTTTATCGAGCAAAGTTATCGCTCGGTAGAGCGGGCGAGAAATCAATTTATGCTCTTAGAGTCGAATATTGAGTTAGCCCAAGAAACTCTAAAACTTCGAGAACGTTTGTTTGCCGAAGGCTTAGGTACCTCGCTTGATGTGGTCGACGCCAGACTTTCGGCGGCAAAAGCACAAACCGAGCAAGCCGCTGCGGCCTATGATTTTGTGCTTTCATTGGTGAGTTTGCTAGAGGCAAGCGGGCAACTACAGGATTTTAATGACTATTTAATGCAGGCCGACGTACGTCTGCACAATGAGGAAAAGCAATAATGAAACATAAAGCCGCCCTGATTGTGGTGCTACTTGGTGTAGCGGTGGTCCTTGCGTATGGCTTATATACCATCACCGAGCCAGAGCCTTTGGTGTTTCAAGGACAAGTAGAAGCGCGTGAAGTAGATGTTGCCGGCAAAGTAGTGGGGCGGATAAGTCAAATTATGGTGCGAGAGGGCGATTCAGTCGCAAAAGACGATATTTTATTTCAAATAGATAGCCCTGAACTCTCTGCCAAAATGATGCAAGCGAGTTCTGGACGAGATGCCGCACAAGCGATGAGTGATAAGGCCGATAGTGGCGCGCGCAGTGAAGAAATTCAAATGGCTATGTTTGCATGGGATGGCGCGAAATCTGCGGCTGAACTGGCACAAAAAACCTTTCAGCGCTTTGATGCTTTGTATAAAGAAGGTCTTATTTCTGAACAAAAGTATGATGAAGCCGTGACCATGGCAAGAGCGGCCGAGGATGCCGCAAAAGCAGCAAAAGCCCAATACGATATGGCATTAAACGGAGCGCGAGAAGAAGACAAAGCGGCAGCTTTAGCCATGGTGGGAGAAGCAGAGGGCGTAGTAGCTGAAGTAACAGCATACAAATCTGAAACGAGCCTAGCTGCGCCTATTTCTGGTGAAGTTAGCCAAGTCTTTATTGATGAAGGTGAACTAGCGCCCGCAGGATTTCCAGTTATCACACTGGTGGATTTAAGTGATTCATGGGTAGTGTTAAACGTGCGCGAAGACCATTTAATGCATTTTAAAAAGGGCACAAAGCTTGAGGCAAGTGTACCGGCTTTAGGAGATCGAAGCATTGAGCTTTCAGTCTTCTATATTGCAGTGCAAGCTGATTTTGCAACGTGGCGAGCCACGCGTTATTCATCAGGTTACGATATTAAAACTTTTGAGGTCAGATTAAGACCAAGTGAACAAATCGAAGATTTGCGTCCGGGAATGAGTGTACTGATTGCTTTGGATTAGTTGATATAAAATACTATTTACTTAATAAAACACAAATCGCTGTTTTTAAAGAAAAGCGTCATTCCTGCGAAGGTAGGAAGCTCCCAAATGTTGCAGTAATGCATAAATTTGCAGCCTTTAGGG
>CAYQMI010000004.1:0-60752 GCA_964418575.1 uncultured Glaciecola sp.
TCTTTTCAACCAAGGAATAAGCGTTAATGGGTTTAACTGCATAATCGCTTACACCGGCTCTAACCGCACTTAAGCGAGTTTCGAAGTTAAACAAGCTGCTACAAGCAATGACCTTAATGCCTCGTTGAGCTATTTGTTTAGCAAATAAGAATACTTGATCTGTAGTAACGCGGGGCATAACGATATCGAGTAAGACTAAATCAGGCGTAGCACGTTTTAAACTCACCTCAAACTCACTTATCGACTCATAATAGCTCACTTGAAACGCGAACTGCTCTAGCGTTAACTTTAGGAAATTACCTACAGATCGCTCATCATCAATAATCGCGATTTTAATAGGCCGGTGTTTGTGCTGGTCGCCTCCACAGCCCAGCGGATATTGCCTAGACATTTGGTCAATAAAACTTGCTCGCGTGCTTGCTTCATCCAAAAACGGGTCTGGATCAAGCTTACTCGAGCGAATCAATTGATTCATCAACCAGTCAATATCAGAGCTTGTTTTCGATTTGCTTTGCGCACCACTAATTCCGTGGGCACAGGCTAACTCCATAGTTTGTAAGATTTGGTGTAAAGCATAGAGGGCGTAGGGCGAATAATCTTGACTCGTTTGGTTCAAGCAACGCAAAAAGCTCGCGAGTTCTTGGGTCTCGCAAGTTGCTCGAGCTTCCGACCAAGCCTTGATCAGAGCTTTTAAGTCGTCGGTATACTTAGCGCTTAGTTTGTTTAAAGGGACAATGGTTATTTCCTCATCTGCGGCATAAGCGGCTTGCAGGAGTTGTTTACATTTAAGGTTATTAGAAAGGTTATCGGCACATGATAAAAAACATTAAGTCCGACAAGCGTATTCACATATCAATTTCAATTTCCGGCAAAACTTAATCAAGCCATTTACTCTAAAGCGATGCATAAACCCATTTTAAAAAAATACTCCAATAGTTATTTGTAGTGTTTAAGACAAACTTCGCTGATTAGACCAGTAATTTGCTGAAAACATGCGCCAATGTGTGGTATTTTCTAAAAATTACGTCAAACTCTGGATTACAAAAAATCGAAGTGTCGAATTATTCTTCATTTCGTTCGACTTCTGCACGATACGTGCATAATCCTGACAAATAAGTACACGTTGCATGAATTTATTGTTAATAAATGGTCCAAATCTAAATCTTTTAGGCACACGCGAACCCGAAGTGTACGGCGCTCAAACTCTAGCAGATATTGAGTCCGAGCTTAGCGCATATGCCGAAGCGCGCAAGATAAAGCTAAGTTCTTATCAATCCAATGCGGAGCATGAATTAATTAATTGTGTGCAGCAGCACATGGGAAAGGTGGATGGCATTATCATCAATCCTGGTGCCTACACGCACACGAGCATCGCACTTAGAGACGCTTTTTTAGCAAGCGGTATTCCTTTTATAGAAGTACATCTTTCGAACGTATATGGCAGAGAGTCATTTCGTCACACGTCGTATTTATCAGATATTGCGAAAGGCGTGATCATCGGTTTAGGTTCAACAGGTTACCAATTAGCAATCGATGCATTTGCTACGAATAAGTAAACATATATTTTTAAACTAAATAATACGCACAACAAAACAAGAGTATAAGGCGACAACATGGACATTAGAAAAATTAAGAAGCTTATAGAACTGGTGGAAGAATCAGGCATCGCTGAACTAGAGATCACCGAGGGCGAGGAATCCGTCCGCATTCATCGTGGTCAGTCTGCACAAACTGTGCAATATGCTCCAGCGCCAGTGCAGAGCGCTCCGGCACAAGCAGCACCCGTAGCTGCAGCGCCTGCCGCCCCAGCAGAGGCACCAGTTATATCTGGACATATTGTAAAATCACCGATGGTAGGCACTTTTTATCGCTCCTCTTCACCAGAAGCCAAGCCTTTTGCTGAGGTAGGTCAAAGCGTTAAGAAAGGGGACACCCTTTGTATTATCGAAGCGATGAAAATGATGAACCAAATTGAATCTGATGCCGACGGCGTGGTGAAAGAAATATTGGTTAGCAATCAAGAAGCCGTAGAATTTGATCAGCCGCTATTTGTTATCGAATAAAAAAGGGCATTGCTATGTTAGATAAAGTGCTAATCGCCAATCGCGGTGAAATTGCCCTTCGCATTATGCGAGCCTGTAAAGAGCTTGGCATAAAAACCGTTGCGGCGCACTCAACCGCCGATCGCAACTTAAAACATGTATTGTTGGCAGACGAGTCTATATGTATTGGCAACGCGCCAGCCTCTGAAAGCTACTTAAATATTCCAAGAATTATTGCTGCAGCGGAAGTGACTAATGCTATCGCGATCCATCCTGGATATGGCTTTTTGTCTGAAAATGCAGATTTTGCGGAAGCAGTAGAAAAAAGCGGCTTTGTATTTATCGGGCCAACAGCACAAACTATTCGCCTAATGGGTGACAAAGTATCGGCTATTTCTGCCATGCGCAAAGCTGGTGTACCTTGCGTACCAGGCTCTGATGGCCCGCTTAGCGACGATATGACAAAAAACCGTGCGATTGCCAAACGTATCGGCTACCCAATGATCATAAAAGCATCCGGTGGTGGCGGTGGCCGCGGCATGCGCGTGGTACGTAGTGAAGATGAGCTAGAAAAAGCGATTAGCGCCACTAAACAAGAAGCCGGCGCGGCGTTTAATAACGATATCGTGTACATGGAAAAATATTTGGAAAATCCACGTCACGTTGAGATTCAAGTACTAGCAGATGGTCAAGGTAACGCTATCCATCTAGGCGAGCGTGATTGTTCTATGCAGCGCCGCCATCAAAAAGTAGTAGAAGAAGCGCCCGCCCCGGGCATTTCGCAGCAGATGCGCGATAAAATTGGCGACAGATGCCGAAGAGCTTGTATTGAGATTAACTATCGCGGAGCCGGCACCTTTGAATTCTTGTATGAAAACGGCGAGTTTTACTTTATTGAAATGAATACGCGTATTCAGGTAGAGCACCCAGTTACTGAAATGGTTACTGGCGTAGATTTGATAAAAGAGCAACTTCGCATTGCTGCCGGGCAGCCACTATCGGTCTCTCAAGAACAAATCCGTGTACACGGCCATGCAATTGAGTGCCGCATTAACGCTGAAGATCCAAACACCTTTATTCCAAGCCCAGGCAAAATCAACATGTTCCATTCGCCAGGCGGTTTAGGGGTGCGCTGGGAGTCGCATATTTACTCTGGCTATACAGTACCGCCTTATTACGATTCAATGATAGGTAAACTGATTACCTACGGTGAAAGTCGTGACGAAGCGATCGCCCGGATGCGCCATGCATTAAATGAACTAGTAGTAGACGGCATAAAAACCAACGTGCCCCTGCAACAACGCATCATGCAAGACGAGAACTTCTTCAATGGTGGCACCAACATCCACTACCTAGAAAAGAAACTCGAAAACGAAAAATAGCGCAAACACAAACCCAAACGAAAAAAACCGGCACCAAGCCGGTTTTTTTATCCACAATCCCACACGGGGAAAATCCCACACGGGGACACCCAAACTAAATTTAGAGTTATCCACACTTCTGCATGAGGACACCCAAGCTTCAAACAACCCAAATTCAAGATTGGAGCGTCAAAAACAAATCTAAATACTCATCTATGTGAGAATCCAACACAGGGACACCCAAACCCAATTTAGAGTTATCCACATTTCTGCATGAGGACACCCAATCTTCAAACAGCCCAAATTTAAGATTGGAGCGTCAAAAAGAAATCTAAATACTTATCTATATGAGTATAAACACTTATTCGATAAAGATGTTTTTGGGTGTCCCGTGATTTCTCAAATTGATGTTGAAAACTGCGACTTGATGAGTTTATTCACCTTTCGCTTTGCGCTTGACGACACAAATGATGTTGTTGACTTAAAACAAGATATACGAGATTTAACGAGTTTCCCAGAACGCTTGTATAGCAGTTATGAGGCAGAGTGGAGGGTGTATGTAAAACGAAAACTTCATGCTTTAGATAAAGCCCCGAAACACAAACAAGTAGCTTTAGTGAAGCTGTTAAACAAGCTTGAAAATGACGATGATGAAAATTACATCAAACTACGCGAAATTATAAATACCGCCATAAAGGTGAACAATTCTAGCTCAGTCACTGTAATGACTACTCCACTCAAGTCTTACGTAAACTATTTATTAACACTTTGAAGGTTGCATATATGTTCGGATTATTTAAAAAAGACCCTACCAAGAAACTCCGTAAAACTTATGATATCAAGCTCGAGCAAGCCATGCTTGCCCAGCGTAAAGGCGATATAAAAACATACTCAATGCTTACCGCTGAAGCTGAAGCAATTTGGGCGCAAATAGAAGCATTGCAAAACGAACAGAAAAATAATTGATTGTTGTCGAAGACGCAAGGCTGTATTGGCTTAAAAATTCTAGTACTTTGCAAAATCCTAATATGTTTATAGTTTACTTTGAATATCGATAACTAAAAAAGGCCAATACGATTCCTCATTCGGTTATCATGTCTTCATCATTTTGTGCACTTCATAAATATCTCTAGTCTGTAAGAACTATTTATATACAGTGATACAAAACTCATCTACAGCACCCTGTTATGTAGTATATTTCCCTCTCGTATCTTGAGCATAAGATGAAAGATATGAGACGATTATAATAACGATAGGAGCTAATATGGGACTTCTGAATGCCTTGGCAACAACTTAAAATCAATGTAAAAGCGGCCGACGCCGAGCGCGTAGGGGACATGCTAAGCGAGTTTGAAGCTCAAGCAGTAACGTTTATCGATGCCAAAGACACACCTGTTTACGAACCAAAGCCTGGTGAAGTATTACTTTGGCCAGATACGCAGGTTATTGGTTTGTATGAGGCAGATTATGATCTAACCCTTGTGATTGAAGCCCTGCGTGGCTTCCCCATATTTGAAAACAACTTTAATTATGTCTTAGACCAGCTTGAAGACAAGGAATGGGAGCGCGAATGGATGGACAACTTCCATCCCATGCAATTTGGTCAGCGTTTATGGATATGCCCTAGTTGGCGCGACGCACCTGACCCAGACGCAGTGAATGTTAAACTCGACCCTGGTTTGGCATTCGGAACCGGCACACACCCAACAACGTCGCTTTGCCTAAAATGGCTAGACTCTCAATCTATGGAAGATAAAACCGTTGTAGATTTTGGTTGCGGCAGCGGCATTCTTGCGGTTGCGGCCTTAAAGTTGGGCGCGAAAAATGTTATTGGCATTGATATCGACCCGCAAGCACTGCTAGCAAGCGAACAAAACGCCAAAAACAACGAGGTTGCCGACAAGCTGTCATTATTCCTACCTGAAAATCAACCTGAAGGTGCGGTTGATGTGGTCATGGCAAACATTTTGGCTGGGCCCTTGAAAGAGCTGCATAAAATTATCACCGCCTACGTAAAACCGGGCGGAAGTTTAATTATGTCAGGAATTTTAGAGTCTCAAGTCAATGAAGTGTTAACACAATATGAAAATAACTTTGCATTTGAAGCTTATAAAAGCGAAGGCGAATGGGTTCGCTTAGTAGGCCGTCGTTTCGTAGCGCCATAGCTCAATAGTCAAGTTATTTTTATCACTTTTGTTTAAAAATTAACCTTTTCAAAAGCACGAAAAAAACGTAGTATACGCCGCCCTAATAAAGGGTAGTCAATTTTGGTACATAAATGATGCGTCGATTGCAGATAGGTCAACACAGATTATCGAACAATTTGATCCTTGCACCAATGGCCGGAATTACTGACCGTCCCTTTAGGGAGCTGTGCAGAAACATGGGTGCTGGTTTAGCAGTCTCTGAGATGCTATCGAGCAATCCCAAAGTTTGGCAGACCGAAAAGTCAATGAACCGTATGAATCATGAAGGCGAATCGGGTATTCGCTCCGTGCAGATTGCGGGAAGTGAGCCGGAGTTGATGGCGCAAGCTGCAAAGCTTAACGTTGAAAATGGCGCACAGATAATTGACATAAACATGGGATGTCCAGCTAAAAAAGTCAATAAAAAATTGGCAGGTTCAGCGTTGCTGCAAGATCCTCAGCTAGTTGCACGCATCTTAGATGCGGTTGTCGATGCAGTTGAAGTGCCCGTGACACTTAAAATTCGAACGGGTTGGGACGTTGAAAATAAAAATGGCATTGAAATAGCGCACATAGCGCAAAACAGCGGCATTCAATCTCTAGCCGTTCATGGACGTACTCGCAGCTGCATGTTTAAAGGCTCGGTTGAATATGACACGATCAAGGCAATTAAGCAGGCAGTGGATATCCCGGTTATTGCAAACGGAGATATTACGAACGAGATAGAAGCCAAGCAGGTATTAGATTATACCAATGCAGACGGCATCATGATTGGACGAGCTGCGCAGGGGAACCCATGGATTTTCCAGCAAATTCAATATTTTTTGGAAACCGGGGATACATTGGCTAAACCCAGTGTCACAGAGCAGAGTAATGTGCTATTGACGCACATGCAGGGTCTTTACGACCTATACGGAGAGTTTTCAGGCGTTAGGATTGCGCGCAAGCATGTGGGTTGGTATGTCACAGCCCATGACGAATCAAGGGGATTTCGTCGGACGTTTAATGCAATTGAATGTGCCGAAGAGCAACTATCTGCATTAACCGATTATTTTTCATTGTTACACGAACGGTCACAAAACCTAAACCGTGTAGCCTAGCGTTAAGCATTACATAAGAGAGCAGTAGAAAATATGTTTGATCAAAATCTAACATCAGCATTCACCACGACAGTAACAACACCTTCACAGGCGCAAGCACAAAAACCATTGCGTTCATCTGTAAAACAAGCGGTAAACAAATACCTTAAAGAGTTAAACAACCAAGACATCGATAACTTATATGAGTTGGTGTTAGCGGAAATAGAAGCTCCTTTGTTAGAAGAAGTGATGACCTATACTCGCGGCAACCAAACCCGCGCTGCTAACCTTATGGGCATCAACCGCGGCACACTCCGCAAGAAGTTAAAGCAGTACGGTTTAGGTTAATAAACACCAATGTAAACACAAAAAAGAGCGCCTCTATGCGCTCTTTTTTGTTATCATGCTCCACCGGCTGGGACACCCAAAAAGAATAAGTCAAACAAGCAATCACTAACACCACGCTAGGCGCTCATCGCGTCCGCGGACAATGTTAAGTCTTAAACTCGCTTGCAAGCTATTTCGGGGACACCCAAACTTTTTATTTCATTTTCAATTGAGACCATCATGCAACAAGCTATTCCTATTAAACGCGCTTTACTAAGCGTTTCAGACAAAACTGGCATCGTCGAATTCTCCCAAGCCCTGGCTAATAGCGGAGTTGAAATATTATCCACAGGCGGCACTGCTAGTTTACTTCGTCAATCTGGAATCGCAGTAAAGGATGTGAGTGAGCATACAGGACATCCGGAAATTATGGATGGCCGTGTAAAGACTCTGCATCCAAAGGTGCATGGCGGAATTCTCGGGCGTCGTGATATTGACAGTAAAATAATGGAGCGACACGAGATTGCCACCATAGATTTAGTGGTGGTTAACCTATACCCCTTTGCTGAGACAGTCGCAAAAGAAGAATGTTCTCTTGAAGATGCAATAGAAAACATTGATATTGGTGGGCCAACTATGGTCAGGGCGGCTGCAAAAAACCATAAAGATGTATTAATTGTGGTTGACCCACAGGACTACGCAGCGCTAACAGATGAACTAGCTAGCAATGATAACTGCACTTCCTACAAACGCAGATTTGATTTGGCAGTAAAAGCATTTGAGCATACCGCTCAATATGAGGGGATGATTGCGGATTATTTAGGTAAGCAAATAAATGCTCTCGACGATGAGAGTGAAGAAGAGCAATACAGCCCCTTCCCTCGTACCTTAAATATTCAAATGATAAAAAAGCAAGACTTGAGATATGGTGAAAATAGCCATCAAAGTGCCGCTTTTTATGTCGAGCACGACATTCAAGAAGCATCTGTAGCAAGTGCTGTGCAATTACAAGGTAAAGCCTTATCATTTAACAATATTGCTGATACCGACTCTGCACTAGAATGCGTAAAAGAATTTGATCAGCCCGCCTGTGTCATCGTTAAACATGCAAACCCTTGCGGTGTGGCAGTTAGTGCTTCAATAGCCGAGGCATATGAACTAGCTTACCAAACCGATCCAACATCTGCCTTTGGCGGCATTATTGCGTTTAACCGAGAGCTAGACCAAGAAACCGCTGAGAAAATTATTTCTCGTCAGTTTGTGGAAGTTATTATCGCTCCAAAGGTTAGCGAAGATGCCAAAAAAGTGATCACACAAAAACAAAATGTCCGTCTTTTAGAATGTGGCGATTGGTATGGTCAACTTACCGAAGGAAATGACTTTAAACGAGTCAATGGCGGCATGTTAGTTCAAGAACGTGATTTCGGCATGGTTGAGGCTGACGATTTAACAATTGTTAGTAAAAGGACACCCAACGAAGAGGAATTACAAGACTTAATGTTTACATGGAAAGTGGCTAAGTATGTAAAGTCAAACGCCATTGTATACGCCAAAGCTGGTCAAACCGTTGGGGTTGGTGCTGGGCAAATGAGCAGAGTGTACTCGGCAAAAATTGCTGGTATAAAAGCAGCCGATGAAAACTTAGAAGTAGCCGGCTGCGTTATGGCGTCTGACGCATTTTTCCCTTTCCGTGATGGAATTGATGCTGCAGCGAGTGCCGGCATTACCGCAGTTATTCAGCCAGGAGGCTCAATGCGGGACGAAGAAGTAATCGCAGCAGCCGACGAGCACGGAATGGCGATGGTATTTACCGGTATGCGTCACTTCAAACATTAATTTTCACGAATATTCGAGGACACCCAAAACAATGAAGGTATTGATAATTGGCAATGGTGGCAGAGAACATGCACTTGCATTTAAGTCCGCGCAATCAAATGCAGTTTCAAAAGTATTTGTCGCACCAGGAAATGCCGGAACACTCAACGAAGCATCACTTACCAACGTTGAAATATCAAGTGACGACAATCAAGCACTTTTAGACTTTGCTCTTAAAGAGGGTATTGACTTAACAATTGTTGGCCCAGAAGCACCTCTTGTTTCTGGGATAGTCGACCTCTTCGAAGAGCACGGACTTATGGTATTCGGCCCGTCTCAAAAAGCAGCGCAACTAGAAGGTTCAAAAGCTTTTACAAAAGACTTTTTGAAAAAGTATCACATACCAACGGGTGACTATGCGACCTTCGAGGACACCCAACAAGCTATTGACTACGTTAAACAAAAAGGCGCACCTATCGTAATCAAGGCCGACGGGTTAGCCGCTGGAAAAGGCGTAATTGTAGCGACCGATGAACAAATGGCTATTGATGCGATAAAGGACATGTTGTCGGGTAATAAATTCGGCAACGCAGGTAGCAGAGTTGTCATCGAAGAGTTTTTAGATGGGGAAGAGGCTAGTTTTATTGTCATGGTTGACGGTAAAAATATACTTCCTTTTGCAACTAGCCAAGATCATAAGCGCGCATATGATGGTGACAAAGGACCTAACACTGGTGGCATGGGAGCCTATTCACCGGCACCGGTGGTCACGGCCCAAATTCATGAAAAAGTCATGCGAGAGATCATCGAGCCTACTGTAGCTGGTATGCAAAATGAAGGTTCGCCATATAAAGGCTTTTTATACGCAGGACTGATGATAAATGACCGTGGTCAACCCAAGGTCATAGAATATAACTGCCGATTTGGCGATCCTGAAACACAACCTATTATGATGAGGCTCAAGTCTGATTTAGTCAGTTTGTGTGTCCACGCATGTGAAGGCAATCTCGATGAGGCTGACATTGAGTTTGATACGCGAGCTGCGGTCGGTGTAGTTTTGGCTGCTGGGGGCTATCCGCACGGTTACGGAAAAGGGAAAGTTATATCAGGCATTGATAATGTGTCTGATGAATTAGGTAAAGTTTTCCACGCAGGAACAGCGTTTGTAGACGGTGCTGTAGTTACATCTGGTGGAAGAGTACTTTGTGCGACAGCTCTCGGTGAAACGGTTTCAGAAGCGCAACTTAAAGCTTATAAAATAGTTGATAAAATCAGTTGGGAAGAAATGTTTTTCCGTAAAGACATCGCATTCCGCGCAATCGAAAGAGAAAAAGCCATTAATGAATAAGGGAATTAGCTGACTGCGGACGAGCAAGGCCCGTCCGCACCAATTCCCTATATCGCTGCACATGCATACTTGAGCCTGCCGCGTAAGCAAATTCGCGTTCAAATTGACGTGTTTTTCTAACCCAATCTCGATTGAAATGTATCTTGCCAAAACGAATAGCTTTTGCGGAAGACACTCGCTCAGATTTTATAAGGTTCCGTAACTGGTCTAGATAAGTGCTCAGCGGAATCTCTTCCAAAAAACTTCGCCCAGGTAAATGTTGCTGAATGCCAAAGGGCAACAATTTTGTTGCTTCTTGATTTTGCGCCCAACGCAAACGACATCGAATACTCGTGTACAATGAACTTTCAAGCGAGTTACTAACGCCCGCTCTTACCGGGTTTAAATCAACGTACATCATGCATGCTAAGACCGCTTTTTCTGTTAACAATGCCTGAGATTTAAACCTCCCTTCCCAGAAGCGGCCGGTGCAATCATCTTCTTTGTTCGCTTTTCTAGCGATATGTTGATTAAGTAAACTCATAAACCAGCTTATGCTCATGAGTCTTTCTCTAATTTTTGAGGCGACGCTACCTACATATACCAACTCATTTTCGGTTAACGTTGGTCGAGTTTTTATATCTGTATATCGCTCGCAAACTTCGTCGAGCTTGAAGAATGTACCCCACTTTTTTAGCACCTCATAGTCGCTTAAAGCCGCATTTTCTTGGGTATTTACGTACAAAACGATATGTGTGTGATTATGCATCACCGCATAAGCAAATACATCTATCGTAAATACTTCAGCTAGCATGAGTAAACGATGCTCTACCCAAGATCTGCGGTGTTCAAAACTACGACCACTGATATTATCTTTGCCACACAAATACGCGCGACGCACGCATCTCGATACGCAATGATAAAATTGCGTTTGGTTTATATTAATTAAGTGTTTTCTTGGATAAGTCATAAGTCCTATCATAGCTATGTTAGGACTATACAAAAGCTGTACTTAAGCTTGTTTTTAAAGAGGATGATGGATAAAAGCCGAATATTATTCCAATCATGCACATCATGCGGCTTCGTTATATGACCACTTTTGGGGTGTCCCCAATGAGCACCTAACAAGCAACCTTCGAGCAAGTTAATAGCAAACCGTGCATGCTTGAATTGGCAAATAACTTGGGTTGTGCTGTGCAGTTGGGTGTCCCCTTAGCAAAAAAGACCTTGACCCTTCACCACCACTTGCATATAAATGAGTAACATTTATCAACTAGTATGGCTATGTCAGTTAAACATCCTATTATTGCGATCACCGGTAGCTCTGGTGCTGGAACAACCACAACAACAAATGCGATTAGGCATATCTTTCGAAACTTAGAGATTAATGCAGCTTCTGTTGGGGGAGACAGTTTCCATCGCTTTACTCGCCCGGAGATGGAAGTCGAAATACGCAAAGCACAAGAACAAGGAAAGCACATTAGCTACTTTGGCCCGAAAGCGAACGACTTTGAGCTATTGGAAACCTTGTTTAAGCAATACTCTGAGTCAGGTAACGGACAATTCAGGCAATACCTACATACATTCGACGAGGCGGTTCCCTTCAATCAAATGCCGGGGACTTTTACGCCCTGGCAAGACTTACCTGAGAATACCGATCTTTTGTTTTACGAAGGTCTACATGGCGGCGTACGAACTGAAAACACTGATGTCGCATCATTTGTTGATTTGTTAGTTGGCATGGTGCCCATTGTAAATTTAGAGTGGATTCAAAAGATAGTACGCGATACAACAGACCGAGGACACTCGCGTGATGCAGTAATGAGCAGCATTGTTCGAAGCCTAGATGATTATTTTCATTACATAACGCCGCAGTTTTCTCGCACCCATATTAATTTTCAACGCGTACCGACGGTCGATACCTCTAACCCTTTCAGCGCTCGTGAAATCCCGTCACAAGATGAAAGCTTTGTAGTTGTGCGCTTTCGTCGAGAGATGAAGAACGTCAATTTCACCTACCTTTTGCAAATGATTGACGGCGCCTTTATGTCCAGGGTAAATACCATTGTGGTTCCCGGAGGCAAAATGGGATTGGCGATGGAGCTTATATTAACGCCTTTAATTGAAGAGCTTATTGATAAAAAGCGTCGTGCCGGTTATCAAATGGATTGGGTAGCAGACAGATAAGTTACATGTTGTAACAATATCGCCCTAGTTTGCTTCACTCGCTAATGTATAGTTTGTGAAAGTGCTAATTGGAAAAGTCTTATGGGTCAAGAAACCACAAAAATCCTTGTTGTTGATGATGACATGCGTCTGCGCGCATTATTAGAACGCTATCTTGTTGAGCAAGGTTATCAAGTGAGAGGCGCAGCCAATGCGGAGCAAATGGATAGGTTGCTAGAGCGCGAAAATTTTCATTTAATTGTACTTGATTTAATGCTGCCCGACGAAGATGGCTTGTCAATTTGTAGACGCCTTCGTCAACAACAAAATGAAATTCCAATAATTATGCTAACCGCTAAAGGCGATGAAGTAGACAGAATTATCGGCCTTGAGATGGGTGCTGATGATTACCTGCCGAAACCTTTCAACCCCAGAGAGTTACTTGCACGAGCAAAAGCGGTGTTGCGACGCAAAACTACTGAAGCACCTGGGGCCCCCTCACACGCAGAGCAACTCGTTAGTTTTGGGTCATTTAAGCTTAATCTTGCTACGCGCGAAATGACCGGCGATGGTAAGCCGATGGCTCTAACTAGCGGAGAGTTCGCGGTGCTGAAATCTTTGGTAAGCCACCCTAGGGAACCTTTGTCTAGAGATAAATTAATGAACTTGGCTCGCGGCCGAGACTATAGTGCGATGGAAAGAAGTATCGATGTGCAAGTCTCGCGCCTTCGCCGCATGCTCGAAGTCGACCCAACCAATCCTCGCTACATTCAAACGGTATGGGGACTCGGCTATGTATTTGTACCCGACGGGCAGGATGCGTAAGTCAACACTTGATGCGCTTTTTTCCTAAGAGTACATTCTCTCAAACTATTGTTTTAATAGGATTGTTGTTATTGATCAATCAGGTTGTCTCGTACCTGTCTATCACTCACTATTTTATCAGTCCCAGTTATAACCAAATAAATACCTTAGTTGCAAATCAAGTTTCGACCCTATTTTTAAGTGATTTGGACACCCTAAGTGAAACTGAAAAAGAAAAACTACAAAAACGCACCGGCATCCGCTTTCATAGCCCGGTAAGTGCAATGCATGCCGGTTTATCTGACGCTACCTACTATGCTTTTATGGCAAAAAGCGTTTCTGAGCAACTTGGTATTGAAACTGAAGTGAGGATAAAGACGGGGAAACAGTATGTTGTATGGATACGTCCTTCTACCTATCCAAATACTTGGATTTCAATTCCGCTTATAGGCATTGGAGATGAGGAGTTCTCTCCCCTCACGATGTATTTTATTGTGATTGGGGCTTTGAGTGTCCTCGGTGGTTGGCTTTTTGTTCGTCGCCTAAACAAGCCATTACAAGCCCTTCAAAAAGCCGCACGAGAAGTAGGCATGGGGAATTTTCCGAAACCCTTGCCTTTGGAGGGAAGCTCTGAAATTGTTTCTGTAACAAGGGCTTTCAATCGAATGTCGCAGAATATTAAACAATTAGAAAGCGATAGAATACTCATGACAGCCGGTATCTCCCATGATCTGCGAACACCGCTTACTAGAATTAGGTTAGCCAGTGAAATGCTGCCTAATGAGCAAGATTGGATTAAAGAAGGCATTGAGCACGACATTGATGATATGAACGGTATCATCAACCAGTTTATTGACTACGCCAGACAAGATCAGGCCGAACGTTTCGAAACCATCAATCTCAATGACTTAATAAAAGACCTAGTTGAATCTCGAAGACTCGAGGACACTCACAACATCAAGCTAAAACTTGAAGAGCTACCCTTCCTTAAGCTCAGAGTGGTGGGGATAAAACGAGTATTAGATAACTTAATTGAAAATGCCTTTAGATACGGCAGCAAAGATATCGAAATACTCACTCATTACGACCCCAAGAAACTCCATGTTTTTTGCGCCGTAAGAGACTTTGGTGAAGGTATCGAGGACACCCAAATAGATGCCTTATTCGACCCATTCGCTCAGGGTGATAGAGCGAGGGGGAGTCAAGGCTCGGGATTGGGCTTGGCCATTACAAAGCGGATCATCGAAAGCCACGGAGGAAGAATGTCTTTTCTTAATCACAAAAATGGTGGATTAGTTGCCGGATTCTTATTAAAAGCTCATTACAAACCCAATCAAAAGCTTACCTCTAACAAAGCTTAAAACTTAAAAATAAGTTTTGTTTAAGATGTAACCCTATTGTTGGGTGTCCCCTGCATTGCGCTGCATTGTAAGCTCCACCCTTAAGAAAGTGTTCATAAAACCCATCGAATAGCCTCACCCGATTGACTCGTTGTTCAGTGTTTGAGTGTCCCCGCCTCTTCAAACACCTTAAAATTATCAGCATGAATGTTTTCAACATCTACGGCATCAAACTCATACATTTGATGACAAAACTGGCAATCCATTTTGATGCTGCCATCTTCTTCTATGATTGTGAGTAACTCTTGTTTCGCAATATTTCGAAGCGCCTGAGCACTGCGTGCTTTAGAGCAGTCGCACTCAAACCTTACTTGCTGTTGCTCAAAAAGTCGGATGTCCTCTTCATGAAATAATCGATGAATCAAAGCCGTAGGCTCAAGCTCCAGCAGTTCTTCAGAGGTTGTTGTATTGGCAAGCACCGACAAATGCTCAAAGTCCGTATTTTCCCCGGCTTGAACAGTCTCACTGGTCTGCGGAACAATTTGTAATATCATGCCAGCGGCCGCGCGCGCGGGGTCTGCACTGGTAGCCAAATACACCTTAGTGAGTAGCTGCTCCGATTGCAGAAAATAGTTTTCTAAACATTCAGCTAAGCTGGGTTTATCAAGCGCAACCACTCCCTGATAGCGCTCTTTACCTTGGGGAGCAAGCGTAATAGCCAAGACACCTTTGGTAAATAATTCGCTAAAAGAGTTTGGTAAATCACTTGTACTCTCGTCCCAACGCGCAACGCCTCTCAATTTTTGTTCATGCGTACCATTTATGACCGCATACTTCACAATCCCCTCACTTTGGATTTGCAAAGCCACTTCACCTTTAAATTTAAGCGTTGCGGTTAATAAGCTCACTGCGCTCATCAACTCTCCTAACAAACGAGCAATCGGCTCTGGATAGTCATAGGAATCAAGCACAGACTTATAGCTCTCGCTCAGCTGTACTATCTCTCCTCGTACCGCTCTATCTTCAAACAGAAAGCGTGTTAGCTTATCGCTCATATAAATATTTACCTTTTATTGATTCTTAAACTGAATAATTTGTCGACGTTGTTTTTTGTCGGGCCTGCCATCTGGTCGAGGACTGTGAAAAATACTTAATTTTCGTGCCTCCGCGTTGCGCTCACGCTGCTCAACACTGGCTTGTGTTTCGGAATATAACTCTTGTGCTAATGCAGCCGATTGGCGTTTATCGTGTATTTTTTCAACAATAACAATTTTTGTATCGAAGCCTGTGGGTATCTTTATTTTTGCACCTAGTTCCACCACTTTACTTGGCTTTGTGCGCTGCTCATTATACGTGATTTTTCCCGCCTGAATCATATCTCTGGCCAAAGAGCGCGTTTTGCAAAAACGCGCTGCCCACACCCACTTATCTAATCGCACCGCCTCGCCTTGCTCAGATGGATGGGTTGGGTGTCCCCGTTTTGAAACTCTCTTCGATGAGTCTTGATTTGCTTTTTGCATAGTAATTTGCACTTTTACCGTCAATAAGGGTCTTTATATTGTTAATTTTTTATCACAATGGACCTTGGCTATTGTTCATCACTGTCACACTCGATATGATTAGCCAGTTAACATTTAGCGTGGAAAGCACACCAAAAAACTAATGACAATCGAAAAGCTCAATTTATCGCCATTACTCCAATTCTATCAGGAAAATGATAAAAAAATCATTTTAGCGGTGGTGATTTTACTTGCGCTGTACTTAATATCCTTTGCCGCAAAATTAACTTGGCAGCTTATTCCCGAACCCACGCAAGTGACTGCCTCAAATGCAAGTTCCGCCTCACTTAACGCTAATGTGGCGTCGACTGACAATAAAACCAACCTCAATAAGTTACTCGGTCTAAATTTATTTGGAGATGCGAGCGCAAAACCCGCACCAGCAAAGCAACAAGATGTTACCGACGCACCAGAAACAAAGCTCAATCTTATCTTATCCGGCGTAGTGGCTAGCCCCGACCCAAACGTTGGGGCTGCGGTGATTGAGTATCGCAACAACCAAAACACCTATGGCATTGGCGATAAAATCGAAGGTACTCAGGTTACCCTAGATGAAATTTATGTAGACCGTGTCATTATTAAAAACCGCGTATCAAGAGAAACTCTGATGCTCGAGGGCGTAGACTTTGAAGAAGCTAACCGGCTAAGAGAGCAAAATCAGCCAATTGAAGTGTATGAGGGGCCTGTGCAAGCTCAGCAACAGCAAAGCCCGCGAAATCAATCAGCCGAAGTAGACCTTGCGAGTATTCAACAACGCCTAGCTGAAGAACCAGCCAGTTTTGCAGATTTTATACGCTTATCTCCTCACGTTAAAGACGGTATGCCAGTTGGGTATAGAGTATCTCCTGGTAAAGACCCAAGTTTATTTACACAAGTAGGTTTAAAAGATGGTGATATAGTCATCGAACTTAACGGCTATGATTTATCAGATACCGTCCAAGCGCTTGAAGCAGTTGCACTGTTAAACGAAGCGCAGAGTCTAGGTGTTGAAGTGCTTAGAAACGATGAGGTGATCTCATTGAACTTAGATATTCCAAGGGATTAAGAAAATGAAGGTAGTGTGGTTATGAGATTAAATTGGCCTTTAAAGCCATGCGCGAACATCGCATGTTGCTTGAGCCTAGCACTTGGGCTCTTTTTAAGCAGCGTTGCCTACAGCGCAGAGTATCAGCCGAACTTTAAGAATACCGAGATCACAGAGTTTATTAATATCGTCGGTAAAAATCTTAAACGCACTATTATTGTAGACCCTAACGTGCGCGGAAAAATCAGTGTACGCAGCTACGATTTATTGGATGAAGATCAGTACTATCAATTTTTCTTAAATGTGCTGCAAGTATATGATTTTGCAGTTGTTGAAATGCCAAATGGTATTTTAAAAGTGGTACGCTCGAAAGATGCGAAAGCCTCAAATATTCCAGTGGTAGAAGGCACAAGATTCGACGGCGATGAAATGATCACGCGCGTACTACCGGTTTACAATGTCCCTGTTAGAGAACTCGCCCCTATTCTTCGCCAACTCAACGACCAACAAGGCGGCGGCAACGTCGTAAGCCACGACCCTAGCAACGTAATGATGCTTACCGGCCGCGCTGCAGTGGTAAATAGGCTCGTTGAAATAATTGAGCGTGTTGACCGCGCTGGCGATGAAGAAGTTGAAGTGATCAAGCTTAAATACGCCTCAGCTTCAGAGATGGTGCGCATTATTGACAGCATCAATAACTCCGCTGGCAAGCAGGCCGCAGGCGGAAAGTCAACACCACGCGTGGTAGCCGATGATCGCACCAACAGCGTTATTGTTAGCGGTGATGTCAAAGCACGTCAACGTTTGATTAACCTTATAGAGCGCATGGACCAAGAGCTAGAAAGTAGCGGTAACACTCGCGTTATTTTCTTAAACTATGCCAAAGCCGAAGACCTAGTAAAAGTATTGCAAGGAGTGAGTGCCACCATTCAATCGGAAGGCCAACCCGCTCAGCAGGGCCGTCGCTCGGGATCGAACAACCGTGACGTTAGTATCGACTTCCACGAAGACAGTAACTCATTAGTCATCACGGCTGAGCCTGATATGATGCGCTCGTTAGAAAAGGTTATTCGCCAGCTCGATGTGCGCAGGGCGCAAGTGCAAGTAGAAGCGATTATTGTTGAAGTGTTCGAAGGCGACGGCGTCACACTGGGTGTTCAATGGGTATCTGAAGACGGTGGTGGAACGCAGTTTACAAATGGCGTAATTCCGGTAGGTGGCTTAGGTGTTGCTTTGAGAGAAGCTGAAGACCGCACTGTTACCCGAACCACTACATCAGCAAACGGCGTTCCGGTTGAGACACAAGAGACAATTGAAGGCGATTTAACACCATTGGCATCTTTGCTAGGTGGAGCAAATGGGCTTATTGCTGGTGTGATTGAAAATGGATGGGGTGCAGTCGTGCAAGCCGTTAGCAACGACACTAACTCAAATATCCTTGCCACACCGCACCTCACTACCATGGACAATGAAGAGGCATTTTTCATTGTTGGACAAGAAGTGCCAATTATTACCGGCACAAGTACGGGCTCAAATAACTCTAACCCCTTCCAGACCGTAGACCGTCAAGAGGTGGGTATAAAGCTTAAAGTCACCCCGCAAATAAACGAAGGTGATGCGGTTCAGTTAACCATTGAGCAAGAAGTTTCAAGTGTTAGCGGCGCCACTGCAGTGGATATTTCAATTAATAAACGCGAAATCAAAACTACAGTTATTGTAGATGATGGAGGCACGATTGTGTTAGGCGGTTTGATTGACGAAGACGTGCAGGAAAGTGTGTCTAAGGTACCATTGTTAGGCGATATCCCGGTTCTAGGTCACTTGTTTAAAACAACATCAACAAGTAAGCGAAAGCGCAACCTCATGGTATTTTTGCGTCCTACTATTGTGCGTGATGGCATTACGATGAACGAAATCAGTCATCGCAAATACAATTATATTCGCGCTCAGCAGCTAAATCGTCAGTCACAAGGTATTCCGCTTATGCCAAACACCACGGGGCCAGATTTACCGTCGTGGGATGACAAGCTCACATTACCCCCCTCGTTTGAGCAGTATCTGATTGAAAAAGATGGGTTGAAAGACTAATTATGCAGAGTGATGCGTCAATGAATTCACAAACGGCCACTCAAGACACACTTCTTGATGAAGCCGTTGATGACTTACAGCAGGCAGAGTTAGCGGCTAACTCCGAGGTCATGCCCGACGAGGATGAAATCATTGGCAATCAACTGCCGTTCGGCTTTGCGAAACGCCATAAGGTACTATTGGGCTTAGATACTGACCCAATCACCTTGCATTATACTAGTGAAACCTCTCTCAAAAGTATTGCTGAAGTCAGGCGTTTTGTAGGTGCTAGCCTGCAAATGAAAACCTTGCCCGAAGATAAATTTGAGCAAATACTAACCGACTCTTTCCAACGTAATTCATCTGAAGCCAAACAGCTAATGGAAGACCTTGGCAACGAAAGTGACCTTTTTGCCTTAGCAGAAGACTTACCCGACACAGAAGACTTACTCGATAACGAAGACGATGCACCCATCATCAAGCTTATCAATGCAATGCTTGGCGAAGCGATTAAAGAAGGCGCTTCCGACATCCATATCGAAACCTTTGAAAACCAATTAGTTGTGCGCTTTAGAGTGGACGGCGTATTGCGCGAAATCTTGCGCCCAAATCGCAAAATGTCATCGATGTTAGTATCTCGCATTAAAGTTATGTCGAAAATGGATATCGCAGAAAAACGCGTGCCACAAGATGGGCGTATTAGCTTGCGCATAGGCGGGCGAGCGGTTGATGTTCGTGTATCAACCATGCCATCTAGCCACGGTGAACGGGTTGTACTGCGTTTACTTGATAAGAATAATGCACGATTAAACCTCGAAGACTTGGGCATGACCTTAAGCAATCGCCAGCACTTTTCAGGCTTAATTCGCAAACCTCACGGCATTATGCTTGTTACCGGTCCAACCGGCTCAGGTAAAAGTACCACTTTATATGCCGGTTTAACTGAAATTAATTCAAAAGACCGCAATATATTAACCGTAGAAGACCCCATCGAGTTTGACTTAGAAGGCATCGGCCAAACCCAAGTTAATCCAAAGGTGGATATGACTTTTGCAAGAGGCCTTAGGGCCATATTGCGTCAAGATCCAGATGTGGTGATGGTAGGTGAGATTCGTGATATTGAAACTGCGCAAATCGCGGTGCAAGCTAGTTTGACCGGGCACTTAGTACTTTCCACTCTACATACCAACACCGCAGCTGGCGCAATAACGCGTCTTGAAGATATGGGCATAGAGCCATTTTTACTTTCCTCTAGTCTCTTATCGGTGCTCTCTCAGCGTTTGGTGAGAACTTTATGCCCCGAATGTAAAACAGCTCATACGCCCAGCGCAAAAGAACAAGAAGTACTCGGGCAAGGTGCTAGCGACACAACCGTAATTTATAATCCGAAAGGATGCGTACAGTGCAACTATTCGGGCTATCGTGGACGTACCGGTATTCATGAACAGTTAATTGTAGATGATACGGTGCGCGAAATGATGCATGACGGTCGGGGTGAACAGGCCATTGAAAAGTATATCCGAAAAACTACGCCGTCTATTCGGCAAGATGGGCTTGATAAAGTCTTGCAAGGCATCACTTCTTTAGAAGAAGTCTTAAGAGTAACCAGAGAAGAATAATGCCAGCTTTCGCATATAAAGCGCTGGATGCGCGCGGAAAGAATAAAAATGGTGTGCTTGAAGGCGATACCGCGAGACAAATTCGGCAGCAGCTGAGAGAAAAGTCGCTCATTCCCGTTGAAGTTGAACAAGTTGCACAAGAAAAAACAACTGAGCGTTCATTTACACTTTTCACGCCTAGCATCTCAAGCTCTGACTTAGCATTACTTACGCGTCAGCTCGCCACTCTCATCGAGGCTGCGCTAACCATAGAAGAAGCACTCTTAGCCGTGGCAGAGCAATGCGACAAGCCGCGCCACAAAAACATGATGATGGCAGTGCGCAGTAAAGTGGTAGAAGGCCATTCTTTAGCAAAAGCGCTTGGCGATTTTCCGCGAGTATTCGATGGCTTATATCGAGCGATGGTCGCCGCTGGTGAACGTTCAGGGCACTTAGATACTGTGCTTAGTCGATTAGCAGACTACACCGAAAAGCGCCAGGCGACATCAAGCCAAATTAGCCAAGCTTTAATATACCCGATAGTCATGATGGTAGTTGCTCTCGGGGTAGTCATCATGCTGCTGACGGTAGTTGTGCCAAGTATCGTTGAACAATTCGATACCATGGGTCAGGAACTTCCTCTGATGACTCGCATACTTATAAGCATAAGCGATGCGCTGCAAGACTACGGTATTTTTGCAGGGATTGCTTTAGCGCTTATTGTTTTGCTGATCAATCGACTGCTGCAGGTGCCTCGCATAGAGTTAATGTGGCATCGACGTTTGTTGTTTTTGCCGGTTATTGGCAAATTAGTCAGGGGAACTAACACCGCTCGTTTTGCTCAAACCTTAAGTATTTTATCGGCAAGCTCAGTGCCTCTGCTTGAATCTATGCGCATCGCAGGCAATGTTTTGGAAAATAAGCACCTGAAAAATCTTGTAAAAGACGCGGCTGAAAAAGTAAAAGAAGGTAGTACGCTTAGAGCATCCCTAGACGCCACAAAAGTTTTCCCGCCAATGATGATGCACATGATTGCGTCGGGCGAGAGGTCTGGGGAATTACAGCATATGCTCGCACGAGCTGCTGACAATCAAGAGCGTGAATTGGCTTCAACCATAAATATCGCGCTTAAGATATTTGAACCCGTACTGATTGTATCAATGGCAGCAATCGTACTGTTTATTGTAATGGCGATTTTAATGCCAATACTCGCCCTGAACAGTTTAGTAGGTAGTTAACAAGGACAATGACAATGACATTACAGCAAATCACTAGCAAACGACGCAATTCAATGAAGGGCTTTACGCTGATAGAGGTAATGATTGTTATCTTTATTATCGGCATGATTGCGGCACTTGTCATACCAAACGTAGGTGGAAGCAAATCGACTGCTGAGCTAAAAAAAGCAGCTATTGATATTCAGAACTTAGAAAATGCTTTGCAGATGTACAAGCTCAATGCGAACCGCTTTCCTACTACTGAGCAAGGTCTAGAAGCTTTAGTTTCAATTCCAAGTATTGAGCCTGTCCCCAGAAATTATCCTGAAGGAGGTATCATCAACCGCTTACCACAAGACCCTTGGGGCGGTGACTATATTCTTTTGAGCCCCGGTGAAATTAAACCAGTGGAAATTTATTCTGTAGGCCCTGACGGTATAGACGGCACAGAAGATGACATTGGCAGTTGGAATATCAACGAATATCTGTAATGCGTTTTACGCAGCATAATTTAAGCCTTAGCTAAGATAGCTTCGTTGCTAACACAGGCACCTAATTTAAATGCACATTCAGAGCAAGTCCAAAGGCTTTACATTACTTGAACTGATTCTTGTGATTGCAGTGATAGGGCTGATAGTGTCAGTTGTAAGTTTTAATGTGATTGGTCGTGACCCGACTGATGAAGTAGAGCAAGAGACGCGGCGGCTACAGGTATTAGTAGATATGGCCAGTGACTACGCAGTGTTAAATCAAAAGCAACTGGGCTTACGCATTGACGATGAAGCAATGACCTATGAATTTGTTGCTTTAAACAAAGAAGACAAATGGCGTCCAATAGATGCACAGCCAATATTTGCCCTTGCTACCATGCCTGAATTTGTAAGCTTAGAGCTAAATCTCGAGGACTTGCCTTGGGTATCAGAGGACCGATTGTTTGACACCAGGCTTTTTGATGAGTCTCTAAGTGTAAGCGATGAAGGCGTAGAAATTGGCAGTGAAGAAGATATTGAGCCACCGCCACCACAAATACTCTTACTATCGAGCGGTGAAATCACCCCCTTCGAACTACGCATACGCTACGACGAACCCTTCGGTCAGAACGAGCCCTTCTTTTTCACCTTAGAAGGAGAAGACATCCCTCCTCTCAGGCGTAAAGGACCAGAAAACCGATGAACACCCATGACTCGAGGACACCCAAATATCCATCAAACGCTAGCGCCGTGAAAAAGGCTTCCGCGAGGACACCCAACACTCTCAAGCCAAGTAAAGGCTTCACCCTTTTAGAAGTGCTGATCGCCGTCGCTATATTCGCATTGGCAGGCGCCGCCGTTGTCAAAGGTGCGTCAGAGCACCTAAATGCCGTCAGCATGCTCAAAAATATGACCTTTGCTACTTATGTCGCTAACAATAAACTCACCGAAACAAGTATTAGGGCAAGCAACACTTGGCCACCAAAAAATAATTTAAAAGGCCAAACAGAAATGGCTGAGCGCACCTGGTACTGGGAGCAGACAGTGCTTAAAACTGTTGACGAGGATTTGCTGCAGGTTACCGTAACGGTGTTTGAGAACGAAGACTTAACTGGGTCCATTACCAGCGTCACTACATTTATGGCGAAGGAATAAGTTAACATGAAGCGCATTCGACTTATTCACAGTTTAGGGCGGTTGGGTGTCCCCAGTGGGAAACTTATCCACAGAAGCGGGGCGTTGGGTGTCCCCGTTAGGAGTCGTGGCTTTACTTTAATTGAGTTGATTGTGGCGGTGGCGATTTTTTCTTTTGTTGCTTTGGCGGCGAACCAGGTATTGAGCAATGTGACCACCAGTAGCGATTACTCGGAGCGTGAACTTACCAGCCTGCAGGATTTGCAGCGGGCAATGTTGGTGATTGAGCGAGACTTTCAGCAAATAGCTGACCGCGTACCTCGAGTGCAAAATCAAGAGAACAAGCTTATTTTAGATGGCGGTGAGTTTGAGTTTGAAAGCGATGCAGATGGTATTGGCATGGTCAGAAGTGGTTGGCACAATCCTCAGCTTATGCTTCCTCGCAGCTCGCTGCAAAATGTTGTGTATCGCATGCAAGAAAACCAACTTCAGCGCTTACATACAAACTATGTAGACTCGGTAATAGGTACCGAGCCTAAGATGCGAGTATTATTAAACGATATTGAAGACTTTCGCGTGGAAGTACTCCGAGATATCGGGAATGACGATGACTTCGAGTGGTCGGAAACTATTGAAAGCACAGAACTACCCAATGCAATTCAAGTGACGATTGTATCAACACACTTTGGCGAAATACGCCGCGTGTTTCAGGTGAGTCTGTGATGTATGTAAAGCCCTCTAAGCAGCGCGGAGTGGCGCTAGTAGTTGTTCTATTAATTGTTGCTCTGGTTAGTATCCTAGCCACACAAATGGTCAGTCGCCTGCAGCTTAATATTATTCGCGCACAGAATATCAAAGATAACAATCAAGCCTATTGGTATGCCCTAGGAGCAGAGGAGTTTGCACGCAAATCATTGGCGACTTTAGTCAGTTTAAGCCCTAATAATATGAACCTGAGTCAGCCGTGGGCGCAAACATTTAAGTATCCTGTTGATGGCGGCACCATTGAGGCTGAGCTCTTTGATATGCAGTCATGCTTTAACTTAAATGCCATTAATTCAGTATTTACGCCCAACGAAAATGGTGAAGACGATGCCGATACTGATGAAAGCGAAGGCGAAGGCGAGCCTCAGCCGCCATCAGAACCCGTTGCACGCGAAACAAACCGCGCAAACAACGGCCGAATCCCCAGCCAACAAGCTTTTCATAAGCTGCTAGATACGGTCATTGAAGACTCGTTTGTTGTCGACACCGTGACCGATTCACTCATAGACTGGATTGATGAAGACGACAACCCTTCAAACTATGGCGCAGAAGATATTGACTATGAATCCCTGAGTATTCCTTATTTAGCTGCAAACAGCACAATGTCGAGCAAAACTGAATTAAGGCTCATCAATGGTGTTGCCGACGGCTTGGAGAATCAGTGGCTAAATAAGTTATTGCCATTGGTTTGCGTATTGCCAGAAACGCTTATCAAGCTTAATGTTAACACCGTGACCGAAAAGCAAGCCGCCGTGCTTGCCGCCCTACTAGGCGACGATGTCGACAATGCACAAACTATTATTTCAAATCGCCCGCCCGAGGGTTTTGCTGATATTAATGATTTTAGAAGCTTACCAGCGGTAACGCGCTTAGGATTGCCACCGGATCAACTAGAGTGGTTTGCTATAGAAACAAAATACTTTAAGCTTAGTACAACAACAACGTACAATGACGCTCAGTTTAGATTAAGCACGCTATTTGCAATCGACGGCGGTGCAGTGAAGGTGGTTCGGCGTGAATTTGGAGGTTTTTAGTTAGTGCAACGTTTAATTCTGAGGTTTGGTGGTGATTTAGAAGCGCCAGTGCAATGGCTGGTCTTCAGTGAGCCTGAACAAGAAATTATTGCCTCAGGTGAGTTGTCTGACGCAATGGATTTAGCCGCACTTAAAGCGCGCGCAGACAGCGCTGAAGTGATTGCCCTAGCCCCTTGCTCAGAAGTGTTGCTAACGTCAGTCACGCTCCCACCTAACGCAAACCGTAAAGTTATGAACGCCATTCCTTATATGCTTGAGGAAGATGTTTGCGGCGACATTAATCAGCATTTTGTTGCCATTGGCGAGCGCACCGGCGAGCAACAATCCGTTGCAGTGATTGCCAAAGAAAAAATCGTCATGTGGCAGCATGCGCTTAAAGATGCCAATATCTTTTGCCAAAAATTTATACCCGATGTATTAGCATTACCCTCCCAAGAAAACACCATTAGTATTGTTCAGCTCGGCAGTGATTTAGTGGCCAGATTTGGTAATAATCAAGGCCTTCAGGGTGAAAGCGAGTGGTTATTGCCCTTGTTGCTCGAAAAGGCAAAGCACGAGAAGCTTTCCGTAGTCTGCTACAGCGAAATTGAAGGCTTAGAACAATACGACGATATTGAAATCAGTTTTGATTATAAAGATTTACCGCTCTTACTGATGCTTAAGAATATCGATGCAAACAGCCTCAATTTTTGCCAAGGACCTTATGTAGTTAAGCATGCTGGCAATGCTCACTGGCAGAAATGGAAGCTTGCAGCAGCACTGGCAGCTATTGCACTCACAGTTAACTTAGTCTCTAAGACCATTGAGCTTAATCAGATCAAAAGCCAACGCGCTGAGATTAACCAGCAAATCAGCGCATCTATCGCACAAGGCTTTCCAAACATTGGCCAATATCGCCAGGCTCGCTTAGCAGTTCAAAACGAAATGAAACGTTTGGAACAAGGCGGCGGTGGTTTGAGCATGCTGGCAATTTTATCGCAGCTTAGCGATGCCTTTGCAAGCACTGGCGTAACGCCTCAAACACTGCGTTTTGATGCCAGTCGAACAGAATTAAGAATGCAGTCTGTAGCCAATAACTTTGAGTCTCTAGAGCGTTTTCGCAGGGACATCCAAAGCTTAGGCTTTGAAGTAGACCAAGGCGCAATTAATAATCAAGGCGATAAAGTAGTTGGCGTAGTCATCGTCAGAGGCTAGCAAAACAAAAATAACGAGAGAGTACATGCAAGGAATTAGACAATGGTATTTACAGCTTTCTGAGCGCGAGCGAATCTTAGTGCTTAGCGCTGGCGCGGTAAGTGTTGTGGTGCTGTTTTATTATCTCATATGGGCGCCGCTAAACAATTCGCTTAATACGCAAAGCGCAGCCCTCGATAGTGACCAAAAGCTACTCGTGTGGGTGCAAGAACAATCAAACCGTGCACAGTTACTTAAAAGCACCGGCCAGGTCGCTAGCTTCAATGGTTCGTTAACCCAATTAGTTAACCAGACCACTCGCGCTGCCAATATTTCCGTGTCACGCTTGCAGCCTCAAGATGATGAGTTGCAGGTGTGGATAGACGAAGTATCGTTTAATGCCTTAATGCGATGGTTACAAGATCTGGAGCAGCGAGGCGTGATTATTTTGCAATCTGACTTTAGCGAAACTAACGAAGCAGGTATTGTCCAAGTTAGACGCCTACAGTTAGGTAAAGGGTAAAATGAGTATACGAATCAAAAAGTGGCAGTGGATAGTGCTTGGCATTATAGCGTATTTAGGGTTTGTAATTGCTTACTTACCCGCAGTGCATATTGCAAGCATAGTGTCAGAGCAAAGCAAACAACAAGTTCGCTTAAGCTCGGTTTCAGGCACCTTATTTAACGGTAAGGCAATGAGCCTAGAAGCAGCTGGCTTTCAAATCAACAACGTGGAATGGTCACTCAATCCGTGGGCGCTAATTGCTTTGCGCGCCAATATAGATGTGAAAGGCGGCGCGATACGCAATTCCGAACAAATATACGTTAACAGCAGTGCCTCAGTGAGCTTACTTTCGCCTGAGAACTTTTCACTCAAGGACACCCAACTCTTTGTGCCGGCAAAGTCAGTCTTATCTCAATTCAGACTGCCCGTAGCAGTTACCGCTAACGGTCGCTTTAGAGTCGACATCGAATCATTGACAATGGACCCCACCTGCACTGAATTAAGTGGTAAAGGTGCATGGTTAAATGCGCAAGTAGACACGCCCCAAGCTCCGGTTAATCTCGGCAGTTTCGAAGCTGACATGAGTTGCGATGCAGGCAATTTGAGCGTGAATATTTTGCCCGAGAATACTCTGCAATTAAGCGCAAACGTTTTAGTGGGCGCAGATGGCAAATATGAAGCAAATGGACAGTTTAAACCTGAAGACGATTTACCCGATGTGATTCAGCAAGCAGCGGATAGCTTTTTCCCAAAAAATTCGCAGGGCTTTTATCAAGTTAAGCTTTAATTACATAGCGTTCAATCAAGTAATCAAGGCGCTTGGCTAAGAATCAAACACCTTAAGAGTCAAACAAGTCAGGATGTGCAAAATAACTCAAGGCCAAAATCGTCGCACTTTCATAAATTGATAGCCGCGTTTGCAGCCCTGAGGTAAGTTGTCCAATCGCTCCGCCTTTTTGCTTGATGTTATGCGTATTAAATAGCGTATCCATGGCATCCCCAAGCTCTTTGCCATTTAGCAAATCTTGATAGATTGACATGGGCAGCGGCAGCGTCGCAGTTTGTCCATAAATCATGTCTTCGCCTTTACCAATGCAAAGCACGGCAAAGGTTTTAGGGCCATCTTCAAATACATCCACGCCACCTTCATAAGCAATGATGTAGTCAAACTCATCTTCAAGCGCGAGTGCGTTTTGCACACGATTGTGCGCCCCTTCTCTAGTTTGCTCGTACGACATCGGCTGGTCGGGCACGCCTGACTCAAGCTCTAGAGCAACTATCTCAATGTTTGTATCGGCAAACACGCTGCTAAAGGCTGCTCTAGCAGCATTTATCTTCACAGGATTTTTAGAAACAACAGCCACTTTCACAATACTCTCCTTGAGGCTCAATCTGTATGTGCCTGAAAATTATCGGCAATAATCGACGCAATAATATTGTGATAATTATTGGTCGCTGGGTGACCGACGATTTTATTCTCCGGCGCTTGGCTGTCTGGATTACTTATTCCTAAGGTGTAGGCAATACCAAAGGTTTTTGCGGCATCCAAAATTCGCTGGCTATCATCAACAAACAAGGTCGTAGCGGGGTCAAAATCAAGGTGGGCCTGCAATTTTTGCCATAAAACCTGCGACTCTTTTGTGACGCCAAACTGATGCGTGGATATCAAGGTATCGATGTGACTTGCTAGCTCGGTACGCTCGAGTTTTAGCGAGAGACTGTTTGGATGGGCATTAGTGACTAGCACCACTTCTCTTTGGCTGTGCTTAAGGGCATCTAAAAAAGGAATGGCATCGTCTCGCATTCGAATAAGATGCACGAGCTCTCGTTTGGCTGCCATGATGTCCAAATCGAGTTTATCTGCCCAGTAATCTAGGCAATACCATTGCAATTCACCGTAAACCTCAGCGTAGGCCTCTTTCATGTGAGCGTGGCACTCCTCTAATGTTCTACCGCTGTGCTCGGCGAGTTTTTTCGGAATGTGCTCAACCCAAAACTGCGTATCAAAGTGCAAATCCAGTAGCGTTCCGTCCATATCCAGTAAAACGGTTTTGATCTTGTGCCAAGGTAAGCTGTGACTCGGTAAATGTGTCAATTTATCTTCCTTATGCTAATGTAACGACAGTCGAAGTCTAAGTGTATCTTGTGTTGCTTAAGTGAGTAAAATGAAACCGGATAAAACATTGCCCACCATCCATAAAACGCAAACCGTCGCGAAAAGTCGTTTTTTTAGAATTGAACAGGTCGACCTTGAATTTAGTAACGGCGCCACCCGTGAATTCGAGCGCATGGCCGGAGGTGGTCGCGGTGCGGTAATGATTGTACCGCTAAAAGACAAAGACACCATGTTGCTTATCAAAGAATACTCCGCGGGCACGCACTCATATCAAATAGGTTTTCCTAAAGGCCTGATAGATCCGGGTGAGACTCATGAGCAGGCAGCGAATCGCGAGCTGCAAGAAGAAGTCGGATACAAAGCCGAGCACTTTGATGCCCTGCAAACGGTAATGATGGCACCCACATTTTTTGATGCCTCGATGCATATATTAGTTGCTCAAGGCTTAAGTCCGTCAGTTCTTGAGGGCGATGAGCCTGAACCTCTAGAGGTCATTGAGTGGCCTGTTTCTGCGGTAGATGAGCTGCTAGCAAGAGAAGATTTTAAGGAAGCGAGAAGCGTTGCAGCTTTGCTATTGCTGCAGCGTTGGAGAGATAAGTTATGATGTCAAAATCGATAGACGAACTCTTAGAGATTGCCAAAGATATCGCGGTAAAAGCGGGTATTGAAGTGCTCGACATTTACGACAAAGGCACGTTCGAAACCTACGAGAAAGAGGACGAATCCCCAGTAACCAGTGCCGACTACCGCGCGAATGAAATCATTTGTGAAGCCCTTGCTAGACTCACGCCAAATATCCCCATAATGTCTGAAGAAACCGAAATACCGGCTTTGGAAGAGCGCCAAGCTTGGACCCGCTATTGGCTGATAGACCCTATCGACGGCACCCAAGAATTTGTTGCCCGAAGCGGCGATTTTACTATCAATATTGCCCTGATTGAGCGTCATCAGCCAGTCATTGGCGTTATTTATTGGCCCTGCGGCGAATCTTTGTATTTTGCCAGTGAAGGGAATGGGGCGTATAAGCGATGCCCAGTTGAAACAAAACCTATATCGGTGCGTAAATTTAGCGTGCCAAGTGAAGATGTAATCATGATTGCCATTTCTCGGCGTCAGTCGCGTGAAAGAGTGATCGAACGCTTATCGAGTAGTCGCAAGTATCAAACCCTGCCAACTGGAAGCTGTTCGTTAAAAGCCTGCTTTATCGCCGAAGGCAAAGCCGATGTATTCATGCGCCTCGGGGTAACCGGTGAATGGGATACGGGCGCGTCTGAATGCATCATCAATGAGGCGGGCGGGCAAATAAAGGCCGCGACCTTTGATATGATCACTTATAACAAGCGTAAAGAGGTTACTAATCCAGATTTTGTTGTTTTGGGTGATCAACGAGTTGATTGGCGCAGTGTCATCCAATACAAGTAAAATTTAGTATAAATATTTTTAAATATTGTTAAGCGCAAATAAATGGCAGATGCATCTTATGAGAATGAGGGCGCTGCGTTTGATGCCTAGATAAAATGGATAACGATGACTATGCATAAGTTAAAAGCTTTAAAAAGCTCGCTATTACTAGCCGGTTTGCTTACCGCGAGCACCGCCATGGCAGATTTCACTCTCGACACTTCCAGCAGCTCGGTAAATTTTTTGTCGACCAAAAATGTGAACGTTACTGAAAGCCATACCTTCGATAGGTTTTCAGGCAGCATCAGCGACGATGGCGCTTTGTTGTTAGAGGTAGATTTAACTTCCGTAAATACCCTTATCCCTATTCGCAATGAGCGTATGCAAAGCATGCTGTTTCAGGTCAGCGACTTTGCAACCGCGACTTTCGAAGCGGGAGTCGACGAGTCGCTGCTAGCACTGGCTCCGGGCGAAAGTATAGAAACAAGTGTACAAGGTAATTTAAGCATCAGCGGCACAAGCAAGCCTGTTACTTTTGATGTACGCATAACGGGTTTGCAAGACGGCCGTTTATCAGCGACTACCGTTAAGCCGACCGTGCTGAGTGCATCAGAATTTGGCCTGGAAGGCGGAATTGAGGCGCTGCGAGAAGTGGCTATGCTGCAGAATATCTCCAACACCGTGCCGTTCTCGTTCAGTGTGGTTTTCAACAAAGAGTAGCGAGACGCCTACTCATCTAAGTCGTTATCTTAATAAATAACTAGGCGCCGTATATCGGCGTCTTTTTTGTTGTTTTGCGCTTTGGAGCTACCTGATATTTATCTCTTCAACGAAATAATCGTGACGTTTTCATTTTCTTCGGAGTACTCAATGGCCACCTCTTTATTCGCAAGCTGCGCCTTAACATGTTCCACTTTTTCTTCAAGCGTATACTCCACTTCACCGTAGTCAGTGCCCTCACGCAGTACAAATGATTCAATCAAGGCATCGAGGGTATCAGGTGCAAGTTTGGTGTAATCAATAATCATAAAAACTCCTGAAAAAAGGCTGAGATACGCTGTGGTAGCCATAATGTTGGTTGCAAAGGGCTACCTGCCATAAAGCCAACGTGTCCACCGCATGTGCTTAGTTCATAAGCAATATCTTTAGACAACTGCTTTTGCTTGGGGATCACGCGCTCGTCCATAAACGGGTCGTCAGCCGCATGCAGTATCAATGTGGGAGTATTGATACTGGGTAAAAACTGCATGGCGCTGGATTTTGCATAATAGTCGTTCGCATCTTTAAAACCGTGCAGCCTTGATGTGACGTATTCATCAAATAGGCGAAATGAATTAAGCTGCCTTACATCATTTGCACTGAGCTGAATGTACGGGCGTAAATCCATCTTTGCCATTTTTTGAATCAAGTTGTTTTGCATCGTTGCCAATAAATGAGACTGGTAACGCTTGGCAAAACCAATATTAATCGCCTGTGATGACGCCGACAAATCAATAGGTGCCGATACGCTTACCGCCGCCGTGATGCCGCTATGAGTTTCTTCACCTAAAAGTTTCAAGAGCATGTTGCCGCCCAGTGAAAAGCCCACTGCAAAAAAAGGGGGCGGCGTATCACCGCTTAGGTACTCGCGTTTTATCCAGTCGATGCAATACTTAGCATCGCTAGTTTCACCCGAATGATAAGCTCTTGCAGTACGATTTATCTCGCCGCTACAGCCCCTAAAATGCATGAGGACTGTAGCGATATCTTGCTTTAACAGCGTGCCAGCAAGATGCCTTATATAATGACTATTTTGCGAGCCCTCTAGCCCATGAAATAGCACTGCAATGGCCTTTACCTGACGCTCTTTTGGCGGAAACAACAAAGCCAAATCCAAAAAGTCATTGTCTGGTGTGTCTAATCTAACGCGTTTAAAGGGGAGTTCACCGTCTATTAGAAGCTCTCGATGAATGGCTTCTTTGCGCATAAAAAATTTAGGATAAATAGTTTGCACATGCGCGTTTCGAGCCCACCGAGGCGCATTAAATTGAGATTCTGAAATACGGCCGTACGCAGGCTTAAAAACTGCATTCATAGTCGAAATATTCTTAGTAATAGTACAAAGATAAAACTAAACATGGACACCCAAAACAGAAATTGCCTGCAAAATTTCATCTGATAAGGTTTGCGTACCACGTGGACGCGAAAACTCAGAGCGCGCTGGTCTTAAGCGGGTAAGCTGTCGTAGGCACAGCGCAGCAAGTTGGTCTCTTAGCACGCTAGTATTGGGTATATGTTGGAAAACTAAGCCATTTGAATATTCCACAATAATGGCTTGCTGTGCTTTCTCCATCGTTAATTCTTCGCTCAACGCCTTCTCATAAAGCGACTCATCTATTTTTTTTAAACCACGTCTTTTGCGCCGGTGGTGCTTAAGTTTTTTTTCAGATTCGGCTATTGCCTGCTCTACCTCGCTAAAATCGTCATAGCGATACATCAAGCCATGCTTACATAGGTACATCATCGCCAAAATTAAGTTAACGTTTAACTGCATCTTATCTTGCAAGTCTAGGCATGCCTGCTTTACGCCCTCTTGCTGATAAACATCAAGTGCATAGTGCCAAAATTCATCGGCCTGCATCTTAAACACGCTGATATCCCTCCAGCGTTTCGTCAAAAGCAAGCTTTGCCTGCTCCAGTGATTCTTGAGCATCTAGCCATAAAAGTTCGGCCTCTTCCAAATCGCCGAGCACTTTTGCTTGCTCGCTAATGAGCGATGTTAATTGGTCTTTATTTTGCGCTTCGTAAAGTTGTGAATCGCTCATTAGTGTTTCGATTTCGGCTTTTTGCTCTGATAGCTTAGTCATGCGCAACTCTTGTTTTTTTACCGCTTCAGTGAGTGGTTTGGTTTGCTGTCTGAACTGCGCTTCTAGGCGTTTGAGTTCTTTGCGGTCTATCGATGAAGTGGCTTTTGCCGGTCCGCCTTGTGGATAAGTGGCGTTTGGGTGTCCTCTGCTTTGTCCTCTGCTTTGCCCTCTATTTTGTTCGGGGCTTTGCTGTACGTTTTGTGCATTCGCTTTACTCGTTGTGAGCATCCACTTTCGATAGTCATCTAAGTCCCCACTAAAGCTACTGACCTGACCTGCGTCTACCAAGTAAAAATCGTCACACACTGAGCTCAATAAATGGCGGTCGTGCGATACCAGCACAATAGCTCCTTCAAAGCTTTGCAGGGCAAAATTAAGCGCGGCTCGCATTTCAATATCAAGATGGTTAGTCGGTTCATCTAGCAGTAGTAGGTTAGGTTTTTGAAAGACTAAAATCGCTAACACCAAGCGCGCTTTCTCTCCTCCCGACATCGGACCAACTTTCGACATCGCTTCATCGCCGTGAAAACCAAAACCGCCTAAATAATCACGTACGGCCTGCTCAGTCATACTAAGATCCATTTGCTGAATATGATCAAAAGCAGAGTTTTGCATCTCGAGCGCTTCCACTTGATGCTGCGCAAAGTAGCCAATATGCAGGCCGGCTGAGCTTAAATACTCCCCTGATAGCGCTTTCATTTTGCCCGACATTAGCTTAATAAGGGTTGATTTACCTGCACCGTTTTTACCTAACAAACCAATGCGGCTGCCTGGTACTAAGTTCAAATGCACTTTATTCAGGATAATAACATCGCCATACCCTACCTGAACGTTTTCCATTTTAATCAGTGGGTTCGGTAGTTTATCGGGCGCTTTGAATTCAAACGAAAAGCCACTGCTTTGATGCACCGGCAGCACTTCTTCCATTTTTTCTAATTGCTTTACGCGGCTTTGTGCTTGCTTGGCTTTACTTGCTTTAGCCTTAAAGCGCGTAATAAACGACATCAGGTGCTCGCGCTTTTTCTGCTGTTTTTCAGCTTCACTGGCAGCAAGTTTTATGCGCATTGCTTTTTGCTTCTCGTAGCTCGAATAACCGCCGGTATAACTCATCAAACTTTGATTCTCAAAACTCACAATTTGATTAGCACAATTATCAATAAAGGCTTTGTCGTGAGAAATCAGCAATAAAGTTCCTGAATACTGCGAGAGCCAGTTTTCCAGCCAAATTACCGCATCCAAATCTAGGTGGTTAGTTGGCTCATCGAGTAACAGTAAATCAGATGGGCACAACAGGGCACGCGCGAGGTTCAAGCGCATTTGCCAGCCACCAGAGAATGAAGCTAAAGCGTGACTGAGTTTATCTTCGGTAAAGCCTAAACCGGCTAAAATAGTTGCTGCTCGCGCTTCAATGTCATAAGCACCGGCTTGGGCCAGTTTGTCGTGAAGGATCGCGATTTGATTGCCGTCTTCGTTTTGTTCGGCTTGCTGAAGCTGCTCGCGCAAATGGGCTAGTTGGGTGTCCCCGGCCACCACATATTTCAATGCATTACTGGTGTTATCTTCAATGGTTTGTGCCACTGAAATAACTTGCCAGTCTTTGGGTAAATAGTATTCGCCAGCGTCTGGCGAAAGCTGTCCTAAGAGCATCGCGAAAAGGCTCGACTTACCGCAGCCGTTGCGCCCAATGATTGCCACTTTTTGACCCGCAAAAATATCGAGCGATACGTTTTCAATAAGCGGTTTAACGCCGCGATGTAAGGATAAACCCTGTAGTTTGATCATAAATACTTGTTGAGCAAAATTTGGCGCCAAGAATAGCAAACTCACGCGCATTGATCATTAATCTAGATAGCCATGTATAATCAAACAAATGCTTTAACTAAATAATTATGACCAAACGCAACAAAAAACGATTCATCGCGGGAGCTACCTGCCCATCTTGTAAGCAGCAAGACACCTTAATGTTGTATTTTGAAAACAACGTTGAAAAGCTTGCATGTGTGAAGTGTGACTACACCGAAACCCAAACCGACGAAAAAGTCGCCGCCGCGAGCAAGACTAACTCTGGTGTTATTGGCGTATTCAAACCTTAGCCACGCTCTTTGAGCAACACATCATTAGTCGCTAACCTTGCACAAATAGCTTAATAGTGAGGTGGCAGCTCCACCCCGTCATTGATATTGTTCTCTTGGCTTTGCAAAGACTTAAGTTTATCCACCATACTGCGAGTTAGCTTTTCGAGCTGTTGTATTTGCCCCTGCTGAGCCGTTACGATTTTATTTAACTGCTCGATGGTATCCTCTTGATAAGCTAATTTAACCTGTAAGGTTTCAATATCACTGCGCATTTGCGCCTCGTCAGTACTCACCGTCTTTTCACTCAATGTCTTTACTCCAAAATGCTAAGTTACCACTGCTAGCAATCGAAACTGCCTGATTGTCGATAAAGCCAACCGCGTATACCACAGCCGACTGCGGCGCAGGACCATCGCTTGGCGCCACGCGCCACTGTTTAAGGTTTTTCCCGCTTTGCACATCCCAAAGCATCAATCTTTTTGATGGTGAACCAGTAAGCAAGTACTTACCATCTTCAGAGAAATCTGCACTTGTAAAAATGATTTGTCGTTCAATAAACTGCAGTTTGCTAATTGCTTTTCCGCTTTGAATATCCCAAATTTGCGCGTCGTTTTGGCCATCGGCAGTAAAGGCAAAGCGCGCTTGTTGGTCTAGTTTTACTCGAGTAACGCGGTTTGGGTGTGCAAAAGCGTGGATCACTTGCCCCGTTTCAGTGCTCCATAAATAAGCATAGTAGTCGTTGCCGCCGCTAAGCGCATATTTGCCATTTGCCGATAAATCGATAGCGTTTACTTTATTATCGCCATGCCCTAAAAACTCCAATCGGCGCTCTGTATTTGGTTCAAAAAACATCACACTACCGTTTGCTCTTGCCACTAAAATACCATTGGCTTGGTCATTCACAGCAACATCTTGAATAGTAGATTGGTCAATGCGCCAAAAGCCGAGTGGCTCTCCAGATGCCACGCTCCACACGGCAAAAGCATCGCTATCTGAGCTAATAACAAACTCATCGTTGGGCGAGAATCTAACATTATCGACTAAATTACGCTCGTCACCTTGATGACGCCACGTATACATAGTTTGCTGCTTGCTGATGGAATACACTTCAATGGCACCGCTAACTTGGGACACTACTGCGTAATTTCCGCTGGCACTAATATCAGCCGCATAGACTCCCGATTCAGATAAGTTAACTCTGCTTAGCGGGGTGGATTCTGGTACACTGCAGGCTTGCAAAAATAGTGTAAAAACAAGCGTCAGCATCATTTGTATTTTCATAATGTCATTAATCTTAATTTGATGGCTTTACTTTTAGCGCAAGGCATTTACCATGTAGGGCATTATACCAAAGTACGTATCCTACAGTAGCATTTATAATTGAATTATTAAGCGGAGATGAATATGAAAAAGGCTTATTTAGCCACAGCAATTTTGTCAGTCTTTATGTTGAGCGCATGCGGCACAGACAATACTAAAGACGAAGCAGAATCTGCAGACACCAGCATAGTGCTTGAAACCGACGCGCAAAAGCAATCATATGCGTTAGGTGCAAGCATGGGTATGTTTGTGAATCAACGTTTTGAACAGCAAGCTGCACTTGACCTTCCTGTTGACCAAGACGCTCTTCGTGCAGGATTTGAAGATGCTTTAAACAACACACCGCAATTATCGATGGAAGAAGTGCAGATGTTTACCCAAGCATCTGATCAAGCGCTTCGCGCAGCACAAACTGCAAAAATGGAAGAAGAGTCAGCAGCAGCCATCGAAGCTGGTTTAGCCTATCTTGCTGAAAACGCGCAAAAAGAAGGTGTTACCGTTACCGAAAGTGGTTTGCAATACGAAGTGATTGAAGCGGGCGAAGGCGCAAGCCCTCAAGCAACAGACACTGTAACAGTGCATTACAAAGGCACCTTGATTGACGGCACTGAGTTTGATTCATCATATGGTCGTGGTGAGCCAACGTCTTTCCCCCTTAACCGCGTGATCAGCGGTTGGACTGAAGGTTTACAGCTTATGCAAGAAGGCGCGAAATATCGTTTCGTTATACCATCTGAGCTAGCATATGGCGCTCGTGGTCAAGGTGCAATTACACCAAATTCAACTTTGATTTTTGAAGTAGAGTTGTTGGAAGTTGCTGGAGCAGAAGCAACTGCTACCGAGTAAGGGTTAATCAGAATAAAAAAAGCGCCGACAATAAAACAATTGCGGCGCTTTTTTTGTGTATTCGCTAGGCTTTATCTATGACGGTTTGATTGCAATACCCAGCGCCCAGTAATAAACAGTACTACTGTTAACACTACCGCTAGGGGAAACCATCTATCGTAATGGCTGTTGATGATGGCAAGCCCAGTTAGCATCAAAGTTAAGACGCTTACTATAATACAGTTAATGCCAAAAAATACTTTCGCCAGCCTAAGCCACGATTGCCTTACGTTATTTGTCCTATTTTTCAAGGTGGACATAGATGCCTCCTATACGGACGTGCTATTATAAAGTCGCAAGGGTCCGTACTCTTATAGACATTCAGCCGATTTGTTGGTTCCTTTTTTTGTTCATTTTTTAACCATATTTTTAATCAATACAATGCCAACACCACTTATCACTCCAAAAGGCTATGCCAAGCTTAAACAAGAACTCGATTTTTTGTGGCGAGAGGATCGCCCTGAAACTACCAAAAAGGTTACTTGGGCAGCAAGTCTTGGGGATCGCAGTGAAAATGCTGATTATCAGTACAATAAAAAGCGACTGCGGGAAATTGATCGCAGAGTTCGCTACTTGAGAAAGACGCTAGAGCGCGTAAAAGTGGTTGAGTATCATCCTTCACAACAGGGCAAGGTGTTCTTTGGCGCTACGGTTGAAATTGAGAATGATGAAGGTCAGAAAAAACGCTTTCAAATTGTCGGCTACGACGAAATTTTTGGCAGAAAAGATGCCATCTCCATCGACTCCCCAATGGCCAGAGCCCTTATAAAAAAAGAAGTGGGAGACGAAGTTGAGGTGGTTACCGAGAGCGGTCGCTTTACTTGGTATGTAGAATCCATTGACTATAATACATAAAAGTCGCATAGCCCTTTTATGACAGCTATACTCCCACTACTGTGTGTAGGTATCTTAATTTCCAATTCATTTAAACACGCTTATTTAAGAGAAAATATTCATTCATGATTAATCAGATTATCGCGACAGAAATTGGCGCAAGCACGTCTCAAATTGCAGCCGCTATTCAATTGCTAGACGACGGAGCGACCGTCCCCTTTATTGCTCGCTACCGAAAAGAAGCCACCAATGGCTTAGATGATGCGCAGTTGCGCACACTGGAGCAGCGCCTAGGTTATTTGCGCGAATTAGAAGACCGTAGAAAAGTTATTCTTAAATCCATAGAAGAGCAGGGTAAATTAGACGCGAACTTGCGCGAAAAAATTGAAAGCGCGCAAAGCAAAACGCTATTGGAAGACTTATATCTGCCATACAAACCAAGACGCCGCACCAAGGGGCAAATTGCTATTGAGGCAGGCCTTGAGCCATTGGCTCAACAGCTTCTTGAAGATTCGCAAGCCGAACCAGAATCATTAGCACTTGAATATGTAAATACAGAAAAGGGCGTTATTGATAGTAAAGCGGCCTTAGACGGTGCGAAATTTATTCTGATGGAACAATTCGCTGAAAACGCAGATTTACTAAACGCGCTGCGTCAACAGCTACTAAAATCTGCTCACGTGACCAGCACACTAATTGACGGCATGAAAGATAAAGGCCAGAAATTTAGCGACTATTTTAGCTATTCAGAGAAATATACCACGGTGCCTTCGCACCGAGCTCTGGCGATATTTAGAGGGCGTAACGAAGCGGTGTTAATGGTAAATATCGACCCAGATCCAGCACTAGAAGGACTCTTGAAAAGCCAAGCTTATGAGCAAACCATTGCACAAGTGCTCAGCCTTAACCTTGGGAACTCTGCTCGCGACAAGTGGCTAAGCACGGTTGTGCAGTGGACGTGGAAGATTAAACTTAGCCTGCATCTGGAAACAGAGCTTTTCAGCGCGCTACGAGAAAAAGCAGAAAAAGAAGCGATTGATGTATTTGCTTCAAACCTTAAAGACCTGCTGATGGCTGCACCTGCTGGCCCCAAAGTCACCATGGGCCTCGATCCGGGTTTGCGCACAGGCGTAAAAGTCGCGATTGTTGATGCCACCGGCAAAGTCATTGCCACCACGACCATATTTCCGCATGCCCCGCAAAATCAGTGGGATAAGTCGAAGCGCACATTAGCCACGCTTAGCAAGCAACATAAAGTCGATTTAATCAGCATAGGCAACGGTACAGGCTCACGTGAGACCGATAAGCTGATAATGGAAATGATGCAGGCAGAGCCTGAGCTTGGTTTGCAAAAAATTATGATTAGCGAAGCGGGCGCATCAGTTTATTCAGCTTCGGAACTCGCGTCTGCGGAGCTCCCCACTTTAGATGTTTCTTTGCGCGGAGCGGTGTCTATTGCAAGACGCTTACAAGACCCACTTGCTGAGCTAGTTAAAATTGAACCCAAAGCTATTGGCGTAGGTCAATATCAACACGATGTTAATCAAAGCCAATTGGCTCAATCCCTTGATAACGTGATAAAAGACTGCGTGAATGCCGTGGGAGTCGATTTGAATACCGCTTCTCCAGCCTTGCTTGCAAATGTGTCGGGCTTAAACAAAACGTTGGCGAGCAATATTGTGCAGTTCAGAGATGCACACGGAAGCTTTAAAAATCGCAAGCGTTTATTAGAAGTTGAGCGCTTAGGACCAAAAGCCTTTGAGCAAGCCGCTGGATTTTTACGCGTAATGAATGGCGATAATCCATTGGATGCCAGCGCCGTTCACCCTGAGGCCTATCAAGTGGTAGATACCTTTGTTCAAAAATCGGGTATTGCTGTTAACGACATGATTGGCAATCAAGGCGTATTGAGTCAGTTGAATCCACAAGACTTTGTTAGCGATAATTTCGGTTTGCCGACTATCCGAGACATCGTGCAAGAGCTCGAGAAACCGGGAAGAGATCCAAGACCTGAATTTAAAACGGCAACCTTTAAAGAGGGCGTTGCTGCTATCAGTGATCTTGAAGTCGGTATGGTATTAGAAGGCGTGATCAGCAACGTGGCGAACTTCGGTGCCTTTGTTGATATCGGCGTGCATCAAGACGGACTCGTGCATATTTCGGCTATTACCAACAAGTTTATTAAAGACCCAAGAGAAGTGGTGAAAACGGGCGAAGTAGTAAAAGTGAAGGTAATGGAAGTAGATGCTAAGCGTAAACGTATTAGTTTAAGCATGCGCTTAGATGATGAAGTAGGCACTTCACAGCAAAGTGCCAAACCAAATGCACCCGCCCGCAATAATAAAGGTGGAAAACCTGCGCCAAATGCTTCACGAAGCCCTAAATCAAACGCTCAACAAGGCAACGCGGCAATGGGCAATGCTTTTGCAGACGCATTTGCGAAAGCGAAAAAGTAGCTAAGTCTATGCGATAGCCGAGAACGCCTTTGTTACTGGCGTGTCGGCTCGCGTGTATTGCGCTAATGCAGCGAAGTGATAGCTTTGCTGCCTATTTGACTCTGGCGAATCAGTATTCTTATTGTCTTCTTTTGAATCCCCTGATACAGAATCTTTAGCTACAGCAGCTCTCGCCGCTTGCTCTTTTTGAGATGCTTCAGCTGCTACTTTGTAATCTTGGGTAGATGGCTCTGCTGGCGCTAATGCTGCGGCACGCACAACCTGCATTTTTGAAATGGTATCCTCAGGGTCCTTTTCTTCACTCACATCTATCGAAACCTCACCGCCAACGGCATAGCGATTACCGTCAGGACCTGTCTCAAATTCATAGGAAGGTGCACCAGCGTATTGCCCACCCACAGCTGCATGAGCCTGTTCATGGGTGCGTACTTCCTGGTCGCGATCTTTTAATTCCTGAATTTTTTCTTCGTCGGCTTTTTCTTCTGCTTCTACGCTTTTTTCTTGGTTTTTTTGTTTTTTAGCGATATCGGACAATGTGTCATAAGTAGAGGGTTTGTCTTTTGATTCTCCTAAAGAGACTGAATCGACAGTTTTTTCTTCTTTCGGCGATATTTTTTCCGAACTCAGTGACTTTGCTTCTGGCAACATGTTATTGGTATCTGAGCCAGATACTATAGTAGGGAAGTTTGACATCACGGGGCTAAGTATTTGCATCTATCTTCACCGTAATTACTAAACAAATATATCGATGATGGTGCCAAGCATGCCATCAGTACGCTTGATAACTTCTGCAGACGCTTGAGCCTGCACAGATGATTGCAGCACCGTAACCGCCGCAGCGTTCATATCTATGTCCTGACGATTTGCTTGCGCAAACTGAGAAGAAGCCTCAGCCATCCCTTTCGACGCAGCCTGATAACTCTGCACCCCAGCAGCAAACGCACCACTCACATTGTTTGTCACATCAAAAGCCATTAACGGGGACACCCAAACAAATTTTAATCCTTAATGGGTTATCGGCCGCCATACTACAAACTTTAATTATTTTTTAGCTTTTCTAAAAAGGCGAATATGTCACTTATCAACAAGTCCGGATGGCTCATAAACGGTGCGTGAGAAGCCTTTGCATAGACAACGCTGTCGCTTCTTTGGTGACACTGAGCTATTTTTTCTACAGCACTGTGAGGCACAAGTGAGTCTAAGCGCCCGTATACTCGTAAGGTGGGAATCAATATCTGGCTGACTAGTTCTCGTAAGTCCGTTTCTTGAAGAGTTTGCAAGCCAAGTTTGAGTGTCCTCGATTTAGCAAGTGCTTTGCTCGTTACAGCAGCAAGCATTTTTTGTATGTCGGTTTTTGCGCTGGCTTGTCCTAAATTTTGTATTGCTAGAAAGCGTTTTAAGGTTTTTTGGGTGTCCTCGGCGAGCTGTTTCTGAAAATTGCTGAGCACTTGCGGTTCAATACCGGCCCACTCTTTTTCTTTAACAAATTTAGGGGAGGAACAAATCGTAATGAGCCCAATTAATTTAACAGATTGCCTGGCTGCCAAGCTTTGCGCCACTAGTCCGCCCAACGACCAAGCAATAAGAATGCTATTGGCAGGGAGTTGCTGTTCAACCTTTACCACCATTTCTTCTACGTTATGAGAAGTGACAGGCTCATTTACATTGTCCCCATAGCCAGGTAAATCGATAGTGCTAAGAGAGACATTTTCCCATTCACTTTGCGTAAGTTCGACTTGAAGGCGCTCGCAAAAGCTGTCGAATATTGCCCCATTCATACCCCAGCCGTGCAGAAATACAAGGTGCAATTCAGAGCTAAGGTTCAGGTTTTTATCTACTTTCATTCTTGTATGCTGTCTCCTCAAGATAGGTCAGAAAACGCGATGCGCTCAATGTATAAATTACAACTGCTACAGATAGGCGCGAAACTTTGCTCAGTAGAGCATAGAAACTGCTATATGTGTCGTCAAGCAAGCTCCGAGATTGTTTGCCGCGCTTGTAGCATCGACACCAGCTTGGCGCATTTCTCTGTGCCGGGTTTTGATTTGCTGCAAGTGCCAAAGATATCAACGCACCTTGTAAGGCCTTACTATCATCATCTATATGCAATTGGCGAGTACGAAGGAGTATTAAAAGCCTTAATTAACCGACTAAAATTTGGTAAGCAAGCTATCGCCGCTCAGGTACTTGCCCACTTTTTTGTTCAGATAGTGCATCACCGTATTGCCTTATTAGAAGAGCTGCCCGAGGCAATCATACCTGTGCCATTATCAAAATGGCGCTATGCGCATCGTGGTTACAATCAAGCTCGGCTATTAGGTCAGGCAATCAGTAAGTTAAGTGACTTGCCTTTGTTTGACTGCTTAACCCGGGACAGGCATACAAAGGCGCAAAGTTCACTCGATAGAGAGGCGCGACTGCATAATATTGAAAATGCTTTTAAACTTACGAAAGTACTTCCTTATCAACATATTGCGCTAATTGACGATGTGGTGACTACAGGCGCGACGATAAATAGCGCCTGTAAAGCTATTGTGGAGGCTAACCCCGACATAAGGATTTCGGTTTGGTCGATGGCGCTCACACCACCGAAGCAAACCGATGATCAGCAACTATAGTAATGGCGACATATAAATCGCGTTTGCCATTAATTTATTGGTACCATCCCAGTAACCGCGGAAGTGAATGTTATCCACAAAACCAATTACTGCGCCACGAGATATTGGACGAACCACAATCGCCGCAGATTTACTGACTAATTCTTCCATTTCATCAGACGCATAACCTGCAAGCAAAGGCTTATCAACATAGTTTGCAATTTCCACGAAGGGATCGTCGATTGATTTAAGCACGAAGTTACTAGTCTTAAACAACGGTAATTGCTTACTCTCATAGCCAAAAAAGAGCGGATGCGACAAATCAATATTGGCCATGAAACTTGCGCCAGCAACACGCTTTTTAGACTCTAAATCCTGTCGGTCTTTATACTGCAAACCTTCGGTTGGGAAGCTTTGGTCAAGAGTATCGTCAGACAATACCTCATTTTCAATCCAACCCTGTTTAGCAAACCAAGACACCGCTGACTTTTGACCAATTAACACGCCACCACTTTTTACCCAGTCTGCAATCGCCGCGGTCGCTGATTTATCCACAGAGCTATATCGACCAGACGCAAATACGATATGACTGTAGCGCGATAAGTCTATGTTTCCAAGATTGACTAAATCAACTAAGGTCGCAGGTAAGCCAACGCGTGTGTCTAAGTAATGCCAAATCTCCCCAACTTCATATTGGTTTGTCCCAATACCACCCACCAATAACACGTCTGGTTTATTAAGCGGTGCAAACTGACGGCTACCTAGGTCGATTCCTGTTGGAGTAAGGCCAGAACTTATGCTGTGTACTTCAATGCCAAACTCAGTTTGAGCTGCATTTAGCAGTTCTAGTAAATTATTTGGCTGCTTGAGACCGGTGGCAATCATAATGCTGCCTGGTGCAAAGGTTTGGGTGTCCCCGCTTTGACGTTTTGCAGAAAAGCTGTCGCCAGCGACGCGTATTTGTACGTCTTTTTCTAGCAGTTGTTGCAACATTGCTGGGGCTTTTGAGCGGTGCCATTCAAATACGTAAGCATAGGCATCGGAGGCAATCTCGTTAGGAGCAAGTGCTTGTTGTGGGGCTTGGTCAGACAGCTTTATTCTGCGACGGTCTGATTGTTCAACTGCTTGGTACTGTAGGTTAAACGCTAAGCCAATATTCCAGTTCGATACATCGTAAAAGGTGTTATCCACAAAGCGTGTACGCTCGCTGAACAATGAACGTATTAAACGGTATTGGGCTTGATCCAGCGGAATGTACACGCTACTTTTTGCAGCAAATTTTTCATCGTTTAAATCTAGATTATTAGCGAGCGCAGAAAATTCGATTTGATGCGCAGCAAGTATCGATAGCATACGCTCAAAACGGCTATGGTCTTTGCCCGCACTCACTACATAACCGTGCAGATCATCGTCGTCAATCAGTTGTTGTGTATCTTTATAAAACTGAGCTTGATAGGCCGCAATTGCCGCTTTGTTGGCCATAGCGCCTGCAAAGGTAGATAACGACGTTGTTACTTGGTTTTGAATCGTGCGTGGGAACTCAACTACACCATTGATTGATTCTTGAGCGTGGCCACGGCTGCTAGCCTGCTCAAACAAAATACCAATGCTGCCGTGTGCATCTGGATAAGTTGAGCCCTTTCCATAATAAAAGTCATCGAAAGACTCTTCGGTGAAATAGAGTTCTTTATTATTATCAAGCGCTTGTGCGTGGAACTGCGCTAAGGCGTTGGTGAGCGTAACGTTAGTGTTGGGTGTCCACGGGTTTTTACGTGATGGGATGCCGGGTTGGAAAAAGAAGGTGCTGTTGGTGCCCATTTCGTGGAAATCGGTCAAAATGTGTGGGCGCCACTGGTGAAACTGCTTAATTCTTGCTTTCGATTCAGGGTGGGTAAGCAGCAACCAGTCGCGGTTTAAGTCAAACCAGTAGTGATTTGTACGACCTGAGGGCCAGTGCTCTCTATGCTCTCGATGCGCTGGATCTGTTACCAAGTTGTATCCCTTGTGCATGTTTGCCCACTGTGCAAAGCGCGATAAACCATCTGGGTTTAATGATGGGTCAAGCAATACAACATTTTCCGCTAACAAGGCTTTTACTTCGTCGCTTTGTGATGCTGCTAAGTGATAGGCAATTAACAAAGCGGCATTGGTACCTGAAGGTTCATTACCATGCACACTGTAACCCATGTATATAAACAAGGGGTCTTCAGAGCTTGCTGCCTCGCCTTTGCTGAGCCTTGCCAAGTGGGCCTCGCGCATTTGTTCAACGTTAGCTTTATTACCAGCTCCCGTAATTGTCATTAACAAAAGTGGACGCTGCTCGTGGGTATAGCCGGTCACTTCTAAGCTTACTCGGTCTGAGGCTTCAGCCAGGGCGTGCATGTAACTTACAACTTGGTCGTGGCGAACATGCCAAGTACCTACTGGATAACCGAGCACATCTGCTGGCTTTGGAATGCTACTGTCGTAATTTTGCCCCTCTGGCAAATATTCTAAATCATCTTCTACTGCGTTTACGCTAAAACTCAATGCAATTGCACATGTCATAGCAGCTAAAAACTTAGCGCTATTAATAAATAACGCCGTTGCCTTGCGGTGATTAATCATACATTGCTCTTTTATGGTTATTAATTGTTTTACATACCATTAAAGTGTGACCTAAAACGGCTAAAAAGTATAATTTATACCTGAACTTAAGATAATTTAAGTAAAATTATTCTTGTATATATAAAAATTCTATAATACTTGAGTGTTTTACTCAGGTAATCTTTGCTATTATATGCGCATTAAAGATTTAAGAGGTACATATGGTTAATATTTCCGAGCAAGCGCAAGAGCATTTCGTTAAATTACTTGCCCAGCAAACTGATGGCACAAACATACGCGTGTTTGTGGTCAACCCTGGCACTTCAAAGGCTGAATGTGGTGTATCTTACTGTCCTCCTGAAGCGGTAGAAGAAAGCGATATTCGTTTAAACTTCAATGGTTTTGACGCGGTAATTGATGCGGAAAGCGGGCCGTACTTAGAAGAAGCCGAAATTGATTTTGTGACCGACCAAATGGGCTCACAGCTTACGCTAAAGGCACCTAATGCAAAGGCAAAGAAAATTGCTGACGACGCACCTCTAATTGACCGAATCAACTACATGATTGAGTCAGAAATTAATCCTCAGCTAGCCAGTCACGGCGGTAACGTAATGTTGGTGGAAGTGACTGAAGATGGCAATGCGATTCTGCAGTTTGGCGGTGGTTGTAACGGCTGCTCAATGGTGGATGTGACCTTAAAAGATGGGATTGAAAAACAGCTGCTAGAACAGTTTGCAGGTGAGATAAAAGGCGTGAAAGACGCGACTGAGCACGAAGCTGGTGAGCATTCTTACTATTAGCTCTGAGGTGTTTTTATACTAAGGCGATTGATTAGAAATCGCCTTTTTTATGCGCCTTTTTCGCGCTCTGCGGGCACTACAAAGTAATAAAAATGTGCTCCTAAGCCAAATCCTCGCGCGGCCAGAAACACCAGCATAGCAATCCATAAAGCCTGGTTCCCGAGTGCAGAAAACAAAAAATAACAGGGTAAAAAGCCGCACAGCGTGCTCACCAGCATATTATTGCGCATCACATGTCCTTTGGTGAGGCCAACATAAACACCATCAAACAAAAAACACCAGTGAGCTATTACAGGCAATAGCACAATCAGCCAAAAGTACTCCATCGTCGCATTTACTAATAAGCTCTGATTAGTCAGTAAAGAGACGATAAAATGCCCAGCGAACGAAAACATCAGAGTGTAAAGCAAAGCCACAACGCTTGACCAAAAAATGCCCAATAATACCTGCTGAGCTAGACTGGTCTCTGGTAAATCAGGAGCATTTTGAGTTTGCCCCACTGCATTCTCGGGCAGTGACTCGTGTTTAGGCGCAGCTTCAGAAGCTTCATGTTTATTATCTTGCTCTCCTTTCACCTCTCCCACTAGGGCCTCAACTGCATTAGCAATACCATCTAAACCGAGCGCAATCAGTGCAAAAAACTGCATCAAAATCGCGTTAACGGCCGCCGCCTGAGTGCCATATTGCGCGCCTTTTAAAGTTACAAAAGCCAAAGTAAACTGCAGCGCAAGATTGCGTATCAGCATATTAGAGTTAAGCGAAAGCAGGGGCTTCATGGCAGCGAAGTTTAACCATGCGCCTAGCACTTTTAATGGCAAGTAGTGCTTATTGATCCAGTAAAGCGAGAGTACTGTCATACTGTACTCAGCTACAAGCGTGCCAGCCGCAACTCCTTGCACGCCCAAATCAAATACATAAACAAAAGCAAGACTTGCAGCGATATTGACAAGGTTCACCACCACTTGTAGCACTAAGATTAAACGGCCTTTTTGCTGGCCAATTAACCAACCAATTATCGCCATGTTAATCAGTGCAGCTGGCGCTCCCCACACGCGGACATAAAAGTAAGCCTCAGTGCTTTGGATCACATTCGCTTCGGCCTGAGCAAACCATAAGCCTGCTTGTAAAAACGGGCTTTGAAACAACAACACCATTATCGCCAATAAAAGTGCTAAAACACAGCCTTGAACGAGGGTTTTATTGCGCTCACTAGCGCTGCGGGATTTGCTTTGTGCACTCAAACCCGTCATCGACATTTTTAAAAAACCGCAAAGCCAATAAAGCTGCGTTAAAATCAACGAGCCAATGGCAGCGCCGGCTAAAAAATGCAAACCGTCCATACGGCCCAAAATAGCAGTATCCACCAAGCCCAACAAAGGTGTAGTAATGTTTGCTAAAATAAGCGGCACGGCAATGGCTAAAAGCTTAGCGTGCGGCGTATAATTTGTAAGAACAGTTGCCATTTGTACTGCTTATTTTGCTGAGGAGGCGAATTTGAACAAAGTCATTATATCTTGTTTATGCTTGTGTGTTAGTTTTAGCGTAGTGCATTATGCCTTTGCCAGAGAGCAACTACCACCTCAAGTGGTTGTCTTGCAATATCATCATGTAGATGAAAAAACGCCTTCCATTACGTCAGTTTCGCCAGACGTATTTCGCCAGCACATGCAACATCTAAGTGAAAACCACTCTGTTATAAGCTTAAAACAAGCGCTTGATGCAATTGAAAGCCAACAGAGTTTACCCATGAACGCGATAGCCATTACCTTCGATGACGGCTACCTAAGTATTTTTGAAAATGCCCACCCTATCCTGCAAGAATTTAACTTCCCCTACACGGTCTTTATCAACCCCGACAGCATAGGGCAATTAAACAATCACCTGAGCTGGGAGCAGGTCAAGCAAATGCAAGGCTTGGCTGATTTTGCGAACCATACTATTGGTCACCCTCATCTTTTGGAGAGAAAGAATGACGAAAATGAAAAAGCATGGTTAGCGCGAGTAATGGAAAACATCATGCAAGCTGAAGAAATGCTCGAAAGTGAATTAGGCTACAGCCTTAAATGGATGGCTTATCCCTACGGTGAGTTCAATCTTAAGCTAGAGAAGGCTCTTAGAAATGCGGGCTTTATTGGATTTGGTCAGCAATCCGGCGTAGTCAGCAAGATAAACAACCGAGATCCCCTTCCGCGCTTTCCTGCCGCTGGGCGCTATGCAAATCTTGAAACACTAAAAACAAAAATGGCTTCAATTGCCATGCCAGTTATCAGTCGCTCACCAGCCGACAGCCTCACCGAAAATGGAGCAAAATTAGAGAGCCTCTCATTTGAGTTAGCACCTAATTCTGAAGATGTGAACACAGCGCAGCTTGCGTGCTATTTCAAAAATCAGCGCATCATTCCAGAGATGGAGGCTAATACAGTGACGGTAAAACTCGAGCATATCTTCAGTGCGGGGCGAATTCGCGTTAACTGCACCGCACCGAGTATCAATTACTCTCCAAGGTATTATTGGTACTCGGTGCCCTTTTTCACTCCAAGGCCTGAGGGCACATTTTTGGAGTGAATCGACTTGAATTTATCGTTGATACTCAGCCGCAGCGCCTTGAGCAACCTGAGTGTTTAAAATAAATTCACGTAGATCATTGTTCGACAGCTCTAAGTCTTGGCGTCGTAGATACATCATGTGACCACTGCGGTAACCTTTAAAGCTTAAACGCTCTTTCATTTTGCCGCTTGGGTCTAATTGCCACATGGTGTACTTGGCGTCGAAGTAGTTAGTCGCGCCATCGTAATAACCGGCTTGAATCAATACATTCAGGAACGGGTTTTGAGCCATAGCTAGGCGCAAATTTTCACCAGTATTATCGTCAGTTCTATCCCATGGTCTCACAGGGCCAAACATGTTGTACTTTAGGTCAGTTTTGTAGTTGAGCTCTTCTCGTAAATAGTAGTTAATCGCGGGCGTAAAAGAGTGAAGCCATGAGGTGAGCTCGGCCCAGTAATCAGGAGAGTCCCCCGTTTCTTTTTTATCGATACCTAAATAGCGACTGTCTAAGCGCCCTACCGTTTTGCCTTCATCGCGTAGCAACTCTTTCCAGAAAAAGCGGGTACTTATATCAAGATTGCTTTGTTTAACCGCCTGCTCCGTAAGCCCAGAAAAACGCGCCACATTTTGCACGGTGCGCTGCATTTCCTCTTCACTAATAAAGCTACCCTTGGCAAGAGCAGGTAGGTATTCTTCAATAGTATAAGTTTCTACTTCGTCTAGGACTTCATATAAGTCTTTTGACTGCAGATCCGCTGGCAGTCGCTTATGGTGCCAGGCGGTTGCTGCAAAGTAGGGAAGGCGATTCGCAGCTTTTACAGGGCCATCTCGCTCAATGCCAATATCGGTAGGTGAAACTAACACCACGCCATTTAAATACATCCACTGACTAATTTGTAACTCTAGTGCTAGGCCCGATACGCGATTTGTGCCATAGCTTTCACCAATTAAATATTTGGGTGAGCGCCATTTGTTGTAGCGCGTCACAAAGGTGTTAAGCCACTCAGCCAAATATTTTATATCTGCATTTACCCCAAAAAACATGTCTTTTTGCTTATCTTTTGATGGCATATTGCCTTCTGCATCTTTCAACACTCGGCTGTAAGCGGTATTTACTGGGTTAACAAATACAATATCTGCAATATCTAACACCGAATAAGGATTTGTTTGTACGCCATACGGCTGAACTGGATAGCCTTCGTCGTTTATATTTAGAATACGCGGACCGGTATACGCTACATGCATCCACACCGAGGCTGAACCAGGGCCACCATTGAACGAAATCAACAGCGGACGCTCCTCACTGTTTTTCGTATCGGTACGCTGATAGAAGGTGTAAAACAAAGAAGCAACAGGAACGCCTTCATCATTCCAAACAGGCTGTGTCCCGGTCGTGGCTGAATAACTCACGCGCTTGCCGTTAATCTCGGTTTTATGTTCGGTAACAACCGCCGACTCAACTTCAATTTCACGACTTTGTGAAGACGCATTTGAAACAAGTAATAAAGAAAAGACAATCGCCGATAACCCGCGTAGGCTAAGTTTTTGTAAAGCAGAAAGTTGCATAAGGCCTCAATAATTTAATAATGGCTACAAGCAATACTCTAACGCAAACTTACTTACAAATGCCATTATTTTACAGATAAACTCATCCGCACGAAGGTTTGGCTTGTTGCCCTATATACTTGCTTTTGCTCACCAACAAAGCTCGATCTTTTGTAGAACCCAAGGGCTTCTTTGCTAGCAGTGTCGACATCTAATACTAAACAATGTTTGTGTAATCTTTTAGCCTCACCAACCGCATGAGCAAGTAACTGCTTCGCTAGCCCTTGGCCTTGCCATTTTAAATCGACTGCTAAATGCCCAATGCATAGCTCACTGTCCTCGGGTGGGCGGAAAAGCGCTTTTAAATCGTCGTTAATGCTTAAGATATGAACAAGTTGCTCTGGACTAAGAAACGCCCCTAGACTCGATAAAGTATGCTGATGAAAGCTCTCCGGCATGTTTCGTTGCCATAAGCTCATACAGGCCACTACATTATCTTCGTGAGTAATAACCTGATGCCTTGATGCACTATATTGACCGTCATCTTGTGTGCAAGCCAACAGCAGATAGTCTAAGGCTTGTTTAGATGAACCGAAAATATAAGGCAGTAACTTATTAGCCGAGAGCAGAATCAAAGGCGCTAAACTGGCTGCGTCTTCTTTTCTGCCCTGCCGGATTTGTAACACGAATGCGCGCTTGCGGGTCTAGCTTGACGATAATAACACTGGCATATCGGCCACTATTTGACCAACATCGCTTATCGCTAATTCTCCCGGCACATGCTTTGGTTTAAAGCGACCGACAATATTGCCTGCGGGATTAATCACTACAACCGACGCACTATGATCCACCAAATAATTCGGGTTATCTGTACTTTCAGACAATGAATACATCATGCCCATGCTGCGCACCAGAGGGAAAAGCTGGGTATGCGGGCCGGTGCTTGCCACAAAATCGGGGTTAAAATAGTTGACGTATTCGTTTAAACGCTCAACCGTGTCGCGGTCTGGATCTACCGATAAAAACCAAATTTGTAAGGGCGTGTCTGTGACTTGCTCCTGCAGCTGAGGGTAGACGTTGTTTATTTCAGCTAAGGTGACAGGGCAGATATCTGGGCAAAAGGTGTAGCCCACAAATGCAAGGGTCCATTTCCCCTCTAAATCTGCATTTGTCATACTTTCACCGTTGTGCTTTGAAAGAGAAAAATCTGTAAGGGCACGAGCTTGGGGATACCAGTTCAGGTATTCGGTTTGTTCTGATAAGGGTTTATTATCATCCATGCCTGGGGGCGCAATGGTAATTGCTAAATAAACGCCTAAACCCAGTGAGGCGGCAGCGATCAGTCCAAGCCATTTTTGTTGCATGAATATGTACCTCTTTGATTGTTACTTGCTATAAAAGCTTAACAGTTAATGCTTAGCTTAAATAACCTGAATCCTGTTTAAATATAATGATCAACCAACAGTAATACAAACAGTAACATTAAATGAAGTATTGAAAACTTAAAAGTATCCATAGCAGTGGATGCTTCAGGCTTGAATTTAAGTTTAATTGCCATGTACATGAAATAAGCATTTAACAAAGACGAGCCGAGTAAATAAACGCCGCCACTCATACCTGTTAAATAGGGCAATAAACACACTGCACAAAGCAACAAGGTATAAAGCAATACGCACGTTTTCGTAAATTCTATGCCGTGCGTATTGGGCAACATCGGAATCTTAGCCTTTGCATAGTCTTTCTCGCGATGAATGGCAAGGGCCCAAAAGTGGGGTGGTGTCCACGTAAATACGATTAAGACGAGCAACAATCCGTAAGCGTGTATTTCACCAGTTACCGCAGTCCAACCGAGTAATGGTGGTGCTGCGCCTGCTAAGCCGCCTATAACGATATTTTGAGGTGTAGCACGCTTTAAATACATGGTGTAAACGACCGCGTAACCAACCAGGCTAGCGAGAGTGAGCCAAGCGGTAAGCATATTCACGAATGCTGCCAGTGCAACAAAACCGATTAAACCTAAGGCAAAAGCAAAAATGAGCGCGCGTTTTACCGATACCTTGCCTTTTGCTACAGGGCGATTAAAAGTTCTTGCCATGATGCTGTCGATACGATGATCAACCACATGATTTATCACCGCGGCTGCCGATGACAATAAGCCAATACCCAACATACCCGCACTTAAAATTACTGGGTCTACCCAAGTAGAGGTCGCTAGGCACATTCCAACTAAAGCAGTTAGCAAAAGCAGCATGACCACTCGCGGCTTGGTTAGCTCATAGTAATCGCGCCAAGTAGCACCCGAAGCAATTTTCGTCGCAGTCGCGATAGTCTTACTCACAAGTACTCTCCTTTTTGCACTAGCAAATTATTCATAAAATTATCTTTCTTCGTCAATACTTTCGATACATGGTGTATGTGATCAACACCATTACCAGCAACAAACAGGCCGCTACCGCGTTGTGCATAGTTGCAACAGTAAGAGGTAACATAAACACAACGTTACTTACTCCTAATCCAACTTGAACCGCCAGCACGCCGAGCATCACAAGCGCAAGCTTTTTAATCAAAGCTGAACTTGCGCGTTTGAAGCACGCAAAAGCAAACCAGCATAAATAGGCAACGGTAATGATGGCGCCAAATCGATGCAATACATGCATGGTTACTCGCTCTTCGTAACTATGCACACCATATTCATAACTTTCTGCTGCCGGAATTGAGAATGCTCCAGCGAAATCTAGGCGTGAAACCCAATCCCCCTCACAAATCGGTAATTCCGTACAGGCTAATGAAGCATAGTTTGCCGATGTCCAACCCCCAAGCGCAATTTGCCATACCACTATGGCTATGCCTATGACAGCATATTTGGCTAAAGGCCTAATTTGATTGTCGCCGCCGGGTATGCGGTAGGGCGTCATGCGTAAATATAAAATGAATAGGCAAGACAGCACAGTAAAGCCGCCTAAAAGATGCGCCATTACTATAACGGGCAGTAGGTTAAGCGTTACCGTCCACATTCCAAGCATACCTTGGAAACTGACTAACAGTAATAACAAAATAGGCAACTTCAGCGGTGCGATTTTTCCTTTCGACCGATTAACAATAGCAGCAATGGCAATTAATAAGATGATAAAGCCTAAACCAGCCGCAAAGTAGCGATGGATCATTTCGTTCCATGCTTTTTCAGCCTCAACCGGACGTTCAGGGAATGCTTGGTTTGCGGCTTCAATGTGATGTTCGGCCTGCGGAACTAACACATGACCATAACATCCAGGCCAATCAGGGCAACCTAAGCCTGCGTCTGTTAAGCGCGTGTAGGCTCCAAGAACAATAACAAACAAGGCTAAAAAAATGCTTATTAGCACTAGCTTTTTCATAAATGCGTAACTTCCTGTGACTTAACCTATGCGCGAAAGCTTAAGCAGCTTTTTCATATCCGCTAGCATGTCGCGGCTGTCCATAATGGTCTGCTCTTCGTCTGCTGTGGTTGGATAATTTAGCACGATATTGTTTAAAGTATCTGCGATAAAAATAGCATTTAAAGGCACATCTTTAAACACTTTATTTACATTTTGCTTGGCTTTTTGTAACACTTGCGTATCGTTGATGTCAGCAATTTTTGCCAGCGCGTTTTTATCGCTTTCTTCGGTTGCAATAAACACCGCATTTACTCTATCTACTTCCCTTCCAATGGCTGTTTTTACTTGACTCACGCTATAAATCGCATTTTCACAAGCCTGGTCACAAACCGCGGGGATCACATATAAGAAATGCCATTTTTTTTCAGCGCCTTCTAGTAGTTCCTGCGCTTCGATTGTAGGGTCTAGTAGCTCACCTCTGTTTGTTGAGGCTTTGTTGAACCAATCTAACTCTAACGCAAACTTAGCCATGATGACCGGAACTATAAATACCACTGCGAGCAAAATTAGAACTGTTTTGTTGCTTTTATTACTAGACATAAATTAACTTCGACGCCCCTGCATAGATTTCATAATTGTAAGTAAAAATACGGTTAAGCCCGCAATTCCTAAACCAAACCACTGTATCGCATAACCAAGATGTTTCTCTGGTGCCATAACAACCACTTGCCAGTCTCTAATAAAATTAGCGTCTTGTGAAGGCGCTACCCTGAGGGTAAAAGGCAGTACATCCTGACCGAGATGTTTTTCAATTTCGGTAAAATCAATCTGCTGTATCAACACTGGAAACCGTCCATAGTTGAAATTAGTTTCAGATATCATGACATTATCGCTTGGCACATATACTTGTCCATGGTGCTCTGTGCCCGTTGGCAATAGAACACGCGGAAGCACGCTTCTGTCGCCAGTGCCCGGCACCCAACCAAGATTCACAAGCACCACACCAAAATTACTTTCTACCCACGACATCACTTCGTAGCCAGCCATGCCGTTTTTTAATCGATTATCAATAAAAAAAAGCTTATCGCTCAATTCGCCCGTAACAACTAATGGAAAGTCAACGAATTGCTCTGGCGCATTGGCAACATCCGCAACATAAAGTGGATTAGCAGACTTTCGTTGCTCAATTTGAGCGAGGCGTTCTTCTTTTTGCGCTTTACGATCTAATTGCCAAAAACCTAAGAAAAACATGATGACAATACAGCTAATAGCAACTATGGTAAAAAACATAGCTAGCTTGTTCATACCGCGAAACAACATGCTAATTGACCATCCTAAGGAGCGTTTAATATGTTAGTGGTAAAAATCACTATTGGAGCATTGCTCCTGTTCATGATTTTCAATTTATTTAAAGCAATGAAGGTCATGCTAAAAGGCGAACAACAAGAGCCAATGAGTAAGTTTATTGGCCGACGGGTGATAGCATCAGTTGTCATCGTTTTACTGATTCTGATAGCTGTTGCCACAGGGGTTATTACCCCAAACCCTCGGCCTTATTAGCTTAAAGAGCGCTGCCCTTTAAGCTTTTCACTTATAAAATATATACGAAGAAGAACAACATCACCCAAACAACGTCGACAAAGTGCCAATACCAAGCTCCAGCCTGGAACGCAAAATGCTCTTTAGGCGTAAAGTGACCCTTCAACACACGTAAGAACAAAACGATCAGAATAATTGTTCCTAAGGTTACATGGAGTCCGTGGAAGCCTGTCAGTAAGAAGAATGTATTGCCATAAACACCGCTTTGTAAGGTCAGCCCTAAGTCACGATATGCGTGAACATACTCATATACTTGTAAGGACAAAAAGATAGCGCCTAATAAAATAGTTAACCCGAGCATCCACGCTAGTTGTTTACGTTTGTTATCTTCAAGGCCTGTATGGGCAAAATGCAGAGTAACTGAGGACACCAACAAAATAACGGTATTGATTAGCGGCAATCCATACCAACCCATCGGTGTGGTTTCAACGCCACCTGGTGTAGTTGTTAAGGGCCACATTGCTTCAAAAGTAGGCCAAAGCACTTCATTTGTCATCGCATTGTTGGATGCGCCTCCAAGCCACGGAACCGCAATGGTACGTGCGTAGAACAAAGCGCCGAAAAAGGCCGCAAAGAACATAACTTCAGAAAAGATAAACCAAGCCATACCTTGACGATATGAACGACCAAGCTGTGCGCTATATAAACCGCTCATAGACTCATCAATTTGGTTTTTAAACCAGCCGAAAACCATCACGGTGAGCATAACTAAGCCAGCGAGCAATACGTACCCACCAATGCCAGTTTTGTCTCGAGTGACCTCAACTACATAGTTCGCCGCGCCTACAGCAATTAAAAATAAAGCGACAGCGCCTACAATAGGCCATACGCTTTGTGCGGGTACATAGTACTTTTGGTACTCTTCGGGTGCTTGTGCTTGTTCAGCCATGTTTATCTCCGTTGACTGTTATTCATTGCCACCACCTCTGCTGTATCAGCATTCTCAGTAATGTCATATAAAGTGTATTGCAGAGTGAAAAAGCTTATATCTTCTGGTAGCTGTGGGTCGATGTAAAAGGTCATGGGCATCACCGCTTCCTCACCGGCCTTTAATGGCTGATGTTTAAAGCAAAAACACTCGGTTTTATTTACATACAAGGCCGCAGTACCAGGTGAAACAGAAGGAATAGCCTGTGCAATGATGTCTCTTTTAGCAGGATTTCGAACATAAAACGAAACTTCGCTCATTTCACCTGGATTAACTTCCACGCGTTTGGTTTGCGCAGTAAATTCCCAAGGCATGCCGCTGTTTGTTCGCGTAATAAAATCAACGGTAATTGTGCGCGTAGTGTCTATCTCAACCGCTTCGTATACCGCAGCTTGGTCGCTTGTTTTACCGTTTATACCGGTAATATCACAAAATACTTCGTACAGCGGCACAAGCGCAAAACCAAAACCAAACATACCCACTACAACTGCCAAAAGCTTAATTACTGATTTGCTGTGACTATGCGGGGCCGTTTTTACAACCGACGCGCTTGAAGCCGCGCCGGATGTAGTAGTGTTGTTTTGCTCGCCTGACATCTTCTATATTTCCTAGGTCATCTTACTACTTGATCACAGGCGGAGTATCGAAAGTGTGATAAGGCGCTGGGGAAGGAATTTCCCATTCTAGCCCTTCAGCACCGTCCCATACCTGAGAAGACACCTTCTCACCTTGATGACGACAAGCTTTGATAACTAATGCCAAGAAGATTAACTGCGACAGTCCAAATGCAAAACCGCCGATGCTGATCCACTTGTTGAAATCTGCAAACTGGAGCGCGTAATCAGGAATACGACGTGGCATTCCGGCCAAGCCAACAAAGTGCATTGGGAAGAACAGCACGTTAACTGAAATCAATGAACACCAGAAATGCAATTTTGCTAATTTAATATCAAACATGCGCCCGGTCCACTTGGGTAACCAGTAATACACTGCCGCCATGATTGAGAATATTGCACCTGTTACCAATACGTAGTGGAAGTGGGCGACAACAAAGTAGGTATCGTGATATTGGAAATCTACTGGCACAATCGCTAGCATCAAGCCTGACAAACCACCAATGGTAAACAAGACTATAAACGCGATAGCAAATAGCATCGGCACTTCAAACGAAATACTACCGCGCCACATAGTTGCAACCCAGTTAAATACTTTTACGCCCGTTGGTACCGCGATAATCATGGTCGCAATCATAAAGAACATCTCGGCCACCACTGGCATACCCGTGGTAAACATATGGTGCGCCCATACGATAAACGAAAGCAGAGCAATCGACGCCGTTGCATATACCATGGATGCATAACCAAATAGTTTCTTACGGGAGAAGGTAGGCACAATTTGCGAGATAATGCCGAAGGCAGGCAAAATCATGATGTAAACCTCGGGGTGACCAAAGAACCAGAAGATATGCTGGAACAATACAGGGTCGCCGCCACCGGCAGCATCAAAGAAGCTAGTGCCGAAGTACTTGTCGGTAAGTACCATTGTTACCACGCCTGCTAATACCGGCATAACAGCAATAAGCAAAAACGCAGTAATCAACCAAGTCCATACAAACAAAGGCATTTTCATGTAGGTCATGCCTGGAGCACGCATGTTGAATATGGTCACAATGACGTTTATCGCACCCATTATTGAGCTAATACCCATAATATGAACCGAAAACACGAACAACGCTGTGCTGTCTCCGCTATAAGTTGTAGAAAGTGGTGCGTAAAAAGTCCAGCCAAAAGCAGGGCCTCCACCTTCAACAAACAATGAAGCCAAAAGAATCAAGAACGCGAAAGGTAGGATCCAGAAACTCCAGTTGTTCATGCGTGGTAATGCCATATCTGGCGCACCAATCATCATTGGCACTAGCCAGTTAGCTAAGCCGGTAAAGGCTGGCATCACGGCACCAAATACCATGATCAAACCGTGAACCGTGGTCATCTGGTTAAAGAAGTTAGGCTCTACAATCTGTAAGCCTGGCTGAAATAGTTCTGCGCGAATAACCATCGCCATCGCGCCGCCCACCAAAAACATGATGAATGCGAACCATAAATATAATGTACCAATATCTTTGTGGTTGGTTGTTAACAACCAACGCATAATGCCCTTAGGTGCACCATGATGATGGTCGTCGTGACCTTCATGTGAATCTGGGGCGTGTGCAGTATCTGTTACGCTCGACATGTGCTTACTCTCCTACTGGCCATTCATAATGGCGTTGACATCTTTTGCTTGAACCATCTCACCTGTGTTGTTGCCCCAAGCGTTACGCTGATAGGTAACAACTGCGGCAATTTCAGACATGGTTAACTGTTTTGAAAACGACTGCATGGCGGTTCCCGCTTTACCGTACACGATGATATCGATATGCGCCTGTTGATCTTCCGTGGCAATCTTAGAGCCTTTAATTGCAGGGAAAACACCCGCCAAACCTTCACCGTTAGGCATATGACAAGCTGCACAAACCGCTTCATAAACACGCTTACCGTCGGTCATTAGCTCTTCCATCGACATATTCATCGCAAGTAAGCGCTGCTCTTCTTCTTTAGCACGAAGTGCAATCGCTTCCTGCTCTTCAATCCAAGCTTCATATTCAGCTGGGTCCTTCGCAATTACAACGATAGGCATGAAGCCATGATCTTTACCACATAGCTCAGCACACTGCCCGCGATATACACCAGGCTCGTTCACATTCGTCCACGCTTCATTTATAAAGCCAGGGTTAGCATCTTTTTTAACGGCAAAGTCGGGCACCCACCAAGAGTGAATGACATCATCAGAGGTTATTAGAAAACGAACTTTTTGGCCGGTAGGAATGACTAAGGGACGGTCAACTTCTAATAAGTAATTTTCGCCTTTTGTGAATTTATTGCGAATTTGCTCTTGCTGCGTCGCTAGTGTTGAGAAGAACTCAACATCATTATCCATGTATTTGTAGTGCCACTTCCACTGAGAGCCTGTCACTAAAACCGTGATATCGGGTTTAGATACATCCTCCATTTCAATGAGGGTGTTAGCTGCAGGCACCGCCATAGCAATCAGAATTAAAAAGGGTACAACGGTCCACGCAATCTCAACTTTTACGTTCTCATGAAAATGAGCAGGCTTAACACCCTTAGATTTGCGGTGTTTTACCATCGAGTAGAACATAACGCCAAATACCAGCACCGCAATCGCAATACAGATATAGAACATCATCATATGTAAACCATATACCTGCTGACTAATATCAGTTACACCAGGGCGAAGGTTTAAATCAGAGCGTTCTGTAGCACTCGTAGCAAGTGATAACATGGGTGTACTCATTAACAGAGTACCTAAAGCAATTTGCAGCGACTTCACACTTAACTCCCGAAATGAAGGTTGACACTTAAAAACCGTTGTTGGTTATTTCAAATAATTGTAAATAGAAATATCTAGACAATGTCATCCAATGTTATTGGTTTGTGAATAACTGTATAATGATTAATCAAAGAAAAGCTTACGTCTAGTACTTTCGAAGAAAAACCGTGCAATCAGTTCGATTTTTCCGAGAGTTTGCTGTTTTTTTAGTCAGAATGGAAATAAAAGTGTGAATTTTAATCGTTGTATTGTGAATTGAATGTTACACATTTAGCAGCGAATGCGATTAGCAAAGAAAAAGCGCCTAACGTTTACGCGCGTCGCTTTTCTTAAAAAGGTTGATAAGCTTTAAAACATGAAGCTTATAAACTTGATTGATTAGGGCGTGTTGATCTTTGCTGTATGATTTTGCAGCAGTTTGTGCGTAATTTAGACAAAGAAGCGTGATTGCAGTGTAGTCATCTACATAAAATTACGC
>CAYQMI010000005.1:0-27413 GCA_964418575.1 uncultured Glaciecola sp.
AGTATTCGCGTATGGGCCTATGGAATGGATATGGCGCATGTTGACTTACAAAAAACGCCTACCGATTAGAAGGGGCAATGGATAAGTCTGGTGGTAGTGCAATCCGTAACTTTACAGTAGTTTTCTAATTATATGGAATTAATAAAATGGATAGGAAATCTCATCAATTTTTGTTTTTAATTTAAGTTCATAGGTCACGATTCTTTGATTTTTCGTCAAAAGTAGTTAATGATGTATTGAGCAAAGTTTAAACAAATCAAATTTACAGAAGAACTATGGATAGCGCACTTCTTCAACAGAGCCTTTTGATCATACTTACTGCTGCCGTGATTGCCTCTCTTGCCGCGTACGTGAAATATAAACAAGCGACAGAGCGTAGCTTTAGTCTTAGCTATCGTGCGACTGCAGTTCAAGCCTTTTTGGCTTGTATGTGTGTGCCGCTATTTTTAGGTATCTCGGGTTCAGATATATTCGAATCTGTCGCAAGTTTAGTTAACACAGATACTGCCATCTTATCCAAACAACCTTCAGATTTAAAACCACTTCTTGGCTACCTAAAACTAGTGGGATTGTTCGTGATTGCGGCAATATACGCAGAAGGATTTTTAGACAAAATTTCTACCGCGATTATCAAGGACATCAAAGAAACTAATAGCAAGCTTCAGGAGCAAGAATCCAAGCTTGAGCGTCAGCAAAACGAACTAGATGAAACAAGTCGCGCAATTATTGGAAAAGACATTGAGAGTGAAAGCGATGCAGAGTTTGACGCGCTCATAGTATCTTTATCGGACCAGCAACGCAGTATTGTCAATGTGTTTTCAACAAAGAAAACAAAATATATTAAAACTATTGATTTCGCCAGAGTTTCGAAAACAGAGGCTGCAATAACAGAGTCTATTCTGAAGCAGTTAAAGCAACTCGACATTGTCGATCACCTTAGCAAATACGATGCTTGGTACCTCACATCACATGGAAATCGACTTTTACAACAAATAAATGGAGAGGAGAATGGCTAAAAAACTCATCTGGGTTGAAGACTTTTCAATGATTAGAGGTAATGAGGTTGAAGATATCATTCTTAAGTTAGGCAATGCCAAAGGATTTGTGGAGCAAAGCAATCAACATTTTATTGCCGCTGCGAAAGGCCTGGGGAAAACACTATTGCTCATAGACAAACGCCGAGACTTGCAGAAGAAGCACACGGAAAATCGCGATAAAAAAACGCACACCGATGTTCATTTCATCCCTTCAGCTGAGCCATTTTTGGATATAATGAGTGGCGAAAAAAATGTTTCAAAAGCCGAAAAACAATTCTTTGCTGATTTAAATAACTCAAAAAAAGTTTGGAGTTTTGCTCTCAAGCTCTCTCTATTTACTCATCGCATCTCAGATTTTACAAAGGATTTTTTAGGGCTTGACTATGAAATCGCGATTCTCAAAAAAATTACGGGTGGAAGGCCTTTAAACCCTACTGATGTGTTCAGAAACTTGTTTTCGTTTTTAGAGGTTTCAAGCATTCATGCTCTGATTGATCATATTGACCCTTTACTTGAGCGTGATTTAAACAAAATTCGCGATGCCAATTACATTTTCATTGATGCGGTGGACCAAAGTATATCTCAATTATCACAAGATTCTTGGGTGCACTTTCAAGCTGGTTTAATTGAAGCGGCATACGACCTAATGAGAAGTAATCAACACGTAAAAGTATACGCATCTATTCGTATTGAGGCATTCGCAACTTACACATCGCCTACCAAAGCGAATGTCTCAGGTTATACTACTAAATTGTTTTACGATAAAAGCGAGCTGTACGATATCTTGAACCATTTATCTGGGTTTTATGAGGAGTCGATGAACATTGATGACTTTTTGGGACATAAGGTTATTAGAAAAAAACAGCAAGGCATCCAAGAAGAGCCTTTCAATTATTTGATTCGTCACACCTTAAGTACACCACGAGAGCTTGTGCATATTTGTCGAGGTTTGTCAGAATCATCGGAATCTTGTGATGACGAAACAGTTTTTCGGCAGATCGTGAATGAACGCAGTGCTAATCACTTACCGAATGTTTTCCACGAATTACGCCCAATATTGAAAACGTTAAACTCGGATAATGATGTGGATAAATTGATGAGTTTATTATCAAATAACATAATAGATTACAAAGGGTTAAAAGAAATTATTCGTACGTATAATGGTTATGAGAAAGACATTGATATCGACATAGAACACCTTGAAAACCCGTTCCTTGATTTGTATAACTGTGGACTGTTAGGTGTGATTGATTCATCAATTGATTCTTTGACTCAGCGATTCCATACACCTTCAAATCCAAATAAAAAGTCTCAGCTGTCATTACCTCAATCTGAGTTTTATTTCGTCCACCCCTCACTCCAGAGTATGGTACAAAATCAAAACCCTCTGTACAAAGTAATGAATTCAATTGTCATTGGACAAAATTTGCCATGGTACGATTGGAATCAATATTTGATCGAAATGGAACATCTGATAGACAAATTACCTATAAAATTTGATGGTCAGTTGTTAAAACCAATCAGATCAAAAATCGCCCTCGCCCTCAGCCGTATTGGAAATCAATCTTTGATTGAGGAGGCTATAGAAGATTTTTCATCTGCATTGGAAAATTTCAAAGACTCTGATGCTTTTGATGAAGATATTAAGGTAGAGATGGACTTTTTGAGTGACCAATTCGTCGCAACCTTTAAGCAACATCACATAGGTGTATAAGCTCAATAAAATTGTGATTTAACCTTCAACATGCTCTATTTAGGAGGGAAAATAAAACACAGTACAAGTAAAAATAGCATGTAACTAGGTCTATTATCATTAGAGGATGTAATGATTGTTATAAACGACTGCCGCAGTTTTAAACTTCAAAAATTAAGTGCGTTTCCATAAAGCATGGGCCCGCTATTTCCTTGGCGTTTATGTTTCTAATTTTCATTCTCACTCATATAGAGCCTATGATATTAACGAAAAAATACACTATTTGCTTTCGTCTAACTCAACTTTATCTTCACCTGTACCCATGAAAACCGGCACGCAAGGTTGTACTTCGTAACGATAGCCGACTTAGGCATTTCTTACCTAAAAAAATAGGCGCCTATGGATGAGAAAATAATCTTAATTCTTTTTGGTAGGTATTCGCGGCTCAATCTTTTCCAAGCATTCAAAAACAAGCGCCGGTTAATTTGCAATGGTATGTTTTTTGTACTAACGTAAATTAAATTTCAGATATTTGGCCCGCCATGATCAACGACAGATTGCTAGCAAGTGTGATCCTTAAATCGCGACTAATTGCACGCGACGTGGATTATCATCTGTCTGAATGGTTCGACGAATAGGCACTCCACTTCCTTAAATTTTTTACCGTTATCTAACATTAAAATTTTTAAACATCTGGTCAGGCATGTTGTTATCGACAGCTTTGACCAACGGAGTTTGGCATGAAATATAATACTATTTTAATTACCGTCTTAACCTTCTTTTCATTTCAATCCATCGCCTGTATCACTGCAGAATCTGAAAGTAATAATAGGGAAAGCCGAGCTGATGGGCCGGTTTGTATCAATCAAGCCCTTAACGCTAGCATTAGTTCAAGTCGCGACCAAGACTGGTTTGCATTGGATGCTTCAGTTATCGGAAGTGTCAGCATAGAATTAAGTCACGACAGCGACGACGACTTTGACTGGTCGCTTTACGGGAGTACTGGCCCTGCTGTTGCTTCTGCGGCGACGAGCAGTAACCCAGAGATACAAGACGTTGATTTAACGAACGATACTTATTTTTTAAAAGTAACAAGACATAGAGGTACAGGTCCTTACACTCTCAGCATTAACGACGCCTTAAGCGGCACTGTTTGCAATGAGTATGGGCCAAGACCATCTAAACCCTCTAACTTATCTAGCAGTCTATTGGGTGAGTCAGGCGACAGTTGTCCAGATTTGCCATCGCAAGCTGGGGTGATTTTAATGGGTGGTGGTAGTGACGTTGATGAGGTTTTTTCAGACCGCGTTGCCCCCCACATTGATGGCGGTGATATTGTTGTTCTGCGAACCAGTGGTTCAGACGCGTACAATGATTATCTGAGCGGTTTAACCGGCGCTGATTCGGTCGAAACACTGATTGTAGATACGCGTAACAAAGCAAATTCAGCATATGTAGAATGGGCGGTCAAATCGGCAGAGTTTGTTTGGATTTCGGGCGGTGACCAATCTGATTATCTTAATCAGTGGGAAGACACATCATTGTCGTCGGCAATTGATTACGTATACGCTCGAAACGGTATTATCGGCGGCACATCTGCTGGCAATGCAGCGCAATCATCGACCATCTACGACCCAGATGGCGTCGCCGGTGCAGTGAGCGACGAAGTCGTAGCGGACTTTTGCGATAACAGCATTCAATTTTCCAATAATTTTTTGTCTACACCGGTGATGCAAAACACCCTTACCGATACCCACTTTTTTGAGCGGGATCGCATGGGAAGACTTGCAGTGTTTATGGCGCATCTTTCTCAATCGACAACGGGTATTGGTGTTTCAGAAGCAACTTCATTATTTGTTTATGAAGATGGTCAAAGCTTTGTAGACGGCGATTACGAAGTGTATGTGCTTAGGCGCGACGCTCAGACATCGGTTATTCAAGCAAGCTGCGGACAGCCGGTGCGTATTGATAATATTTTGCGTTATCGCTTACTTGCGGGAGACAGTTTTAATTTAAGCAGTTTAACTAGCTCTGTGTTACCGATACGAATCAGCCTTGATGGCAGAAGCTCGAACTACTGGCCAACAGGAAATCCATATTAATCCGGAGTTATTATAGTAAAGCATAAACGTTTTTGTGCGCCAAGTTGCATGCAACAGTCCGTTACCCATATGCGCAGCTGACATTTAAACGTTTATGCTAATTTAGTGACGATAAACAATTTGGTGTATATTGTTCATTTAAAGTTAATACGCCCTAATACTTTAACAATTATTGTCTGAAAGAGGATTTATGAAAAACTTCAAGAAGTTAAAATATGCCGGTGCGCTATTTGTTTGCGTATATGTTCTGTTAGTGTCGGCTTGCGCCTCGCATTCAGGCAGCAAGCAACAACGGCCAATTAAATCAAAACTAGACTCTAGTAAACTCTACGTTTCGGGTATTTCTAAAGCGACTCCAATTCATATTCATCGTTTTAGCACAAATCAGACTGCCCTTGAATCCGATACTTATCAATCCATGGTCAACTCTGCACCACACCTATTAGCTTCTGATATTGTTTATACTCTGCGAGAGAATGGATTTACTAATGTTACCTTGGATGAAACTGTTGGTGGCGCAAACACGGGTTCCATTAATCTAGTGGGGGCTTTCACCAAACTCAACCCTGGAAATCAAGACCTTCGTGTATGGATAGGTTTTGGGGCTGGAGAGAGCGAGGTCTGTGCCGAAGGAAAGCTAAACGATGCTCAAGGTAAGGAAATTGGCAGTTTTAGCCACTGTGAGAACGGTCTTGGTTGGGGAGATAGTGGTCCGCAGATAGAGGCTGAAACAAAAACGATGGGTGAAAAAATCGGTCTGTTTCTGAGCGCATTAGCGAACTAATCAGTAGCAACAATAAGCGCACAGTGGAACTTGTCTTAATTAAGCTGTGCACGTTTTATTGCTTATCCTTTAACTTTATTCAGCAGGCGTGCTATTGCTTTTGAAAAAACTCAAGTTGCGCATAATCGATGGTAACAAACCAAGCGAAGCGGTAGCAGCAGCAATAAACGATTGCAATGATTGACCGGTACTTACAACAATCATCACGGCCAACACGATAATAGTAACAAGCACCGGAACGCGAACGTATTGCCAAGCGCTCACATCTGCATCAGACATCCAATTGGCGAAAGTTTCTTCCGACTCAGCTCTTAATACAAAGCGCTTAAAGCTCTCGTTAACAATAAACCAGCCGCTGTCGCGATAGATATAACCGCGTCTTAGTAATTGCTCAAGCGTTTCTATACTGTTTGGATTTAAGGTGGCACCGTTGGCTAATTGAAAAAGAAGAATTCGCTCATCTCGTGTGCATTGCGACCATTTATGACGATAAATCGCACCAGCATGAGAGCAGAAAAACTCAACTATTTGTCCGTGTTTCCAATGTTTATCTATATGCTGCAACTGATTGGCGTAGGTATCTTCAAATAGCTGCTGAATTTTGAATAACTGAAACCACCCTTTGCTTTCATAGCCTAAAACATCTAGCGGACTTGCGTTTATATCCAAGCGGTGTTTTGTAGGCGGGGTCCAATCATAAAGTTTTGTGTATTGGGCTAACAACGTTGCCCAAGCTAAGCTTTCGTTTGCGTCAGCATATTCGTTTTCCGGCACTCCTGGATATGCCTCTTGGTGGCATAAGCGATATAGTGGCGCCACCTCACACAGAAAAACAATGCTAAGCCCATCTATGCGATGTAATTCGTATAGCAAACTTTGTGCTGTCTTTCTTTGTTCAGAAGTAAAAGCAAGATTTTCAAGCCCCTTTATGACTAAAACTATTGATGCACTGCGTGTACTGGATTCAGCGGATTTATTATTTTTATCTTCAATCGCCATTGAGAGCGCATCTACATGCATAAAACTTTGCCCTTTGCGTTCTAATACCAGTAGCTGACTAATATCAAAAACCGTATTTTCATAAACCTCTAATTTAGTTGCTTTTTTAATGCGTTCAACTGCTTGGCGATTATTCGTGCGTAAAATAAGCGCTTTAAAAGCATGTTTGCTTTGACTAAATTCCTGCAATCGGTTTACCCAATGTTGGTGGCTGGTGGTTTGTATAGGTTGCCTAAAATGATCAGGAATATGCTCCCCCATAACGCGATATACAATAAAGCGTTTGGAAAATTGATAGCTGATAGCAAACACTATAAGAAAGGTAATTAGAACCCATAGCCACATGGAGGCAAGTGCGCTTTGCAAGAACAGATTACCGTTATAATCAAGATGACTTGGTTTGCTCTTAAGTTGAGCATATTCATAAAGCTGTTGATTGAGACTCGCACCAAAAGACTGCAGGCTTACAAGTTCGTTGATCATGAAATCTACCGTAAGATTGTTTGTACTTTCCGGTTGGGGCTTCTCTAACACTGTTATCCAATTAGGTTCTTCGTTGTTCAAATATAAGCTATTAAATATCCCCGAAGTATTAATTGAGACAGTGTGCGGCATTTCGGGGCGCATTAATTGGAGGTAGGCTAGGCGCTTTTGTTGGTATTGGTCTATTTGCTGCTCAATGTGGAGCGATTCTTGGTAAGCCTGAAAACCTAACAAATAATGATTACTGGCATTAATAAACATTGCGGCGGGAACAATTGAAAACAACCATAGGAGCGCGGTGAGATAAAACACATAACCTTTAGAGTAGCGTGAAGCTTGCCACGGGGCTTGGAAAAAACGCAGTTTTGAAAGTTGTTTAGTATTTTTGTAAAGCGATGTTGAGGCGTAAAAGCGCAAGAAGCGTTTAGAGTAAGCTAAGAAATAACACGTCACGCCCACCAGCAAGCTTGCTAAACCTGCAATCACAAAAGGCCAACTCTGTGCTTGCCACTGAATATCAAAATCACTCGCTTCCTTAATTGAAATGCTTAGAAAAATAATAAAGAGTAGCGCGAACGAAGCACTGGGATGAGTCCAAAATAAGGCTCTGTTGGGGAGTATTTGTACTTGTTTACACAGCACAAAAATTAATAGGGTGGCGCATAAAGACCACAGCGCTAAACGCGGCGCCAAGCCCACTATTACTCCCATAAACATAAGTAATGCAAAGGCTAAACTGAAGACTAATACAGCAAGCGCTCCATACTTCATCTCTTTGCTTTTAGGTTTAAACGTTATTAGTTTAGACCAAGTTAGTTGATTGCTGACGTAACGGTTCCAAATTAACAATGCGAGCATCAGCTGCACGAATAAAACTACGGCAACGAGCAGTAACCACAAGGTGTACTCAGTTAATTCATCGGTGTTAAAAAAAATGACAATGTGCCATGGCACATTATCGGTGAGCTTACTGGCTAAAAATAAATGCTCTGCGTTTCGATAGGTGGTCGTAAATTCTGCCATCTTGTTTGTACCAGCGTATTCGACCGATGACAGAAGCGAAACGAGATGCTCATCGTTATTTGTTTCAACGAGCATATTTTCTAACAAAGCACGAGATTCGTCAGCGTGATATAAGACCTCACCTTTTTCATCAATAACCGCATATCCGTAACCACTTGGTAGGATTTTTGAAAAAAAACTGTGCAGTTTAACGCTAATACTTTCGACTTGCCGTTGCTCAAAATCGGTTTCGTTGATTTTGCTGAAGTCGGAATATGCAAATTGGGTTGAAAAACGACCATCACTTACATTTTTTATACGTTGCATAAAGAAGCCTTTTCTACAGTCTTTTTCACCTTCAACATCACTATTAGAATCGCTAGCAAACCAAAGCTGGCAGCGAATAGCGCGCTGAAAATATGGTCTGTGGGCCAGGGAGAAGTCGGTAAAGTTATGCGACGAATCGGAGATCCGCAAAATAGGTAAGCGAATTTCGTAGGGAAGCTTACTATCGAAATCTGTTTCAACGAAAGGTATATTACCCTTATGGTTTAGCTTAAACATACTTTCAATAAACAAGGGGTGGGTGCCATGAAGCAAGCCATTGTTATGCACTAAATTATCTGCCATATACTCCATATTGCTATTGGTTTGATTCACCGAATATATGCGCGCAGATTCATCCAAGCCTCTCGTGGAGTGCGCTTCAACCAAGGCATATCGATTGTTTAACTCATTGGTGAAGGCATATAACGCTTTTCTGATATTGCTGAGTAGTTTGCTGCTGTAGTCACCAGCAGGTAATTTGCTCTTATTAGTCTGCTCCCCTTCGGCGCTTGTTTGTGCTTCTGTTTCATTGTGTTTTACAAAGATCGCAATATCTGATGGGAGCGTTTCTCTTTTTTGTTTGATCGCGTCGACTTCTCGTCCAAACTCCCCCTGTATATCTTCAATGTAGGTTTTAGCCTGTTCTTTTTTAAAGTCCATCAAATAGGAGTAGAACAACTGATGGTGAACGGTAATAGACAGCATGCCGAGCAACATGATTGCGCCGGTAAAAAACAAACTTATATCGGTTTTGCTAAAGTGCGTTTGATTTGAGGTAAAGCGAATTTTTAAAATAGGGATCAGAGAGCTCAATATCAGCAATAATATAAACAGCCAAAGTCCTGCGCTTGGTGAGATGGAAAGCTTCGCTATTTGCATATCGCTCAGGGGTACAAAACCGAGCAAATAATGTGTCACCGATGATTCGTTATTAAGCGACACTTTGACAGGTTGGATGAATATGCGGTATTTGATGCCGGCAATTAACTGTTCGATTGTGCCACTATAAATAGGTGTGGATGGGTTGTTTTCAATGTTTGGGAATTGTTGTTCACTAAGTGTCTTAAACAATAAACTGACTGAATCAAATTCTAAGTCGGCAGCGTAGATGGAATTTTGTAAATAGACTTTTTCAGCGAGTATATCGCCTTGTTTGTTAGCCAATATAACCATTGGAAACGACAATAAGTGATCTGGTAAAAAGTCTTGATTTGGGACCTTAACAGCAAGTAATTTGCTGTCGCTGTCGCTGTCGGTGTTGCTGTTGCTGTCGCTGTTGTTGCCACTTTTGCTATCGTTTTCCTTATCAGAAAGTGAGCTAAAGTAAACCGAGTGACTATCGCAGTTACTAAGCATCCCCGATTCTGGAACAGTCTGTGGCTTAGATGAGCCTTTCGATAAATCACCACACAAACTTCTAAGCTTCTCGGCACTCAGTTCAAGCGTTTCAAAATTCGCTAGAGCATCTGTATTTTTTGCACGATTGATAACATTGTCTAACTGCTTAAATACCTCATTGCCAGAGTTGTTTTGTTTCATTAAATCAAGAACTGTTTTGCCTATCCGAGAAAATTGCGCGTTAGCGTCTTTTACGCCTTGCGCCGCGGTGTTTAACTCTCTGAAATGGAGCTGGTTTTGATAGTCTTCGTTACTTTGAATTTTTAGATAGTAAACAGCACTTGATATGCAGACAACTAACAGCAATACCACTGTAAAAAACACCAAACTAGCGAAGCGACGTTTTTTAGGTGACATCCTTTGTACCTATTTTGAAGCGAGTGATAAGTGTTAATAGTAGCAGTTGGTTATTTTTTAAACAATTTTAAATGTCTTTGCGTGTTACAAGAGCCCCAAGCACTCTCGCCTCTGTCAAATTACAAGATTTAATTAAGCGATAATTCACTATGTTTAATCGTTAAAATAGATTAATTCAATTTAGTTTAATCGTTTTAACTATTTTTTGTTTTGCGCAACAATCGTATCAAGCTAACAAGAGGAATAAAGCAATGACTAAGCAACTAACGTTAAAAAATATTGAAGGACAAACTGTACCATATGCGACATTCGCTACTCGGCAAAACGACGAATGGAAAGCGGTTGTAAGTGATGAAATTTTCAAAGGCAAAACGGTAGTGGTGTTCTCATTACCAGGCGCATTTACACCCACGTGTTCATCTACGCATTTACCGCGTTACAACGAGTTGGCACATGTATTTAAACAAAATGGTGTGGATGAGATAGTGTGTTTGTCGGTAAACGACACCTTCGTGATGAATGCATGGGCACAAAGCCAAGAAGCGGAAAATATTACAGTGCTACCCGATGGCAACGGCGATTTCACCGAAGGTATGGGGATGCTAGTAGACAAAGCTGATTTAGGCTTTGGAAAACGCAGCTGGAGATATTCTATGCTGGTGAAAGACGGCGTAATTGAAAAAATGTTTATTGAAGACGATGTACCAGGCGACCCGTTTGAGGTTTCTGATGCAGACACTATGCTTGCATACATCAATCCAAATCAAGCCAAACCTGAACCAGTAAGCATATTTACCAAACCAGGATGTCCATTTTGTATAAAAGCAAAAGCCTTATTGACTGAAAAAGGTCTAGCGTTTGAAGAAATCACCTTAGGAACAAATGCATCACTTACAAGCCTTAAAGCAATAACGGGGCGTGAAACGGTGCCGCAAGTGTTTATTGGCGGCAATCATATTGGCGGTTCTGACGATTTAGAAAGCTATTTCGCTTAAATCGTTAACGCAAGCAGGGGCACACGCCCCTGCTTATCAACAGGAGTCAAAATTATGAAACAAATAGAAACTGACGTACTCGTGATAGGTGCGGGAACCGCTGGCTTGAGCGCATATCGCAATGCGAAAACCTTCACTCAAAACGTGCTTATGATTGAGGCCGGACCTTATGGCACCACATGCGCGCGTGTTGGCTGTATGCCGAGTAAACTTTTGATAGCGGCTGCTGAGGCTGCACACGCTATTGAAATGGCACCAGCATTTGGCGTGAATAGCTCAGCGCCCAGTATTGATGGTAAAGCTGTAATGGCCCGAATCAAAAGCGAACGCGACAGGTTTGTTGGTTTTGTAGTGGAAGCTGTTGATGAGATACCCGAGCGAGATAAAATTAAAGGCTACGCTAAATTTTTAGACGCTAAGCGAGTGCAAATTGATGATCACACTATCATTACTGCAAAGCGTTTTGTGATAGCAACGGGTTCAAGACCGTCTTATCCGGGTGTTTTTAATAACTTTGGCGACAAACTGATTATTAACGACGACGTTTTTGAGTGGGACAATTTGCCAGAATCTGTTGCGGTCTTTGGCCCAGGTGTGATTGGTTTGGAAATTGGTCAAGCGTTAAGTCGACTCGGCGTAAACGTAAAACTATTTGGTGTGGGAGGCGCAATCGGCCCTATTACCGACCCGGTCATTAAAGAGTATGCCAATAAGGTGTTTGCTGAAGAGTTTTACGTAGATACCGACTCTTCTGTAACAGACATGATGCAGGTTGGTGACAAAGCGCAGCTAAGTTATGTAGACAAACAGGGCGTGAAGCAAACAGAGCAATTCGATTATGTGCTAGCCGCCACAGGGCGAGTGCCGAATGTCGATAAATTGGGCCTTGAAAATACAGGTATAGAGCTAGATGAACGCGGCGTACCTCTTGCCGACCCGCACACCATGCAGTGCGGCAATTCGAATATTTTCATTGCCGGTGACGCCAGCAATATGATCCCCTTGCTGCACGAGGCGTCCGATCAAGGCAAGATTGCTGGCGCAAACGCAGGGCGCTTCCCTGATGTTCGAACGGGTCTTCGCAGAGCTAAAATTGCCGCCGTGTTTAGCGACCCGCAAATTGCTATGGTGGGCGAAAGCTATCAGCAAATTACGCAGAGACTTGGTGAGTGCGGCTGTTTTGAAGTGGGCGAAGTTAGCTTTGAAAACCAAGGCCGAAGCCGAGTCATGCTCAAAAATAAAGGGCACATGCGTTTGTATGCTGAACAAGGCACGGGTTTGTTTATAGGCGCAGAGTTTATTGGTCCGCAAGCAGAACATATCGCGCATTTGCTAGCATGGGCGGCACAAAACAAAATGACTGTGCCACAAATGCTTGAGATGCCGTTTTATCACCCTGTTATTGAAGAAGGCTTACGCACGGCGCTGCGAGACCTGAACGCCAAGCTTAAGTTTGGGCCAGACATCGTTAATATGTGCATGGAGTGTGGGCCAGGGGCATAGCAACAATGGACGTTGATGTTTAAGAATTGACGCATCCAAAATATTAAAATGGATGCGTCATTTTTACTCATTTTAGATTCTACTCAGCATCTGCATCGCTTGATAAACCCCGATTTCTGAGTAAGGCATCGGTCGTCGGTGCTCTTCCTCTGAAACGAGTATAGGCTTCTAAGTAATCGAGTTTATCGCCAGTGCTAAATACAAACTCTTGAAGTCGTGTAGCGGTATCTTTATCAAAAATATCGCCTGCTTCTGTGAATGCATCAAAACCGTCAGCATCGAGTATTTCAGACCACATATAGGCGTAGTAAGCAGAGTGATATCCACCAGAAAAAATATGTCCAAAATGCGTGCTGCGGTGACGCATGATGATTTCTTCTGGCTTTCCATATGCACCCAAAACTGCGTCTTCAAACTGACGGACGTCTATTTCGCTGACATCGGTACGTTTATGATAAGCCATATCGACCAGTGCAGATGCGGTGTATTCAACGGTAGCAAAACCTTGGTTGAATGTTCTCGCCTCCATGATGCGGTCGAGTAAAACTTGAGGCATTGGCTCGCCAGTTTCGTAATGTAGAGCAAATTTCTGAAGCATGTAAGGCTGTGCAATAAAGTGCTCATAGATTTGCGCTGGAAACTCTACCCAATCCCGCGGCACGCTGGTACCTGACAAAGTAGGATAGGTAACATTCGATAATAAACCATGTAAGGCGTGTCCAAACTCATGAAACAAGGTAACTGCATCAGAGTAGCTCATCAGTGTCGGTTCGCCCGGAGCAGGTTGATTTAAGTTCATGTTGTTAGTGACTTGCGCGGTAACATCGCCCATGAGCTTTTGCTGAACTCTAAACGCGCTCATCCACGCACCGGAGCGCTTTGAATCTCGTGCATAGTAATCACCATAAAATAGCCCTAGGTGTTGACCTTGTGCATCCTTTACTTCCCAAACACGCACTACCGAATTGTATACAGGAATATCATCACGTTCGGTAAAGCTTAAGCCAAACAGCCTTTGTGCTACGTAGAACTGTGCTTTAAGCATATTTTCAAGTTCAAAGTATTGTGAAATCTCTGCTTCGTCTAAGTTAAATTTGGCTAGACGAACTTGTTCCGCGTAGTAACGCCAATCCCAAGCCTCGAAGTCATGTTCTGCCCCTTGCTCAGCCATGAGCTCTAATATCCATTGTTTTTCTTGCTCAGCTTTGGCTACTGCCGGCTCCCAAACGCCTATAAGAAGCTCCATCGCTGCTTCTGGCGTCTTTGCCATTGCATTGGAAAGGACGTAGTCAGAGTGGTGCTCGTAACCTAACAATTTAGCGCGCTCTGCGCGTAAGTTTACTATCTCCTCAACAATTGCTTTGTTATCAAACTCATTATCATTGTCGCCTCGTAATGCCCAGCCTTTGAATGCTTTTTCGCGCAAGTCTCGGCGCTCAGAAAATTGCAAGAAAGGCTGCACACTAGAGCGTTGTAGTGTGATCACGTATTTCCCCGTTAAACCCTGACTCTCAGCCTGAGCACTAGCAGCCTCGATGAGGGATTTCGGCAAGCCATCTAAATCTGTTTCTTCAAGCACAAGCTTAAATGCGCGAGTATCGTTTAGTACATTTTGTCCAAACTCGGTGGTAAGGCTTGATATTCTTTCATTGATTTGAGCAAAGCGCTCTCTATCTTCGCCCTCAAGGTTCGCACCAGAGCGAACAAAGTCATTGTAGATGCGTTCGGTCAGCCTAATTTGCTCAGCATTCAAATTGCTTTCGTTTCGCTCGGCATAAATACTAGATATACGCTTGAACAAGTCGGCGTTCATTTGGATAGTATTGCTATGTCGCGTTAAGGCAGGTGAAAACTCCCTCTGAAGGGCTTGCATTTCGTCGCTTGATTCAGTCGATACCAAATTGAAAAACACGCGGGAGACGCGCGCTAGCTCTGAACCGGAACGCTCCATCTCACTGATCGTATTTTCGAAAGTTGGCAAGCTATCGGCAGTAGCAATCACATCAATTTGCTCTAAATGCTGAGCCATTGCTTTATTAAATGCTTCCTTGAAGTGAGTTACTTCTATTTGTTCAAATGGAGGTGCGCCAAATGGGGTATTCCAGTCAGTAAAGAATGGATTCTCAGTTACCGCGTTGCCTGCTTCAGCATCGCTAAGCGCTACTGCACTTTCTTGTGTTTGGCCGCTATCATTTTGCTTCGAGCAGCCACTTAATAAGAGGCTAGAACTTAAAATGCCAGCGATGACGAGCGATAGGGATCGCTTTTTGTCCATTACTTACTCCTGTTGTATTGTATTTATTAACCGAGAGAAGATATCACGCAGCTCCTATGTGCTCATATCAGTATTAAGCTGAGTTTAACTCAGTCTTTTTTTTAGATGAGTGAAGTTGATGAGGTAAATTTGTATAGTTGCTTCTCAGGCGTTTATTTACGCAAACGCATTTCTAGCAGGGCAGTCTCAAATCCTAGTTTCTCGTATGCTTTTATAGCAGATGCGTTTTGAGGGTAGACAGTAAGCATGGCGTTCTCCACGCCCTTGCTTTTTCCCCAACTAAGGAGACCTTCAATAATTTGTGCATTTATACCTCTTCCACGATAATTTTCATTAACATACATCATGGCTAGGTAGAGCGTTTTGTCGTAGTGATAATAGGCTTTGGCATTTCTAATTTCAGCGGCGCCACAAGCAACAACAGCACGCTCACTTTCTGCAACGAGCAGCTGGGTGTCATCGCTGCTCAAAAATTTAAGTGGGTCGTAATATTGTATAAATCCGTCTTGTAAACACTCGTCCATTGGGCGCTCTGCGGCCACAATTTCTTGTAGGCATTGATTAAGTGCTTGTTCGTCATTGGGGGTGGCTTGTCTGTAAGTTATGGTCATGTTTGCTAACTATTATTTTGTTTTAAACGCGGTGTTCAACATGCATAGTTTAATCGAAGCTCAGGTTAAGATCAGATAATCTGCTCTATGTTTTACTTGCTTAAGCACAGCCTCGGAGCTCAAAGATAACACCACCGCACTTGGGTATTGCGCAATTCTGCCGAGTAAATAATGGCGATCTACAGAAAATTCCTTATTTGCTTTCAGCGCCCTCTCGCTTGTAGGTTTGTTTTTTGATGCCGTATCATCGCTATCTTCACCGAGCGAATTAGCAAAAAGCACGTCAGCATTGTGCAAATAAAATATCCAAGCCTCAGACTCCGCTCTAGCAAACAAAGCAGAAATGTTCTTTTCAGTTTCACCTATGTAGTGACCAACAAATTCATCGCAGGATATAAAACAAAGGGAGCGCTTTGTTTCATAGGCAATATGATTAATCAAGCGTGCTTTTCTGCCGTCTTTTTGCCCGAATAAGGCGAGGGAACTATGAATAAGCTTATCGGTTTTATCGACTATTTCGTTGATATCCCGCTGATTATCTTCTGACAGCCTGATGTCGATCTTAGGCTTTACTGGTGCCGATAGTATTTTTATTCCGCGAAAGGCACCACCGCGCATCTCACTAAAATATTTTCGATAATCTACAAAAGACACAACACCCTCCGTGTTAGCCTCACTGGAATTCCATTTACTTTACAGCTCGCCGTCATAAAAAACAAAGGACGAATAATAATCATCTTTGTATAGGCAAAGTGGAAAACCGAAGATCTGTCTTACAAGCTTAGTTTTTGTCCCCTATATTTCTTGTTTAAACGAGAGAAGCAGGGCAATTTTGCAATATAGATAAATTCAAAGTCTGTAAGTTGCGCTACAATATAGATTTTATGCTCAGTCATGTTTTAACAGGAGGAACAGTGCGCTTATTGTTTATATCAGCGAACAATCAATACGGTGTAGTGTCTACGTTTATCGACGAAATGATTAGTGATATTTCATTATTGAATCATCATGTAGACCATATCAATATCACCAGCATACCGGTCTTTGTAGAGGAGCTCTCCAAGTTAGACCTAGGTAGTTATGATGCTGTGGTATCCTTTACTGGTATTGGCTTAGACTTTGAATTCAATGGTGAGGCAATAATTAAAACATTCCAAAGCAATCCATCTTGCAAGGTTTATGTTTATTTAGTTGACCATCCAATTTATCAAATGATTCGCTTTTTTCAATTTGACGTGACCTTGCTTTGCGTAGACAAAGACCATGTTCAGTTTGCCAAAGCCTGTAACATGAATGCCGTTTATTTGCCGCACGGAGTTTGCAGCTCCACTCTTGTTGAACCAAAGCTAGAAATAATCGCTGCTAAACAAGATGAAATACTGTTTCCAGTTTCATATTTTGACGTGCACAAAGCCAAGCAACCTTTGGAGCCAATCTGGCATGATATTGGTGATTTAATTGAAAGCAGTCGCAATATCACTGATTTTATGCAAAAGATTGGTTTGATGCCCTTTAATGGCAGACCGTCAACCCGCTCGCTAGACAATAACCTGCACAATATTTGTATTAAAACCGATCAATACCAACGCGCTCTAAAGCGACAAAACTTATTACTTGATTGTAATAACGCCAACATTAAACTCACGATAATTGGAAGGGACGTAGAACAATATTCTACAGTGGCTCCGCTTCATGAATATTTGCCAATGGAAAATTTCTCTGATTTGCGTAAGCGAATTGCCAAGGCAAAATTTTTACTGCACCAGCAACCTGGTTTTGAGAATGGCCTGCATGAACGCATTATAGAAAGCGCAGCTCAAAACACACTGGTAATAACACAAGACAAAAGCAGCATTCCGCATTTGCAGCCTTTATTGTTAGACTTTGATGAAGCCCAAAACATCAATAACGAAGAATACTTGAAGCGATTGCAAGCGTGCGAGCAAGACATAGCGGCGCACACATGGAAATCGCTCTGGGAGGAAATTTTAGAAAATACCTGACACTTAACTTCCGTATTTTGTTCTTAATTGCTCAATCACTGTTGCAGGAACATACTGAGAGAGTGTGTTTAAACATGATCTTGCTTCATCTGACTGATACTTCAATTGCATGTCGCATGCAGCAAAAAGGTGTTGTGGGTTCTTGCTTAGGTCAAAGGCTTGATAGAGTGCAGCATATGCTTTTTCTCTGTCTTGTTGCTCAAAACTTAAACCTAATACATAAAAGTAGTGACTGTTATAAGGTGCCAGTTCGGTCGCTTTACCCAGCATTTTTGATGCAGCTGGTAAGTCTTTAGCACGAATATAAGCTAAACCTAAATCATAATGAATTTCAGCACTCTCTGGGCTTGCTTTGCTTCCTTGCAATAAAGACGCAATAGCATCAGATTCTCGACCGAGCTGTCGATAAGCCTTACTTAAATTTAAATAGGTAGGAGCGAAATAGGGTTCAATCTCAATCCCCTTGTTAAAGGCGCTTATAGCTTCGTCGTATTTACCCTGATAAGCATGTACTACACCGATGTTGGCGTGGGCAAAGCTACGGTCATTATTGAAGTACTGCATATCGAGATAGTCATTCAGCGCGGGTGTTAAAAGCGCTTTTTGCTCAGTGTTTAGGTTTTGCCATAAGCCAGCGAGCGCAAATGCCGCGTTTCCGCGTACTGCGAGTACTTTATCTTTTAATAGTGGTGATAGTACGCGCCATTTTTCGGGAGCAGCCATGCTTTGACTGCCCTCAATTGCGCCTAGGCGGATATTTTCGTCTTCATTTTTAACTGCCCTCGCTATACCAATAATGGTATTGGTGTTCGACGAGTTTGCCATTTTTGTGAGTGCTGAGGCACGAATAATAGGTGCAAATTCTATGCTCTGGGAAATACGAGAAAGCTCATTTGCAACACCTAGCATATCGCGCTGACTCAAAGACATCATGCTGGCTGCAAACGCAGGTACAAAATCCTTTTCAGACGTAATATTTGAGTCCGGATACCATTTTTGAACGTGCTCACTGCTCCAGTCGCTGTCTTTATCTTCATGGCAACTCAAACAAGTATCAGGCGTACCAAACTGTTTCGCCAAATCAGGGCGGGGAATGTGAAAGCCGTGGTCGCGGCGCGCATCTATTTCCATATACGTGGTTTGCGGCATATGGCAACCCACGCATTGTGCACCGCTAGATTCAACTGGATGCTGATGATGCTCTACTACATTATAAGTATCGGCTTGATGGCACTGCAAACACACTGTTTCAACCGGTAAGCGCAGCTCAGCAGTGTGAGGGTTATGACAGTTAGTGCAGGTTACGCCGCTTTGATACATTTTAGATTGCAGGAATGAGGCGTATACAAAGTTCTCGTTGTATACCTGACCGTCGGCAAAGTAGTTAGTGCCCGATATTAAGTCTACTAGATAGCGGTTGGCAAAAGAGTGCGTGTCGACATGATTCATGTCACTAATTTGGGTGCGCCGACTATGGCATTGAGCGCACATCAGCACCTGTTGGCTATGGTCAATTTCTTCGGGTACTAATATGCCTGGGCTGCTGCTTTTAGAGATCCACTTAGCGACAGAAGTAGATAAATCACGGTTAAATCCTGTGTCAGTGCCTTTAGGATCTTGTGCCCATTGAACGTGCTCACTCGCTGGCCCATGGCAACTTTCACAGGCCACGTTTATTTCGCTAAACAGGGTGTTGTAAGTATTGCTTTGAATATCGTAGTTTTTTGTCACATTGGTGGAGTGGCAATCGGCGCACATGTAGTTCCAATTTTGGCCAGTGTTGGTCCAAAAAAACTCTTGGTGGGTTTCGGTCATATCAGGGTATAAATTAAACCAACGTTGTCCGCCTGCAGAGGCCTTTCGAGAGTCCCACGCAAAGGGAATAAGCTGCACTCGGCCATCTTCAAATTCTACCATGTACTGCTGCAAAGGCTCAAAACCAAAGGTGTATTCAATATGGTAGTCGCTAAACTTTCCGTCTGGGCCTTTTATGTTGACCCAGTACTGCTCACCTTTTTTGAAAAACCGGTTACCGTTAAGCGTTTGATTGTTGAAGTTGCCAAGTACTGAGTCGTCATTTGCGTGTTTCATCGACATATCATGATGCGAGCCTAGCCATTCTTTATATTCATTTTCATGGCAGCTTACGCATGCTTTTGCGCCGACGTAAGCCTTTGCGTCAGGATGTTCTTTGACATTTTCAGATTCAGCACTCACAGCAGCGCACGATCCCAAAGCCACGCTCAAAAAGATGATGATGTGTTTAATAATTAAATCCAACTTTTAAAGTGGCGTAGCAGCACACTTTGGCGCTTGCATACTAAATAATAAATCCTTGCGTTGTGCAGTAACACGACACATTAATTAGTGTGCATTAATTTTTTGAAACGCTCAACTATTGGCTCATTTAAGCCGAAATGTTTATGGCAATAACTGAATAACAATCAGATTAGTTGTAACTGTTATCTACCTTTTTTGGCGCTATCTCATAAACCAAATTAACAAAAATCACCCTTGCATAGGGAAGTCATGCTGTTTACTCTCATTATTCTTTGTAACTTATTGGACCTTGTAATGTTTAAATGGTTTGGCGGTATTATTGTGGTATTGGCGCTTGTTGCTGCCGGTTTTTGGTTTAGCATCGACAAGAGCATACGCTACTTAATGTTGCATCCTCCATTGACCCAAAACATTCTCTTTTGGACCACCGAACAGCGCGATGCCGGCTTCAGAGTAATCGAAAAGCTTGAGGTTTTGCCCTTTAACATGGTCAAAAAAGGCGACGCAACATCTAATCTTATTGTTGGCCAAGCTCTCGATTTACCTACTCAGTATGTTAATGAACAAATGCAACAGCAGCGTATTGCCGCTCTACTGGTTTTACACAATGGTGAATTACGCTTAGAAGAATACGGTTTAGATTTGAATGCCGATGATAAATGGACAAGCTTTTCGGTGGCTAAGTCATTTACATCGACTATGATTGGCGCTGCCATTAAAGACGGTTACATCAAAAGCTTGGATGACAAAGTCAGCGACTATATAGAAGATATGCGCGGCAGTGTTTATGATGATGTAAGCATTGAGCAGCTTCTAACTATGACTTCTGGCGTGCAATGGAATGAAGACTATTCAGATCCAAATTCAGATGTTTCTAAATTCAATTTCCACACTCCAGAGCCAGGTGTAGACGCAACAGCGAGTTACATGCGTAGTTTACCCAGAGCTGCCCCAGCGGGAGAGCGATGGCATTACAGTACAGGTGAAACAAACCTCATTGGCCTGCTGCTGCACGAAGCTACCGGTTATCCCTTAGCTGAGTATTTATCCGATAAAGTATGGTCGCATATTGGCGCCGAACAAGACGCCAGTTGGATATTGGGCCCTACTGGGCTTGAGATTGGCGGTTGCTGTATTCAAGCCACACCAAGAGATTATCTGCGCTTCGGTCAATTTGTATTAGATGGTGCAATGGTCAACGGTGAGTCTATTTTGCCTGAAAGTTGGCTCTCCCAAGCCACCACAAAACAAGCCGATACTGGCTCAACAACACAAGGCTATGGCTATCAGTGGTGGACAGATAACGACGGGAGTTTCCAAGGTAAAGGGATTTTTGGGCAGGGCATATTCATAGACCCTTCGCGTAATTTGGTGATTGCAATTAACAGTAATTGGCCAACTGCAACATCAGCAATAGAGTCTCAAGCTAGAACTGAATTGTATCAGGCCATTCAGGCTGCGGTTGATGTAAAAGTAGCTCAAAATACTGCGCTTTAGTGTATTTTAAATAAGCCCTTAAAGGCTGTAAATTTGTGTATTACGGAAACATTTCGGAGGTTCCCACTTCCGTGGGAATGACAATTTTTTCTTAAGCAGCATTGCACCTTCATAACATAAAAACTCTTCACGTCACGTTCAATAAAATTAGCTTTCCACAATCCCTACATATGTTTAATTTCAAGGTATTTACTTGCACGCGGCAAGCTATAAGCAAGGAGCACCTTTGCCGTCCATTTGACCTATGCAAACACACACATGCATAAGAATAAAAAGAAGGTTACATATGCCCAACACACTTATAAAACCAAGCTTTACACCTAAGCTCATATCTGCATCAATTGCCGCCATTTTGTCATGTTCAGCGCTCGCTCAAAATACCGATGAAGTGCCAAATGAAGAGATTGAAAAAATAGCGGTTGTGGGGACTCATATTAAAGGTGGGCCGGTCGCTGAGGCGCTTGCAGTGTCAGTAATCTCGGCTGAGGAAATAGGTAATTTAGGCCTAGATTCAGTTGATGAGCTTTTGCAGCTAATCCCTGAAAATGGTCAGAATTTCTTTTCTGAAGCTGCCAATATAAGCGGTGGCGTTAACTCAGCGCGAGGCGACATAGGTACTTATAACTTGCGTAATTTGGGTACTGGCAATACTTTAGTGTTGTTAAACGGCCGTCGCTTGGTTAACTCAGCTTCTTATCAAACAGAAGAAGTGGGCGGAAGTTTTGTGCCTGTAAATTCGGTAAACGTAAATACTATACCGGTGCATGGTTTGAATCGGGTGGAAGTGCTCAGAGATGGCGCGTCTGCAATATATGGTGCAGATGCAGTTGCAGGGGTAGTCAACCACGTTCTCAAATCTGACTTTGTTGGCTTTACAGTATCAGGGCGCTGGGCCGAACACGACAATACCCCACGCGATGACCAAACCATTACTTTAGAATGGGGAAAAGACTTTAATGATGGTCGCACCAATGTCAGTGCTTTTTACAGCTTTTATGCAAGAGACCGCGTAAATTCACAAGACGATCCGCGCTGGGCTAATGCTGATTTGAGCGATCGCGTGCCAGAAGACTCGCTTTGGTTTGGTATTTCTGCATGGCGCAACGACAGCGCCAACTCTATTTTTGGCCAGTTCGACATTGTTGATAGCGCACCGGCAAGCTTAAGAGGAACTATCACCGACAGCGCAGGCGAGTTTGAAACTTACCCCATAGGCGACCCTCGTTGCCAATACACAATTAACGCTACAACCTGCGGTGGGGTAGATGGGCAGGGTACTTTCAGGAGCAATCTCAACGCCAATCGCGACTTAAGTTCTGAATTAAGCCGCCACAATTTGTTTGTATTTGTTAATCATGAATTTGCCAATGGCGTTGAGGGCTTTACCGAACTTTCTTACTATCAATCAGAAACCAACTTATTTCGCCAAGGTGCTTCGCCTTTCAGCACATCACCCTTAAGGGTGGGCGCGAGCAACTATTACAACCCTCTCGGTCCCTGTGGCTCGCCTAACCGCTTAGATTCGTCGCTAATTGGAGATGATGTGCCATGCTCAGGCCTAGAGCTGCAAATCGACAATTACCGCTTTGATGAATTTCCTCGTATTGTTGATAACGACGGTGATACTTATCGGATTTTACAAGGCTTTAGAGGAGAGTTTGGGGATTGGAGTTGGGAAACCGCTTTAGCCTATTCAAAAGCAACAAAAGAAGATATTACGCGTAATCGCGTATCTAACCTGCTCATAGCAGAGGCACTTTTTGACCCCACACCTGCCGCATATAACCCGTTCACAGGCACTGAAAACTCCAACATTGAACGGGCTCTGGTGGATGTACGCCGCGATAACGAAACTGAACTGACTACGTTTGATGTTAAATTTGCTCATCCTGAAATATTCTCTCTGCCTGCTGGTCCAGTCGGATTTGTGATGGGACTTGAATACAGAGAAGAATCGTTTGTTGATGACCGCGATGACCGCCTAGATGGGACTATCCGTTATACCGATTATGAAGGGGATACCTATCCCTTTGTATCTGATGTGGTGAACTCTAGTCCAAGTCCTGACAGCGAGGGCGAGCGCGACGTAACATCACTTTTCGCAGAGTTTAATCTGCCCCTGCACTCAACGTTGAATGTTCAAGCTGCGATTCGCTATGAAAACTTCTCCGATGTAGACGATACCACAGTAGGTAAGCTAGCCTTTGGCTGGCGACCTGCCGATATGTTTTTATTAAGAGGGTCTTGGTCAGAAGCGTTCAGAGCGCCTAACTTGGTGACGATTAACGAAAGTATTGTTGCACGAAACAACACTCGCACCGACTTTGCTTGTCTTTATGCCGCTGAAAATGGCGGCGATGCTAACCAAACCACACTCGACTGTGTCAATTCAGTACAGCGGATCGCTCAAGGTAGCGACGATTTAGAGCCAGAAGAGTCAACCAATACATCGATTGGCTTTGTATTAACGCCTACCAACAACCTTACTTTTACTTTTGATTACTGGTCGATTGAGAAAGAAAACACGATTGGGCTGTTTGGCGAGGAAAATCATACCGTACTCGACCTATTCTTAAGATTACAAGCGGGTATTAGCAACTGCGCTGGCAGCACATTTAACCCTGCTGTAAGCAGACAAGCGGCCGGTGAAGGTGAAAGCGCAGTTTATTTAGCTGCCGGTATTTGTCCAGCAGGTGATATTGAGTTTATTGACGATAGGTATTTAAACTTAGATACCCGAGATTTAGCTGGCTATGACATCGCGCTTTATTACGATATTGATACCCAATTTGGTGAATTTAAATTTAGCTACAATGGTTCGTTTATTGATAAATTCGAACAAGCCGCGGGTGGGGAGTCTTTACTATTAGTTGAAGCACAGGAAGAAGGTTTAGTGCCAGCTAGCTTCCCGATCGCAGGTTTTGCCGATTTGATTGGTCAAAATGGTAATCAAGACGAACGACATTCAGCTCGTGTGAGTTGGCGAAAAGACGCTTTTGGAGCTTCTTTGAGCGGAAATAAAATTGGCAGTTTCTACGATTCAGATTTGACCTTGGACGATGGCACTCGCTACATCATCCCGTCGATGACCACGTATAACGCCACTGTGGATTATCGTTTAGACATTGCTGATGTGAGTACTCGCTTGCGTTTAGGCGTACGTAACTTAACCGACGAACGCGCTCCCTTAGCAGATGGTTCATTCGGGTATTTTGTAGACGCGCACAGTGATTTAGGCCGTAGCTACTACTTTGACGTACAGGCAACGTTCTAATTCTTGCTAAGCAATAACAAAGCCCTAGCGTCTTTCTAGGGCTTTTTTGTTACTGCAAACCTTTTTATTACTGCAAACAATAAAGTCGGTCAGGAAAAATCATTCCTATTATTAAAAATAACGTAAAGCTCAATCGTTTGCTTTGATACTTTGAGTATGCGATAAATTATTAAGCAATGAAATTGGGGCGCTCTTTTATGACAAAAGATATCAAACACGGCCTGTCGATTGGCATGCAAAGAATCAACGACGAGTCTTATTTATATATTAAGGCGGTGGGTAAACTTAGTCATGCAGACTACCAAAAAATTACGCCTTTGGTGGAGTCGGCAGTTAAGGGCGTACGTGAGCCTAAAATCAATTTGTTCTTTGATGCCTCTGAGCTAGAGGGCTGGGAATTTAGAGCTGCCTGGGACGATCTAAAACTTGGTCTGAGTCACGGTAGCGAGTTTAATAAAATTGCCATTTTGGGTAACGAAAAGTGGCAAGAGTATGCAGCCAAAGTGGGCAACTGGTTTATTCATGGTGAAATACAAAACTTTCATGATGCAGGCCAAGCATTAAAGTGGCTCACTGCGCAATAAGATAGGGTCTGTTATTGCCCTGAGCTAAAAACAAAACGCTTTTTAACGAGCATTATCTTTAGACTTTTATGGGAGTAGCTTTAGTGCACTCGTCAAATCAATTTTTTATCAATTTATCATTCAAAAATAGCCTTGCGATGTTGTTCATAGTATTGCCCTCTACCATGGCTTTTGCTGATGTAACCCAAGCACAAATCGAAGAATCAAAGCTCACTGAGGTTTGGGAACCCATTCCAGTTAAAGTAGAGGCTATGCCAAATCAAGCTCCCTCTGATGCGATAATTTTGTTTGATGGCAACGGGCTCGATGCTTGGGAAGATAAAAACGGTGAAGACTCCAAATGGGAAAGTACGCCCTACGCGATGCGCGTAACACCTGGAGCAGACTACATTTACAGCAAGCAGTCTTTTTGTGACGTGCAAATGCATATTGAATGGCGCACCGCGCTCGAAGAAGAAAAAGAAGGACAGAACAAGGCAAACAGCGGTGTATTTTTGCAATCGCGCTATGAAATACAAATCCTTGATAACTACGAAAATAGCACTTATCCAAATGGACAGGCGGCTTCGGTTTATAAGCAATTCATCCCTTTAGTGGATGCAACGCGACCTGCAGAAGAATGGCAAACATACGACATCATCTATACGGCCCCTCGTTTTGATGGCGAAGCGCTCTTAGCGCCAGCACGTTTAACTTTGCTTCACAATGGCGTTTTGGTGCATAACAATATCGCGCTGAAAGGCCAAACAGAATGGATAGGCGAGCCTAAATACTATCCACATGGCTGTTTGCCAATAAAGCTGCAAGATCATGGCAGTGCCAACAGCTTTAGAAATATTTGGGTGAGGGAAATTTAGAGTCATTATAAGCGCTCGACGGCCAATCAACATAAATTATGTTACGCAGTATTAAATAACCGTCGGGCACTTCCTCAGAGCGTTGCTGTATTGCGTGGCAAACTGTATTAGAAAAGCCACTTAATACCAATTTGCAATGTTATTGGCGTGTAATCTAAATCATCAATACTGCCGATGTTTTCTTCACCTTCTAGTGTGCCCACCGATACGCTGCTGTAGCGAACTTCAGCATTGGCTAGCAGGTGTTTACTAAATTTATAATCAAGGCCTGCAAACAACTGATAGGCAACTGAGCCGCTGTCGGAATACGAGAGTTCAGCACCATTTTGTTCAAAGTCGATATCGATTTCTTGCACGTAACCAACACCTGCGCCTACGTATGGCGACCAAGAGCTTTCGTTTTCAATGAAGTAAAAACCATTTAAATAGAAGATGTTTGACGCATAGTTACCCTCTTCGAAAAATGTGCCGTCATCAATAAGTGCTTCGCTATCGTTGGTTCTATATTCCCAAAAAACTTCAACCGCGATATTGTTGTTGTAGTGGTATCCAAAACCCAGTCCTGCATTAAATCCACCATCTACACTAATATCTAGATTCCCGTTTGTTGCCCCAATATCTTGCGTTTGTCCGTCAGTATCAGACAGCTGACTGATACCAAACACAGGTCGCAAAAAGTATCCTTCGGCAAGCGCGGTATTGCTTAATGCAATAAGTAAAAATGCGATAAAATAACCAAAAACTGTTTTCATGATGTAATTACTCTTGATGTAAGTGTTGTGTGATCATAGCCTTGATCGTTATGATTAGTTTTTAGTTTTGTATGAATGGGCATGCTTTTACACCAGTGGGCAATAGTTTTAATTGGCGTTTGAGTAGCATTTTTGAGAAAGGGCATCGTGAACAAGCAATTTGATTTTGGCTTAATTCGGCCCCAATACTATTTTTTCGGAGTTTCCACCTTCCTTGGCATCGTGTTTTCATTTGTCTCCACAAATGAACAATCGCACTATGCTTTTCACCTAATGCTTTGGGTCTTACAAACGCTGGGGCCCATCGTGATTTTGGTTTATTGCCATGTGTTGTTTCACAAGAGTAGTTACTTTGATAAGCAAAACCCTTGGCTTAAGCTCTTTATTTCGGGGCTGATAGGTGCGCTGTTATTTTCCCCAATCGCTTTAGGGTTAGACTTTTTGTTTGGCAATGAAAAGTATCCTGAAAAATTGTCGTCTCTCATATTAGTTTGGTTAGACGAATTTATTGCTATCGCCCCGCCCATAACACTCAGCTGGATAGCTATTAATGCTCCGTGGCTATTGGGTTTAAGGTTTTCAACGCAAAGGAGCGAAAAA